>CAZKDJ010000028.1:0-31276 GCA_964551295.1 uncultured Anaerolineales bacterium | reverse complement strand
GGTACATCGGCGAGAGCGCCGCGTGCTCGCGGCTGGAGCCCTGGCCGTAGTTGACACCGCCGACGATGAATCCCCCACCCCACGCTTTGGCCCGCTGCACAAAGTCCGGGTCGACGAGATTAAAGACGTACTCAGAGATGGCAGGCAGGTTGGAGCGCAGCGGCAGGATCGCGGCTCCAGCGGGGGAAATGTCGTCGGTGGTGACGTTGTCGCCCACCTTGATCAGCACCCGGCCCTCGATCGCGTCGGAAAGCGGGCGGAACTCGGGCAGCGGCTTGATGTTTGGCCCACGGATGACCTCCACCCCATCCGGGTTCTCGACCGGGGGCAGGATCATGTTGTCGTTCACGGCAAAGAGGGCGGGGTACGCAATCTGCAGAGGCTGGCCCAACCTGCGCGGGTCGGTGATCTCGCCGTAGAGGGCGGTGGCGGCGGCTGTAGCCGGGCTGGCCAAATAGACCTGATCGTCGGCGGTGCCGCTGCGGCCCTTGAAATTGCGCGTCGAGGTGCGCACCGAGACGGTGCCTGTGGCCGGGGCCTGACCCATGCCGATGCACGGCCCACAGGCCGATTCGAGCACGCGCGCTCCGGCCTTGATCAAATTGGCCAGCGCGCCGCTCTCAGCGATCATCGTATACACCTGCTTGGAGCCCGGCCCCACGACCAGGCTGACGCCCTGGTGCACCGTCTGGCCCTCGAGCACCTTTGCCAGCGTCGTCAGGTCCTCGTAGGAAGAGTTGACGCACGCGCCGACGAACACCTGGGCCACCGGCGTCCCCTCGACCTCACTCACCTTGACCACCCGATCCGGCATCGACGGCTTGGCGATCAACGGCTCCAGCGTGCTCAGATCCAACTCGATGATCTCGTCGTACTCGGCACCGGGATCGGCGGCCAGCGGCTGCCACACCTCACCCCGCTCCTGTGCCTCCAGGTAGACCTTGCTCTGCTCGTCGCTGGGGAAGATGGACGTGGTCGCGCCCAGCTCGGCGCCAAAGTTGCAGATGGTGGCCCGCTGATCCACGGTGAGCGCGGCCGCGCTGGGACCATAATACTCCATGATCTTGCCCACGCCGCCCTTGACCGATAGGCGCCGCAGCAGATCGAGGACGACGTCGCGGGCCGTGGCCCACGGTCCCAGTTCGCCTGTCAGCTCGACGCCCACGATCTCAGGGCTAGTCAGGTAGAAGGGCGCGCCCCCCATCGCCGCCGCCACGTCCAGTCCGCCCGCGCCGATGGCCAGCATACCCAAGCCACCGGCGTTGGGCGTGTGGCTATCGGAGCCCAGCAGCGTCTTGCCCGGCGCGGCAAAGCGCTCCAGATGCACCTGGTGGCAGATGCCGTTGCCGGGACGGGAGCAGTACGCGCCGTGCTTGGTTGACACCGTCTGCAGGTAGCGGTGGTCGTCGGGATTGCGGAAATCGGCCTGGATCAGGTTGTGGTCGATGTAGGCCACCGAGCGTTCGGTGCGCACGCGGGGCAGGCCCATGGCCTCGAACTCGAGCCACACCATCGTGCCGGTGGTGTCCTGCGTCAGCGTCTGGTCGATCTCGAGGGCGATCTCTTGCCCCGCCACCATCTCGCCACCCACGAGATGCGCGGCGATGATCTTTTGCGCGAGAGTGTGTGCCATTGGGCCTCCTATTCTCCAAAGAAGGGGTTGGGACTGCCGGTGCGTGCTTCGATAGGCACGTACGCTTTGACCCGCTCGCCCGTATAGTTCGAAAGCGGGCGCAGCAACTGGTTGTTCTCGTACTGCTCGATCATGTGGGCCGTCCAACCGGCGATGCGGCTGATGGCAAAGATCGGGGTAAAGAGGTCCATCGGGATGCCCAGCGTGTACAGCAGCGGCCCGCAGAAATAATCGACGTTGGGATACAGCCCCTTGGCATCGTGGACGACCTGGGCAATCTTGACCGCCATGTCGTACCAGTGCATATCGCCGGCCTCTTCACTCAGGGCCTTTAATTTTTCCTCGAAATAAGCCGCACGCGGGTCGGCCATGCGGCGGTAGACGCGGTGGCCAAAACCGGGGATGCGCCGCTTGGTCTCCAGCTCCCGCGCGATAAACGTCTCGACGTTCTCCAGCGTGCCGATCTTGAGCATCATCTCCATTGTCCGCTGGTTGGCCCCGCCGTGCAGCGGCCCCTTGAGCGTGCCCACGGCGGTGGTGATGGCCGAGTACATGTCGGAGAACGTGCTGGCCGTGACCCGCGCCGCAAAGGTGGAGGCATTAAAGCCGTGTTCGGCCATCAGGACCACGGTCTGGTTCATCGTCTCGGCCTCAAATGGCGAGGGGCGTTCGCCGCGCAGCATGTAGAGGAAATTGGCCGCGTAGCCCAGGTCGGGGTCCGGCGACACGAACTCCTGCTCTTCCTGGTGGCGCTGATAATAGGCCACGACCGTCGGGAACTTGGCCGTCAGGCGAATCGCCTTGTCGATGTTGGCGCCATAGTTGTAGTCGTTCGACTGGGGGTCGGAGCTTGGCAGCACCGAGACCACCGTCCGCAGGGCCTCCATCGGCTCGAGTGTTCGGGGCAGCGCCCGGATCACGTGCTTGACACCCCAATCCAGATCCCGGTACTCTACCAGCAGACTGCTCAGTTTTTCCAACTGCGCCTGCGTAGGCAACTCGCCAAACCAGAGCAAGTAGGCCGTCTCCTCGTAGGTCGCGTGCCGGGCAAACTCGCCCACGTCGATGCCTCGATAGCGAAGGCTGCCTTCCTCGCCGTCTATGATACATATCGAGCTGTTGCCAACGACCACTCCCCTTAAACCTTCCTGCACTACGGTTCCCATCTTTCACCTCCTGTTTCTATAAACACAACCAGCCTCCTTGCTATGGGAGGCTGGTCACTCAAGCTAGCGGCTTGTGGTGCTAGAGTAGCACTAACCAGACCCCCACGCTGAGCTTGGCTGGGGCCGATCAGGGACGGCCAACACGTTGATCTGCAAACCCGACCCGTTGCTCATCACCTGACAAAAAAGCAAAAAGCCTCCAAATTCACTTGGAGGCTGGCTCGACTTACACTGATCTGGTACCCACTCAGCACTAACCCAACCTCCGCAGCGAACGTGGCTGCGGTCGGATAGCGTTAGCAGGAGCGGGAACCAGGATCGTCTTCATCTTTCACCTAACTTCGTGTCATTCTAACACGAGACAAAAGAGTTGTCAAGAAAGTGTTGTCCTGCGGCGGAATCTGCGCTATACTGGAATCACCTGGGGACGCCCCAGATCAACCATCCAACAGGAGGTGCGCTATGAGGTCAAGTTTCACGTCCGAATTTCGCCTGCTTCACCGACTCGTCTTCATCCTCGCCACCGTGGCGGCGCTGCTCCCCCCGGCTACCGCCCGCGCCGACGTGGGCCCGAAACCGACGGCGGATTTCGAGTTCGAGTACCAGATCGACCCGGTCGACATCGTGGCGGGGGAGTTGATCCAGTGCGAGGACGAGACTTGCGAGTCCGGCGACCCTCTAGGAGAGGCCGGCCCGCAGCGCTTTGAGTGCACGGCGACGAGTTGCTCCTCGATGGCGTACGGGTATGCCACCTACATGAAGCTGGTCATCACCTTCACGGACCGCGTACGGGAGAGCAACGTCTTTACCAAGGCGGCCCGGGACGCCAAGTACAAGGTCATCGTGCTGGAATCATCCCTACAGGTCAAGGAAGTACAGATCGTGCCCGGCTGCTGCTGCTCGGCCCTGGCGGCCACCATCGCCTTCGAACTCCTCGTCGCGACCATCTATGTGAGCACCTTTCACCTATCGAGAACGATACTGGGCTGGGTGCCGCTGGGTAGCATCCTCACTATCCCCGTCGTGTGGTTCGTCTTCCCACTGTTGCCGCTCCCATCCGGGTTGGTTGTGGGTCTTGCAGAGGTATTCGCCGTGGCGTTCGAAACCGGCTTCATTTACCTGGTCAGCCGGCGCACCACGTCACTGAGGCACGTCGCCGCCCTCAGCCTGCTGATGAACGGGACCAGCTTCCTGATCGGTCTGCTGCTGCGCGTGTGACGTCGCATAACCGAGGCCGTGCCCGAAGGGAAACAGCAGGTTCTCCGAGTCGTAGGGCACGTCCTCCCTCTGCGCGCGCACCGCCTCCATGCTGCGCGGCATCTCGAAGGGCAGCTTGCCGCCAGGGTTGAACTGGCCAAAGACCACGTCGAGCACGGCATCGTCGGCGACGTTAAAGGTCGCCAGCAAGGCCGCGCAGCGTTCAGCGATCTCGGGGATCACCGCGCCGCGCTCGAGGTAGATGTCGACGACGGTGGGGACGGCATCCAGTACCTGCAGGATGCGCGCCTTTTCCTGCGGCTCGAAATCCAGATCGCCCTGGTGGAATATTTTCTCCAAAAAGCCCCGCCCCATCCGCCGCCAGGGGGTACGCAAGCGCAGGATGGCCAGATCGGCCTCCCGGGGCGTCTCGACCACATCGGCGTACCGGCCTACGATTTCGCGATCCACGTTCTCCACGTACACCTTGGGACGGCCGGCCTGCGGCAGGAACGCGCCCTCGGCTGTCTCGCTGTTCTTGAGCAGGACGATGGACCTACGCTGGGCCAGGCGGCCTTTCTCGCGGAACTCGGGACTGCCGCAGATCGCGTCCGCCGCGTCCTCATCCACGTAGGGGGTCTCGAACAGGCCCAACTTGAACTTAAGACGGAGCAGCCGCCGCACGCTCTCGTCGATGGGCGCCTCCCCCACCTTGCCCGCCGCGACCAACTCAAGGATGCGGTGGGTCTGATCCTGGCCACCAAACTGGTCGATGCCAGCCTGGATGGCCTTGAGGAAGCGCTCGGTGGGCGTGAGGTGCTCGACGCCCCACGAGGTCGAGTCCATGAACTTGAACAGCCCGAACAGCTTGAACGTCTCACAGATGTTCCAATCAGAACAGATCACGCCGTCAAAGCCGTAGCGCTCGCGCAACAGGCCGGTGATAATGTCCTTGTTGAACGCCATGCCGACGTTCTCGCTGGTCTGATCCATCGGGATGCCATAGTAGGGCATCACCTGCGTGATCTCGGCCTCGGCAAAGGCGCGCTCGAAGGGAATCAGATGGTAGTCGAAATTATCGCCGGGATACACCTGCTCCCGACCATACGGGAAGTGGGGATCGAGGCCGTCCTTCTGCGGGCCGCCGCCGGGAAAGTGCTTGATCATACAAGAGACGCTTTCCGCGCCCAGTTCTTCGCCCTGGAAGCCCTTGATGTAGGCGACCGTCATGCGCGCGGCCAACTCGGCGTCCTCGCCAAAGGTGCCGTTGATGCGCGCCCAGCGCGGCTCAGTAGCCAGGTCGGCCATCGGGTGCAGCGCGACACGGATGCCGACGGCCAGATACTCCTGCCGGGCCACGCCGCCAAAGTCGCGCACCAACTCCTCGTCGCCGGTGGCCGCCAGGCCCGGCGGCTCGGGCCACCGGGAAAAGCCCTCGGTGGCGACGGTGGCACCCAAGGTCTGCCGGGACGTGTGACGCGGATCGGAGCTGACACTGACGGGGATACCCAGCCGGGTGCGCTCGGCCATCTTTTGCAGTTGGTTATGCCACCTGGCCATCTTTCCCGGCGCGACCGAGTTGGTGATGTTAAAGTGCCTGATCTGCCGCCCGACGACCAACTCGGAGGTGGGCACCCTGTTCACAAATACGGGTTTCTTCTCGATCAAATCGCCTTCCTGCGTGCAGGCAATCATCGGTTGGAACAGCATGCCGACCTTTTCCTCCAGCGTCATCTGTCCCAGCAGGTCTGCGACGCGCTCCTCGACAGAGCGGCGGTGATCCTCGTACATGTCGAGGCGGCCGTTCTTGTTCAGATCGCGGAAGCGGAGGCCGTCCACCTCGAGGATCGGCGCCTCCGGCCCGAGCCGGGCTTGGTTGCGCCGCGACGACAGGCGAAAGCGGATGCGCGAGACGAGAGGCAAGGCGCCAAACAACGCGGCTGCGATAGCGAGCAGGATGACCAGAACGAGCAAGAAAGTGTTCACAAAACGCATCCTTTCCTATGCTTTTTACGCACCGGATGAAAAAAGAGTCCCGCTTCGTAGGCGGGGCTCGGTATAACGCGCACAAATCGATAGCATCAAAGCCGGCAGACGTCTCTCACTCCACTTCATCTCCAGGCCCAATGACGTTGGGCATGTCGCCCTCCCACTCATCGACCGATCGCAAGCGTCCGACCAGACGGCGCAAGAGATTCAAGCTAACGGGTTTGATGAGCACCAAGTCGGCCTCATCCTGGAGGGTCCTGGCCAAAGCCGCATAGGCGGTGATGACGACCACGCGCGTCTCTGCCATCCGTTCATCGTTGCGAATCTGATGCAGGATCTGGTCTCCCTGGACGCCGGGCAAATGCAAATCCAGGATCACCACGTCCGGCACCATGTCGGCCAGCCGGGCGACGGCCTCGTCGCCGGAGCCGATAATCTCGGTCTGAAACCCGGCCTCCTGCAACACCATGCAAAACAGAGCAGAGATATCCTCGTGATCCTCGATTACCAACGCCAGGCCATCGCTCATTTCGCACCTCGTTACCCGTCATCAGACACACATTTGTTTAGAGAGCCCGCTCTCCCAGGGCAGATTGTAGCACGGCTCAGAATAGAAGGCAAATTCGTCTAGCCGTCGTCTATCGTTCAAACCAAGCGGTCCAGTCGTCCACCAGTTGAGCCAGGAAGCCCGTTCTTCCAGCCGGCAAAGCCGCGACGGCATCGCCGACGGCGTGCCGGAAGGGCTCGGGTATGCCAGGACGTTTGGCGACGATCCTTGCCAGGGCGCGCAGTTCCTGCTCCGATTGAGCCTGGACGTAAGGAGTCAATCGCTCAAGACAGCTTGCTTCTCCCACTCCCAGCAGCGTCCGCACGAGGGCAGCCAAGCCAACGCGCGCCGAACCATCCATGTCCAGATACACGTCCAGAAACGCCTCCCCTCTACCCGGAACAGGGAGTGCCAAAATCTTTACAAAGCCGAAGCGCAGCGCGGTTTGGACGAACCGCTGATACGCGTCATCACGGAGGAGCCGAAGCTCGCGGTGCAGCGCGTCGAAGGATTGATCGGTCCAGCAGATGTGGAGCAGGCGTAGGAACGCGTGATCGGCCCGTTGTAGCAGCCATTCGATGGCCTGGATCTCCTCAAGAGGCGGCGTGCGAAACCCCTGAGATTCGTAAGCCCGGTACAGCGCCTCCATCAGCTCGGATAGCCGAAATCTCTTCCGCAACTGGTCAAGAATTTCAGTGGTCCGGGCGCCAAGGTGTTGGAAAGCACGACGCGCCAAGATATCGGGCAGCGCTTCCTCCAACTTTGTGCGCAGCAACACCTGCACGCGTTCACGGTTGAATCGAAAAACAGAGTCAACCACCTCGGTCGGCGCAGCCTCGATCAGTGAATCGGTGCAGGCGCGGCCCTCCAGCCACTCGCACAGGGCAAACGCGTGGTCGCGATAGCGGCCCAGGGTCTCTAATCTGCATTCCTCTATGCAACCCACGGCCCAGCGCTCGTAGGCCGTCTCCGGCCGGCCGGCCACCTGTCCCTCAAGGCGCCGGGACTGCGCATCCACCCTGAAGAGGCGGCGATTCCCGGGGGTTTCCAGCAGGCCGAGGCCCCAGTAGTAAACACTCACGGGGTTGCAGCCGTGAAAGTAGGTATCGAACCCGCAGCGCGGGCGCAGGGACGTGGGCACGGCAAAGCATGCAGCCTCCAACGCGCACTCCACTTGGGCCGGCTCCCCGATGAAGGCGACCGACAACCGGTCGCCGGCCAACCGGCCGGCCCGCAACGCCAACAGCGCCAGATGTCCCAAATCCTGCTCCGGCCAGGCCTGGGCCGCCTCGATCCCGGACGCAGGCGACCGGGCGATCTGGAAGGAAACGGGGGGCATCTCGCCGGTCTCGGAATCTCCCGCCTCCAGGGCTTGCGCGACGGTGGTGACGAACGGAAACTGACGGAATACGAGGAAGGGATCACAGTCAATCTGCTCGAACGCCGGGGGCTCGAACACCAAGTTATGGGCCAGGTAGCGCCCTTTGCGCCCCAGGCGGTCGGGTTCGGGCAGGTGCACGATCTGGGCCACCATGACCTTGCCTGTCGAGATCGTGGAGCACAGGCGCTTGACAGGCTCTATCGCGGACGGGAAATAGACCAGGCGCGCCTCCATCTCTTTCACCTCGGCCTCGGTCAAACCGGACCGGCTGTAAAAGAGGGTCTGGAAGCCCGCTCGCTCGTGCGGCGACTGATCCCGCTCCACACTCGTATAGATGTGCTGCCAGGCCTGCACCTCAGCCTTCACCAAGCCCATTCCTCCAAGCCGATACGCACGCGAAAGCTATCCTCGGGTGAGAAGCACTTCCAGGAACCCAACCACCGCGCCTACCGCGCCCCCTATCCCCCCGGACCCCACCAGAACCCCTATCGACGCCGAAGCCCACTGCTTGGGGCTGAGGAGGACCTTCCAGTTCTTGGCGATCTGCCCGCCCATGAACCCACCCACTAGGCCCAAGAGCATCCCGAGCACCAGCGCCCATATCGCCGAACTCCGGTACCCGCCCATCAAACCGCCCAGGACTCCACCCACCGCGCCATAGATCACGCCGCCCAGGAACGCAAAAGTCATCCAATTCAAATGCTCAGCACAACCCGAACGCTTTTCCGATAGAGAGGGCGACCGGCCGATCATCCATATCACCGGGTCGAGGACGCGCAGCGGGTTGACCTCTACGGCCATATGCCCGTCCTCCGGCGCAGATCCCAAGGCGGAGACGATAGAGAATCCCACCCCCCGGAAATTGGTCTGCGCCAGGTTCATAAACTCGTCCGCCTTGAGCTTGATCCGGGTAAAATCGTACAGGCAATTGGATATCTCGTACATCTGGCGCTGGTAGCCCTTCACCTGCGCCAGGCTGTTCACCGAGCCGTTGTTGAGATAAGTCTGTACCTCGTTCCAAGGGGAGGCGGAAAGACGCTCGTCCATCTCGTCGGCCTTGGTGTAGACGACCATCAGGTCCTGATGCCGCGTGCTGCCGCCCAGGTCTTCGATGCCGATGATGTAGGTGTTGAGCAGCATGCGCATATCGTGGGCCGGATCGGGCATATCGGACAGGCTGATCAACAGCATGACCATCTCCGCCTGCTGGGCGAAGCGGGCGTACTTGACCAGCTCGCTCGCTCGTTCGAACGATTCCCCGCTGGTATCGTAAAACACCAGGGTGCAGTTGCGCTGCTTGGGCCACATGGGGATGCCGGCCACGCGCAGCATGGTGGGACGGGGAAAGTTCATCGGCGTGGAGCCCGGCAGCTTGCCATCCTTGAGCATCTTGGCGTTGCTGTGGACCGTCTCGAGGTCCCGGTCGCTCAAGCTCAGGGCAAAGAAATCGGGCTGCCAGAAGGCGGACAGGGGCGACTCTTTCAGCAGGTAGAACAGGCTGGCAAAGTAGATGGTCTTGCCGTGCCCGCGCAGGCCGACGGCGCTGACGACCAGAGGCGGGAACTCCTTGTAGCCCCGCACGTACATCGGCGGCACCTGCTCGTTGCATTCGGGGCAGAAATAGCCTTTCTCCAGGACGAACTGGACGTCGGCAAGGCAGAATGGACAAAGCATGACCTACCTCCGTAGCGCCTCTTCCTGCCGCTGCTCCCTGAACGCGTCTTGGGGATTCCACGCCGCAGGATCGAGGTGATGGAAGGGAGCAGCGCAAGCGACTCCTCCCAAAAACCTGGCAGGGATTGTAACACAGTTCGATATGGGGGGCAAACGGTCTTGGTGATCTGCGTGGTACAGGGTGATGGCAGAAAAGCAAACCCCAGGCCTCGCCTGGGGAACGATGGGTTAGCGGCTATAAACTTCTCCCTCTCTACCAAAGACACGAATCTCAGCTCACACTCTCTTCGGCGACTGGCAGTCTGACGGTAAAGACAGCCCCCCCGTCCACCTCGCTCTCGACGTCGACCGTGCCATCATGGGCTTCGACGATCTCTTTCACCAACGTCAGACCCAGCCCAAAGCCACGGTACCGTCGCTTGGTAGAGCCATCTACCTGGTAGAATCGATCAAAGATTCGCTCCTGCTCGTCGGGTGGAATGCCAATGCCCGTATCCGCCACCTGCAACACGATCCATTCGCCCTCCTGGTACACGCGCACGGTGATCGTGCCGCCAGCTGGAGTGAACTTGATCGCATTGCCGACTAGATTATCGAGCAACCGGCGCAGATAGACGGGCACGCCGTTTACGTGGGGCAGATCGGAGGCGCCCTCTACCCTCAACGTCAAATCGGCCTGATCGGCCGCCAGGTGAAAATCCTCCACTGATGCACGAGCCAGGTCATCAATTGCCAGAGGCTGTCGCATCAGGACACGCGCCTCCGCCGTGAGAAGCAGCGTGATATCCTCCACCATATCGCCCAACATACGCGCTCGCCGGGCGATGATCTCCACAGCCCCCTGCTGCTCGGGGGATAAATCCCCAAGTTCACCCGAGCTCAGCAACTCTGCGTATCCCCGAATCAAGGCCAGAGGCGAACGCAACTCGTGAGAGACACCCTGGATAAACTCGTTCTTCAGGCGATCCACCGTCCTCAACTCTGTCACCGCATTCGCTAATTCACCGGCGTAGCGATAAACCTCTTTGTACAGTCGGGCATTCTCCAGCGCCACCCCCAACTGCCCTGCAATGGCGGAGTAAAAGGTCAAATCCTCCTCAGAAAAGGCATTGAGGCGGCAACTCTCCACATTGAGAACACCAATGACCTCCCCGGCAGCACGGACCGGAACGGCCAACTCTGAGCGGACTTGGGGATGTCCCTCCAAGTAGTAAGGCACCTGCCTCACGTCCCCCAATACCACCGGCTCCTCGGTCTGGAAGACATGCCCGCAGACACTGCCACTCAGTGGTATCCGAAAATTCCTCATCGTTAACTCGAATCTAACCTGAGATTGATAGATCTCGAGTCCATCACCATCCTCGGCGGGCATAGCAAAGCCGATAAACTCTGCCTCTAGCATCGCCCACAGCGCCCCTATGGCCCGCTCCAGCACCTGGTCGAACTCCAAAGTAGACGCAGCAACCAACATCACCTCGCGCAACACCTGGGCCCGGGCTAGATGATGGGCAATCTCCTGCTCTGCTCGCTTGAGTCCTGTGATGTCGTGTAGGATGACTGCACGACTCAGTAGCCGCTCGCGCCGGTCCAACACAGAGGAAGCACCCACGCTGTAGATCACCTGCTTCCCTTCCCTGTCCAGCGTCACCTCCTCGTTCGTCGCATCGCCCGTCGGAATAACCAGGTCGGGACACACACTCTCCACAGGCCGCCCAAGAACCTGTGATGCCTCCCGACCGATCAGGCACAGAGCGGCAGAGTTCAGATCGATTACACAGTTATGATCATCCAACACAATGACACCATCGCTCATGCTCTGGAAAATGGCTCTAGACGACACTGACCTAATATCGCCCCGCCGCAGATAAGCAAGACTCCAAGCCACAACCAGGCAAGCCATGGCAAATCCCAGCACGATGAAATCGGGAGGAGAGGTACTGAACGCTTCGGCAATGGCGCCCAGCAAAGAAATAAATATCGCGAACAACAACGCAATGGATTGCCAGCGATAGAGGTGAATTGAGCGGACGAGCATCTGGATCAGCAAAAAGGACGCAATAAAAGCGAGGACTAATGAGTGTGCGACAAAGATCCAGTACCCTATACCGAACGTTTTATCAGAATCCAGGTACTCGCCGGAGGCAACAGGCACGACCCGATTCCAGATCTTGGTCCACACCAATCCGTGAGCCTCATTGGTGATGACTAGAAATAAGGTGACCAGAGGGACGATACTGGAAAGTACGATGGCGGGTTTTGACACCTTTTGATGGCCGGTGTATTGAAGTGCGAAAGCCAGCCCGGCCGTCGGGACAACGACGATGCCGACGTACTGTACCTTGGCCCAGAATATCTTTGCCGCCAAGGAAGCGCTTGCCAGCTCCAACGTGTACCCCAGCAGCCATACCGCACCGGCGAGTACCAGAAGCGCCCCCGTCTTGGCCCAGGGAACCCTCCTGCGCCACCGCACGTACAGCGCCGATACAATCAACGCAATCACCAGCGCGATAAACGACGCTGTGTAAGGTGTCTCCTGCCAGATCACAGTTCCTCCCTCTCACCCGCCGCGGACTCAGGAGGCCACAGCACCGTGACAGAGGATGAACCTGCACTGCCAAGACACGCTCTTACCTCAACCACGGACCAAGTCTCTTCAGCGAGGCGCATCAACTACAGTATAAACCACCCCACCGAGTAAGTCAAAGTCACGCATCGCCGGGCATTCGTAGCAGTTCTAAGGCACTCTGTGCCCATTAACGGGTCTAAGCAACGTGTGCTCTGTATTACCCCTGGGCGAATGCCTTGCTTTCAACCCAGCAAGTTGCTTTGGCCCGGAAAGTGGCTTTGACACCTTTTTTGCTTCGAAATCCCTTGCCTCGACGAAAATCTTACCAACGGCGAAAGCCATGCAGCCTGGAGCGCAGGCCGGGTCAAGGGCACAGAGGAAACGTCCCTTGACGTAGAAGTGCACCAAGCCATCGTGGATAAGCCGGTGGATCAGCCTGACTCGACACTAGCTGCTTGGCTAAGCGATAGGCACTGTTTCTATCTCGGCAAAAGAGGGGATTGGTTCGCCGGTGACAAGGGAGTATAATACATCAGGGTCGATATCTGCCCCATTGGGCCAGCAAAGGGTGCCTACATCCGGGTTGACATCTACTTTCGAAAAGTAGGCGCGGTCATTGAGGGGTTCAAAGATCCCGGTGAAAGAGATGACTTTGGCGAGATCTATCGTGCCTTCAGCGCCGTCATCAAAGCGAACGTGTAAACGATAATCGCCGAGCGGCCTGACTGCAACTACGTCTTTTAGCATAATCCTACTCCAGGGGAGCTATTCTGTTCAGCGGTACTTGCTGCCGCGCCAACTCCCAGTTTTCGAGCAGTTCGTTTTGGTGAAGGGATGCCCACTCCACAACCATACCAAAGACTCTCGGAGACAGTCTACCGCGCAATAGTGTCAACGATGTGATGGCAACGATGGCTTTCTGCTCACCATACCGCACGTGAAAGTGCGGCGGCGCATGATCACCATAGTACATCGCTGCGATGATTCCGAAAAAGCGACTGATCTCGGGCATTGTGTCTCCAAAAAGCCGGTTACACTACGATGATACAATAGGTTCGTTCAAAACGCAAACAAGGGTCCTCGTGTAAATCTACTGCGCCCGACGAACGAGGTCATGGAGCAGCTTAGGCTGGAGATATGAGGAGCGCGCCGAACGGCCAGAACACGACAGCGAGTTTAGAAACCAACGAATTGGCAGCGGGAGAAAATGGGTTAGCGGCTCCCAAGGCCAATCACGAGATGGCAAGGGGAACAGGGCGGCACGCGCAAGCCCTGGCTCAAACCTCTAACCACCGCCAACCCATCCGACTTGGCTGGCTACTAGCCTCTCAATGCCCAGTACTGAGATACCTAGACAAAGAGGTTTCGCCTTTGTCCGTCGACCACTAGCCATGTGTCTCGCGGCACGCGTAGATCCTTCAGGACGCGTTCAACGTCATCGAGAACCTCTTGGGGATGTTTAGAGTCAAAGACCTCGACATCTATATTGGCGCCTCTGTCCCCAATGCCGCTACCGGTCACTTCACCTCTGTCCCCTAGACACTCTTGAAGAGCATCCTCGATTTCATCCTTGGGCGTGCTCAACTTGGGCGTGAAGTAGATGAAGATGTCCATATTGTATCACCTCAATCGTCTGGACGACAGGTCCATAAAGAACGCATCAAGCTTATCCAAACTCTTGGTTGTGCGAGCTGGGCGCGAGTAATCCAGAGCTTGGATCGCATTGCGCAGTATAGCGCCTTGTTCTCTATAACCTTGAATGAAGAACTCCTCTGCCCCCTGGCTGGCAAGTAGACTTCCTTGCACATCGATTACGCGATAGGTATCTCCAGCTAGGAAGTGGTCGTGGCCCTTCGCAAGACGTTGCCTCATGACCTGGTTTGGCGTTCCTGGACCACTTGCTCGTCCGATATATGCTACTCCGTCCGCCGGATCTCTGAACTCATAGGTAATATAACTACGGCCACTAACAGATGACGGAGTATCCAAGTTCAACCCCTCGCCAGGCGTGACTCCAAATTCCTCGAAGAGCGCTCTCTCGGCGGGAACATCATCCACCCGCCGCGCCACATCCCCCGCCGCATCCCCCACATCCGCGGCCTTGGCCGCCCGGCGGGCGATGTTGTTCGATGGCCCCTCCGCGAACAACGCCACCACGGCCATAGCGTCTATGGGCAGCATGGCGCACGCCATCGAGTCACTGTCGCCCAGGCAGTCGCGTATATCGGAGTAGACGTCTACGATGTCCCAAGCTGTGTCGACAACGGAGTAGGCCGCGGCGAGCAGAACGGGAATATGGCCGCTAGGATCGACGTTGTTGGCCGGGTTGTTGTAAACGTACGCGTACCTGTTCCACGCGATGGGGTTTCCCGGGTCGGGCACGATGGAATCGGGCTGGATGAACGTGCCGGTCTCGGGGTCGTAGAACCGGCCAGCAATTCCAGTGGAATTGCCATAGTCGTACAGACCTATTGTAGCATCCCAGCGTTGACCTGTAAAGAGCCGGTGGGTGGCGGTGGGGGGCAGCGTGCTCTCCAGGATGCCGCCGTACGGGGTGTAGATTACGTGGCCCACCTCGGCCCCCGGCAACCTGCGGTTGCTTGTCGTCGGCGACGACGGTGGTCAAGCTAAGGCACCTGAAGGGTGCCCGTGGTCGGGAATGATATAGTAGAGCGCGCTATCTGCCGGCTCGCTCCCCGCCCCGCCTTCCGCCGCATCGCCAGTAGCCCCGATGTTGACCGGCTCGCTCACCCGCGTGGCGATCTGCCGCCCCTCCGCGCGATAGGTCTTGGTCGTGGTCAGGTGGGGTTCAAAGTAGGAGACGAACAGCCGCCGGGGGGCGTCTATACCGCTATCGCGCCACACCCCATCCCACATCGCCACCAGCATATCATCAGGGCCGACGGCGATGGTCGAGTAGCGCGAGATCCAAACGTCCTCGTCCGCGATATTGTCGTCGGTGAAAGCGACCCCATCGCTGACCGAGATATCGAGGTGCCCCCAGCCTATGTCGGCGCCATCGCCCGTGATGCTGTAGGGCCGGTCCCGGCCATCCACGACCAGATCGACGCCGTAGAACGACCCGTACGCTATATGCACGTCGCCTTGGCTATCAGTCGCCAGGGCCAGCGGAAAATCACATCCTCCGGTTTGCCAGGTGCAGGTATGGTCGATGAACGAAACCTCGTGCCAAGAGCCACTTCGACGAAGCAAGTGATAGCCGCTTTTTTCATAGTCGTACTTGTAGTAAATCAAGTAGGCGTTCCCCCGGCCGTCGGCGGTCAGCGCCGGTGACTCGCCATCGACCTGATGGTCGTACGCCCAGTCGATGGACCACCGCCCGCTGCGGACGACCTGGATGTCCCCTTCGCTTTCCCAGGCCAGGTAGACGACGCCGCCGGGAGTGGCCGCCAGGGCGGGCCAGACCTCGTAGTGCAGATCTTCCGCAATCAGGTCGGCGGCGGACCAATGCCCGCCGGGATGGCGGCGGCGCGCGTAGAGGGCGTTGCCGGAATCCCTGCAGCCCACCCAGGCCACGGTCACGTAGCAGGCGCGGTCGACGGCCACGGCGGGCCGGCCTTCGGGCCTGACACCGCCACCCCCGTTGGTACACGCCTTGCCGACGATCTCGGGAGACCGCCAACCGGCCTCCGGGTCTCGCTTGGCAAAGCGCACCTGGGCGCCCCCATGGCCGTCGGACTCGACCCACACCAGGTAGAGCGTCCCATCGGCGGTGTAGGCCATGTTGGGGTACTTTTGCCAGCGCCCCGCGTCGCCATAGATCGTCTCGTTGCGGCTCCACTCGCGCGCCGTGGTCGTCTCGTAGTGATCCCCCACGTAGCGCGTCTCGGCGCCATCGGGATACTCGTCGTCCCCGGGGGTCACGATGCGGGCCACCCGCTGCCCATCACCGTCGTAGACGAAGGTGGTCGTCAGCACAGAGGAGCCATCGGTTGACGTGGCCACGTGCGCCAGCCGGTTCTCGGCGTCGTAGCCGTAACGCGTCGAGTCGCCCCATGCTTCCCGGATGACGCGGTTGCCGTTGGCATCGTAGCCGTAGAGGACCACGCCGTCGAAAAGCTGGCCGGGGGCGTGCACCGGCTGGGAAACAGATTCCGGATGGTAGGTGACATAGTCAAAGGTGACACTGTCCTTCTCCGTCAACCTACCGGTCGCGTCATCGTAGAGGTAGTCCCAGTCGTCATACGCCACCCCGCCGATGGTCGCATCCGCCTGGCTCAACCAATCCAGAGGATTGTATTCGTAGGTCAGATCCACCCCGACGGGGTCATCGCCAATAGCCCGGTTCATTTTCCACAGGTTGCCATCTGGATGATATGCATAGTCGCGCAGCTCGAGCAGGTCGCTGACCACACTGGCGGCCTGAATGGACTGCAGCGCGAACGGGGGCTCTGCACTGGCCCCGCCGGCGGTGTAATACTGGAACGTGGTGCTGATCACCCCCGTCCCCAGCGCCAGCGACGTCGGCTGCCCCAGCGCGTCGTAGGCAGCATCCTGCAAATAGACCGTCGCCTCCTCTTCGGCGGTCAGGCCGTTGGTCCGTCCGGCCCCATCGTAGGTATAGGTCACCACCTCGCCGTCGGGATAGGTCAGGGTCTCCAGGCGGCTCAGCGGATCGTAGGTGAAAGCGGTGATGAAATGCTCGCCATCGATAATCCTGCGCTCCTCCATCAAGCGGCCGGCCGGATCATAGACCCAGGCCGTCATACCGGATTCATCCTGCATGCCGGTGCGACGCCCCAACCCGGCGTTCCCCCAGCCGGTGCTGTCGTAGAAATAATCCACCGGCGCGCCAACGCATTCCTCGGTGCCGGTGTAGGTCTTGCCCATCAGCCGGTCCAATTCATCGTAGGCGAACGTGGTGACGCACCCGCGCGCGTCGGTCCGGGTCTCCAGGTTACCGTTGGCGTCGTAGGCGTACGCCCAGTAGCCCATATCGGGATCGTCGATGTCGATCATGCGCCCCAGGCCGTCGTAATGCATCGTGACCTGGTTGCCCGCCCCATCGGTCACGCCGGTCAGATTGCCCAGCGCGTCGTACTGGTACCAGGTCTGTACAGAAGAGCTCTCCGAGACCTGCAACACGCCGACAGTACGGCCAAGTCCATCGTAGGTATAGACGGTCTGGTGACCCTCTTCGTCGGCGACCGTCGTACTTCTCCAGCCGTCGTAGACGTAGGACCGGTGCGTGTCATTGGGGTTGGTGACCATTTGAGCGCGTCCCAGGGCATCGTACTGGGTCTTGGTCCACAAGCTGGCCACACCGCCGGTATCGTAGGGCAAGGAGGTCTCGGTCAGACGCCCCAACCTGTCGTATCTATAGTCGACGGCGACAAAGCCATCCTCGTCCTGGCTCACAGATCTGACCAGTTGCCCCAGGCCGTTGTAGGATTCCGAAGTGGCGTACGTAGCAGCGCCTTCGCCATACACAGTGGTGATGATTAGACCGCCAGAGTGGCGGGTATAGTCGAGATCGGCCCGGCCCGCTGGGCCGGTCACCAGATCCAGGCGGCCGAAGGCATCATAGTGGTAGGTAGTCACCTCGCCGTTGAGGCCAGTCTCACTTGCAAGAGTCCCCCACCACGGATCGTAGATGGTGTGAATCTCGCCGACAATGGGATACACGACCTTCGTCGGAAAGACGCCGGCACCGTCGTAGACGGTGTCGGTAGGATTCCCCTTTCCGTCCTTCGTCCAATCGACGTTGCCGTGCTTATCAAAGCCAGTGATTGTCTCCACCGTCTCGCCGGCCGAGACGGACTGGTAGATGCGTACTTGATCCACCGCTCCACCGCCACGGAGGACATACTCATACGTCGTCTTTGCCTCCCCACCGCCTGCGCCGACGACGCGTTGAAGCTTGGGCCTGTTCAATACCCAATTCGCCTCGTCGTACACATACTCCATAGTCGTGTAGCGATCGTCGGAGCCATCGTGGACATCACCCCACTCGATGGTCTCTACGACGTTGCCATACGGATCATACTCATACGCCGTGGCGACACCACCAGATGACTTGTGACACTCGCCGTCATACACTGTGGTCACTTTTCGGGGCGCGACGAAGACACTTTGATCGGTGAAGGTGAATTTGTCCTGATCGTACTCGTAGCAAGTGGACACAAGCGGCACTGCGCCGGATTTAGGATTGGCAGTAGCGCCGACGTCGAACGTATACATCTCAACGTCATCGCGATTATAGACTTCCACCCGGTCCAGTTGCCCCATCATCGGCGACACGGAATCATCGAACGGGTTGTCAAGGAGGCAAATACCTTCAGGGCAAGGTTTATGATAGTAGTAGCGTGTGGCCGTTTCGGCGTTGTCTGGAGTACCATCCAAAGTCCAGACCTCGCTCAACCTCCAGAGCTTGCGATCTCGGCCAACAAATTCTCCTATTTCGTTGAGATACTTGTCCTGAAGAAATCCGTGAATGATCGGCTCCGCCCCCGGCGCTTCCGTCGTGATCTGGGTGACGCGATCGTTGTTATCAAAGACCCCATAATCGAAGGTGACGACGCCGCCGTCCTGCCCCCTGATGCGCTTTAAGTTGCCTCCATGTACCCACCACGCAGGCTCATAGTATTCAAACGTCGCCACCGCTTCGGATTCCCAGGGATACCCATAATCCCCGCTCTTACCGCGAACCGTGATATGATCAAGAAACGGAGCTCGTACTTTTAGAGGTTCATAGCACGCAAGATGTCTATAGCCAAATTGGTAATGCAGAAAATCCTCACCATCGACGCTGATCACCACTTCCTTCAGCAGATCGGGGTATACGCGAACTGATCCGAACAGCTCTCGGTCCTCCAAATCAAAGACTGATGGATAATCCTGTCTGGGCTCTCCATACATAAACTCTATCTGGCGAGCACCACCATAGTTAATTTGCCCCAAGCGCACATATCGACCGTAATCAGCTGTATCCGTCACTTTCGCCTCGCCATCAATGACACCCCAAAGCTCGAGGCTTTTGTACTCCACGTCGTAAAGAAAAGTGATCGTGTTACCATAAACGTCCTTCATTTCATCCAAATAGGCTCGTCCTGGATAAGACATCCACTTCTTCTCAGGCGAGGTATAGTAATCGGGTGAGCAGCAACCCGCGTGTACCAAGTCAACCTTGACACTGTTGTTCCTGTTCGACTGATAGCCAAAGAGGTAAACAGTACCTTCCTTGGTCGTCACCCGCCAATAGAGATTGGAAAGACTGTATGTCTGCCCAGCATCAGGATCGTAGATCACGAACGTGGTAACCGCTTTCCCCTTTGCCCTGCCATTCCTCATCAACTCCACACGCAAAAAGTTATCGTGCTGCAACCGGTAACGTGCAACCAGATCCGTATTCCCATCTGGGAACCAGCCTCCCTGCCGAACGAGCTTGTTCCGCGAACCGTTCAGCGCCAAGTAAGCATCAAATCCACCTACTTTGCCAATCCCCTCGGCATAGTCATACAGATATCTCAAATTGCTAATTTCCACGTAGCCAATATTCAAGCTGAACCCCAACCCCACCCAACCACTCTTCTGGAAATCGGTCTGCATCGTATCCACCAGGTGTGAGTTGTACGTGAGGGTCAGGTCCGGCTGCAGGCCGCCCGGTCCTGGCGGCACGTGCAAGGGATAGGACCACGTGGCCGCGCCGGAGAACAGGTCCGACTGGGCCGCGTTGACGGCGCTGGGTGCAGCATCGGTGCCCTTGCCGGTGACCACGATGAGGTCCTCCGAGAAGTGGCTCTTGCGGTAGGTGATCAAGTTGTTGGCCGCATCCACGCTGGTGGGCAAGACCTTCCACGCCTCGGTCGCCTCGTTCCACGTGAAAGCGGCGATGGTATACTCCAGCCACTCCTCGCCGGCAAAAGCCGCATCGTCGTAGTGCAGCGCAAAGACGGCGTCCTCGGCAAAGGTCGTCACCGGCGCGCCGTCCGGCGTCGCGGCGCTGACGTCGCAATAGGCCAGCGCCCCGTCCCCCGTGTAAGGCATCGTCTTGGGCGTGTGGGTGACCACGATCGTCTCCTGGACCGCACCCGACGGGAAGGTAATCGATAGACGCCCGTCGGCCGAGGTAAAAGTCTGCGGTGCGCCCACGCCGGCGCAGATCGAGGCCGCCGAGAGCGGCTCCTCCCGCTCGCCCACACTGGCGGCGACATCGCTCACCACGTCTGTACCCACCACCCGAACGACCGCGCCCCAGGCAGTGGATACACTCAACCCCTCCGTCGTCACCGCCGTCAGCGTGACGGTATACGCGCCGCCCGTCACGGCAGGTCCGGGCGTGGTATACGTGTAAGAAACCGGCTCCGTATCGTACACCAGGTAACTCATCCCGTCGCCCAAGTCCCACCAGTAGTGGTCGATTCCGGTCGCGGGCTCGGTCAGGTTGAAGAACGTCACCTCCAGCGGTGCAATACCCGCGCGGGGAGTGGCGGCGAAGGCCACGGTCGGCGTAAAGGTGCCGGCACCACTCGTGGTCACCACCTGGCCACCGGCGACGTCGGCATACAGCTCCGGCGGGACGCCCGCGCTGCTATGGCTACGAACTGTGAAAATAGCGCGCGAAAGGCTTCCGTGCCCTTCGCGCATTTCGTAGTTTCTGCCCGGTCCAGCGTGCCTATAAAAAGTCAGATATTCCTTGGCACAAGTACAACTGGGATTTGTGCAAGTAAAGTTGCTGATATATAATCAAACTGGGCCTACGGGGGTGGGGTATATGTTGAAGAGAGATGTTGCAGCGGAATTCCTTAGCGCTGTCCATAGCCAACAGCCTGTTCTCGGATTAACTCACGCCTTCTACTCCTATCCAGCGCGCTTCTCTCCGCTTTTTGCAAGAGCGGCGATTAAGGCATTCACTCAGCTAGGGGATACTGTTCTTGATCCGTTTGTTGGTGGTGGTACAACGCTTGTGGAAGCACGCTTGCTCGGGCGTTACTCAATTGGGGTAGATATCAGCGAGCTTGCGATCTTTTTGGCTCGTGTGAAAACCAGTATTTTGTGCAATGAAGATCTGTCTTTAATTCGTGATTGGGCTAATGAACTAGGCGAGAATGGAAGCCTGAACCTACATGGCCCAGCGATACGGGCGGATGAATGGATTGAGCAAGGATACCAGCGTAACATTAACGGAAAGAGTACCTGGCCGATTCGAAAAACACTGGAGTTGATCCTTTCGCAGGTCGACCTACTCCCAAATGAACGCCAGCGAAGCTTTGTTCGCTGTGCCTTGCTCAAAGTTGGCCAATGGGCCTTGGATTGTCGTAGAACAACTCCTTCAGCAAGCGAATTCCGTAAGAGATTCTTTCAGAGCCTCCTAGAGATGTCTACAGCTGCGGCGGAGTTTTCTGCTCGTGCCCGTGATACTGATGATCGCTATGCCCTCGACAGATCGTTTGAACCACTCTGCTTGAATCGTTCTGTGGTTGGCCTTGAATACGAACCTAAGATTGCAGAAGCCGCAGCCCCAAGACTTATACTAACCTCCCCTCCCTATCCAGGTGTGCATGTGCTCTATCATCGCTGGCAAGTCAAAGGTCGCAGAGAGACACCTGCGCCATTCTGGATCGCAAACTGCCTTGATGGGCATGGAGCATCCTTCTACACATTTGGACATCGGGAACAGCCTGACCTGATTAACTATTACGACCAAATGCTTAGAACTTTCGCCTCGCTGGCCAGAATTGCAGATCAACAGACCCTGCTCGTCCAGATGGTTGCCTTTTCCGACCCTGCTTGGCAATTTTCTAGATATCTAGGAGTGATGAAGCAAGCAGGGTTTTCCGAAGTCAAACCCTCAACTCTGGCGAATTCCCCAGATGGCAGGTTATGGCGATATGTCCCTAACCGCAAATGGTATGCTGACCAGAGAGGGGCTATTCCAAGCAGCAAAGAGGTCGTTCTCTTTCATCGTCTGGCCTAGGCGTGATTCTCCTCTAGGCAGCTTCTCCAGAAGTGTCTACTGTACTTCCGTTGTCCAAATCGAGATCTCCGAGGTAATCTATCATAGGCAAAAGCACTGGCGCCACAGCCTTCGTAAGCTCCTCTACTTTGTCCTCAATACAGCCCTGTTCAATCTTCGAATCCGATCCGTCTTCTGGTTCAGACTGTGGTTCTCGCTCTTGCACATCCTGATGCAACAGACTCAACCCTAAAAGCACTATTCCGTAAATAAAGCGCGCCTCCGCCATCTCTGGTTCATGATTGCCAGCTTTCTGCTCTGTTTTTAGGAAGATGTTGTCTACATTCAGGAAAAAATCGAAGACATTCTTCCCGTTCCCATTTTCACCATGCTCATCTGAGCTACCTGCGTTTATAACGCGTAGCGCGGAATACTTGTTAAACGGTGGACTCATATCCTGCCATCCTTTTTTGGTATCATCCCCGGGACTTTCATAGACTTTGATAATCTTGGGTAACTGGATACCAAGAGGCATCTGATGCGAATCCCCCTTATCGTCTTGAGAATGCTTGTACCTCTCCCTTCTCTTGCCGCCAGGGTCCAAGGTGGCCTCGCTTGGTCTCTCGATGTTGAGCAAGAAAACATTCATGAAAGGATCAATCTGTGTACGATCTGTTACTACTGCCGCGAATCGCAACTCGTCACCCATACGGCAATTGACCGGCAACTGCAAATTGAGAGTGGCAATTCCATTCTGCAGATTCAGTGTGTAGTTTTTGACAGGTAAGCGATGATCGTCTGACATAATGAGAAGAGAGAACTCGCCTTGGTCAATGTCTCGACTGAAGTAGTCATTTTGCACGTCTGTCTCGAATTCGACTCGGCAACGTGTGTTGATATGACAACCACGACGGAACTCGATGCCATAATCTTTACCTTTAAACTTGAAGTAAGTCGGATAACGTTTACCCTCGAACACTTCCTCCTGTCCCCGAGCCTCTTTTGTCTTAAAGGGGTTAGGTATAGATCCTCCCTGCAAGAAGAGCTTGGTCAGTGTCGGGGATTGCTTAAGCAAAGATTCAAGTACATCTTCAAGTGGCTTTGAGTCCTCAAGCTTGTCCTCGATTTCCTCCCGGCGCCTGCGCTCTTTGAGTTCACGTAGCCCCGAGTGCTGCTTCAACACGCCTTCCAAGGTCTCCTCAATCTCAGTACGTAGTTCACCTCCACTCAGGCGATCTCGACTATTCATGAACAAGTCTTCTCGAGCACGCCCTGTGAGCTTGCTACAGTCTACAATTACCAGAATCGAATCACGCAGATAGCTCAAACCTAGCCTAGAGCGTCTGAAGAAGTCTGTGGTGAAATGACCATGTGTTTGACCATTGATAGTAAAGACTATTCCCTCATTTCTGCGGTAGGTTTCACTTTTGCCCTTTTTGAATGCGTAGATTGTGGCTGTCATTTGCTCGCCAGCAATGCTCATCGGACAAGAAGAGGGAAACCCTGGCTCCAGATTATCTGCTCTATCATCATCAAGTCGAACCCCTATGCCAGTCAGGGTGGTTTCAAAGCTACCTTCATGCCCTCGATAGCCTGAACGACACTCGTGAAAGCGGATTGGTAAAGCGACATCGGGCATCAGAAGATCAATACGCCCCATCAGACCTTTCTTCCGCAAAATGTGGCTCTTCGAGCCCGTGAGCGAATACTCATAGAGTTTGATAAGGGTACCCCACTTGCTATCTCGACCATAGGCTTCGCGCCCATCCGGGAAAATCGGCATGGTTTTGGCTGAGAAATGTAGCACCTCGCCATTCTTGCCATGGGGATCCCCTACATCAACTGGCGCGAGATAAGTGTAAACCGAACTGCGGCGACTTCCTTCTGGATTCTCGCGTCTAACAACAGTGAAGCCCCAGTCTAAGTCAGAAGGGTGAGGAAGATTCCCATCGACAACAGCTGGGTTGCGGCGGCTTAGGATTAGCTCAAGATTGTGCTGACCGCAGAACCTTAGCACGCCTGTACCACCCATGTTGAATTTCCCTTGGACAAACGGTATACGCAGTTTATTTGATTTATTGGTTAGAGAGAGAAAGGTGTTTGGCATCATTCGGGGCATCTGGCCTTCGCCATTATCAGCAATGGTTAAGCAGGGTTTCCCCTCGCTTGGCATCGCGCCTGTGGCTGCAAGTGTTATTCCTCTCGAGATCTCTGTACGCTTTGAGTCGGGCCATTCCCTCATTAGACCAGCTGTGGAGATGGTCGGATTATCTTCAAAGAATCGGGCCACTGCCTCACGGGTGGTCTTCGGCGCAGACACTCCCTCTGGATCGCTCTCTCTCTCCAGGCATTTCCCCATCAACCGTGCATCGACAGAGTTCACCAGCTTCTCGACCAACGCGGCCTCTGGATGGCTTTGTTGGCTCCCAATCGTGCTAAAGTTGTTCTCATTATCACCATAGTACCGCCAGACAGCAGGGTTATCCCAGTATCCAGCCTGTCTCAAGAGTTGGATTACTTCCTCTTCTGTGTCTGCCTTCATAAGAGACAAGCAAAGCTCCTTGTTCTTTTTGCTATCCATTGTTCAAACTCCTCTTAATGATTATCGTGTATTCGCACGTACTCTTTTCCAGCATCTGTTACAATGTACGAGACTCTGACGCCATCTCGAACCCTTTCCACCAATCCCAAATCCGTCATTCGTGATATCGCACCAGATCTCTGGGATGATAGGAACGACTTGCTCAAGGTTCGATCTGCCGGAACTTGCTGTTGCAAGGCTTCATCAACTGCATCAGGCGTATTGCTCCCGCTGAGAATGACTTTCAAGGTGGCACAGTAGGCAAAATCCTCGACAGGCACAGATTGAGCTATATGCCCGAGTAAGAACTCACTTTCTTCCTCTGTGAATTTCTGAGTAGGCGTTTCCTGCAAATTATCGAATATGGGATTAGACATCGTCGCAAATTGCCACCCGATGTCTGTCAATATGAGTCGAGGGTTTTTTCTACCTCTACCGCTGATCAGTTTTAGGCCTATTGGCAATCCAGAAAGCTGTCCCTCTTTGTTAACGCTGGCAACAAACTGATTCGCATACCGTAGGCGACTCTTATCGGAGTTTTCACCGGTTGATGGAAAAGCTGTTGAGAGTGCATCGTCGCGTGTGATGTTGTTCTGCTCGTCATGATGGGTAAGAAAGTCTCCTAGAACAGCTGCACTCTCAGCGATCTGTTCGGCCGCTTCTTCAAGTGGGACACCTGTTGGTTGATTAAGTAGCAAACGCGCCAAAGCTCTGCAACTTGCCTTGGCTGGCAGCAGCCTGTTATACTGTCCAAAAATCCATCGCTCGAGAGGTATCTCCTGTCCAATTGCCCACATATCGTCAGGTAAATCTGTTACTGAAGGCTCAGCATCAGCAAGGCCGTCACGGCTAAAAAGCAAAGGAATTGTCCGAGATTCAGCGATTTGGGTATTCGCTTGCCGAAACTTAGCTTGCACGATTTGAGTTGTCTGCCCATCTTGGATCAGGAGGTCAGCGCCAGCATTGCCTCCGATGATCACGCCACCGCCCGTAAGGACTTCCTCTTGAAGGACGACAAGATTCATGATGGCACTGGATATAGCATCATTGTAGTCCTTATACTGTCCCGATTCAAGAAGAGAATCGAGAGCCCTCTTTGTTTCTGCCGAACAGTTAAAACACACGATCATTACTGTCACCTCGCACATATATTTTAATAACACTACCCCTAAAACTATCTACATTATACCATAGAAAACTATACTGTCAAGTGTTTTTTACAGTATATATAACATTTTTAATAATTATCATTATACTGTAGGAGGTGCTAATTCTTGAGGCTGAGCAGATTCACTACGATAGCCCAGTTGTTGAATGCTTTGACTTCTCTAGCAATCAGGTTTATACTGACTTGCCGAAGGAGGATATCGTTGCCAGCCACCCGCCATCCAAATCACTTTGAGGATCTCTCGCCAGACGACTTCGAGCGTCTGGTCTACTGGCTCGTCAAGCGCTCCGGCGAGTTCGACGAGGTGCAATAGTACGGCGGCGCGCGAGACAAGGGCCGCGATGTGGTTGCCTACAAACACCTTGCTGACGGCAGCGTCGCCGTCACCTGGTCGTCCGAGTCGGTGATCCACCGGCCAAAGCAGGTCGCGCCCTCGTAGGCATACAGCAGCAGATTCGGCTCCGGTGCGCCAGTCGTGTTGGCCACGCTGACCGTCACGTCGCCAAAGAGCGGTGTCTCGGTGCAGCCGGGCACCACACAGTGCCCCACGTCGCCGCTGTAGTAGCTGCACCCGTTCTTCACCGCACGGAACCGATACTCCCCCGTAGGCAACGTCGCCGTTAACTGACCGCCCACTTTTCGCCATCACCCGCAAACTCCGTCGGCAACCTCACCTCGATGGAATATGCACATATCATATCCATCATTGTGCAACAAGCCCAATGTGATACAATACGATGACCCAAACTATTGAGAAATGCATATGACGTTCCTTGATATTTAGACCAGCGCGTCTATATCCTGGTTCCCGCGCAAAAAGAGAGGAGTTCAAGATGAAGTGGATTAACGTGCTTCCCGAGAACGAGCTTCCGGAGGGTGAGCGGAAGGCGGTCAAGGTCGACGACCGCGCCATCCTGCTAATCCACGAGGCAGGCCAGATCTATGCCATCGCCAGCGCCTGCCCCCACATGCGACTGCCGCTCAAGGGTGGCAAGATCGAGGATCACACCATCACCTGCCCCTGGCACCACAGCGCCTTCGATCTGCAGACAGGCGACGTGAAGGACTGGAGCCCCTGGCCGCCCGCTGTAGGCAAGATGCTGGGCGCGCTCAGACGGGAACACGCACTGCCGGTCTTTTCCACCAAGGTGGAAGACGGCGCGATTTGGGTGGAGGTTGAGTGACCACCGCCATCTGGTGGGCGCGACGCGACCTGCGCCTGACGGATAACCAGGCCCTCTCCGCCGCCCTGGCCCACGCCGAGCAGGTCGTGCCCGTTTTCGTGCTCGATCCCACCCTGCTGGCCGAACACACGGCTGCCTACGGCAGCGTGGCGGAGAAGCGCGTGGCCTTCCTCCTCGGCGGGCTGCGGGCATTGGACGCCGAACTACGCACCCGGGGCAGCGCCCTGGTCGTCCGCCGCGGCGACCCACGCGACGAACTGGCCGCCCTGCTGATCGAGACCGGCGCGGAGGCGATCTACGCCGAGGCAGACGTGTGGCCGTACGGCGTGGAGCGGGACACGCACGTCGCCAAGACATTGCCCCTGCACCTGACCGGCGGCCTAACCGTCCACCCGCCCGATGCCGTGCTCAAGGCCGACGGCACGCCCTACGTCGTCTTTACCCCCTACAGCCGCAAGTGGAAGGCGCTGCCGCCGCCCGAGTTCGGGGACATCCTTCCGGCCCCCGAACACATCGCCACGCCGCCGGACGTCGATAGCCTGCCGATCCCCACCGAGCCCGCGCTGCCGTCCGAGGTGGGGTTCCCGCCCTGCGAGGCCGAGGCCCAGCGCCGCCTGGACGCTTTCCTGACCAGCGACGAGCCGGCCGTGTACCGTTATGCAGAGGCACGCGATCGCATGGACCTGGACGGCACCTCGCGCTTCTCGCCCTTCCTGCGCTTTGGCATGCTCTCGGCGCGCCAAGCCGCGGCGATGGCCAGGCTGGCCCTCGAGCTGGCGCCAAGTGGCGCGGCGCGCCAGGGCGTCGAAACCTGGTTTGACGAGCTCATATGGCGCGAGTTCTACCAGGCGATCCTGCATCACTTCCCCTACGTCCTGGAGCACAGCTTTCGCCCCCAACTGCAAGCGATCCCGTGGGACAACGACCGCGCCGCCTTCACCGCATGGTGCGAGGGCCGCACCGGCTATCCGGTGGTGGATGCGGCGATGCGCCAGTTGACGCAAACCGGCTGGATGCACAACCGGGCGCGCATGGTCGTGGCCTCCTTTCTGGTCAAGGACCTGCTGATCGACTGGCGGTGGGGCGAGCGCTTCTTTATGCAGCACCTGGTCGATGGCGACCCGGCGGCCAACAACGGCGGCTGGCAGTGGACCGCGGGAACCGGCACCGACGCCGCGCCCTATTTTCGCATCGTTAACCCGATCACCCAGGGGAAAAAGCACGATCCACAGGGTACCTACGTGCGCCGCTGGGTGCCGGAACTAGCCGAGGTGCCAGATCGCTTCATCCACGAACCGTGGAAGATGCCGTCCGACGTGCAGCAGTCGACCGGCTGCATCGTCGGGCAGGACACCCCCGCCCCCATCGTAGATCACGCCTGGGCGCGTGAGCGGACGCTGGCCGCCTACGCCCAGGCCAAGGAGGAACACGCGTATTGAACGCAGGTTGGAAAGAATCCTACCAAGCCTATATCTCCGTAGACGTCGAGACGGCCGGGCCTAATCCCAACCAGTACTCGCTGCTATCCATCGGCGCGTGCGTTGTGTGCGATCCAGGACGCACCTTCTATGCCGAGCTGCAGCCGGTGAACGACAATTTCCTGCCGTCGGCGCTATCCATCTCCGGTCTATCGATGGAAAAGCTGGCCGAGCAAGGCTTGGCGCCGGGCGAAGCCATGGCCCGCTTCGAGGTATGGGCCAAGGAGCAGGTACCGGAGGGGCAGCGCCCGATTTTCGTCGCTTTCAACGCCCCCTTCGATTGGATGTTTGTCAACGACTATTTTCAGCGCTTCATCGGCCAAAATCCTTTTGGCCACTCTGCCATCGACATAAAGGCCTTTTTCATGGGCATGACGGGCGTCTCGTGGGAAGAGACAGCCATGAAGCACATCGCCACCCGTTACAGCAATACCCGCAAGCTGACGCACCACGCGCTCCAAGACGCCGTGGATCAGGCCCGGCTCTTTCGGAATATGCTCAGAGAGGCCGGCTACTTTGACAACCAGTCATCTTCGTAGTACAATCCACTTAATTTTGTAGAGCACGATAGGCTTTATTCTGTCACTGAAGGGAGGCTCCCCCATGACTTCAGTACTCGTGATCGGCGCCGGCATCGGCGGCATCGCCGTTGCCGGGCGGCTGGCCCGTAGAGGGTACGACGTCACTGTCCTGGAAAAGAACGCCGTTCCCGGCGGGCGCTTGAACAAACTGCTCCAAGATGGCCACCGCTTTGACGTCGGCCCCAGCCTGTTCCTCATGCCGCAGACCTACGCTGCCACCTACGCCGCCCTGGGCGAGCGCATGGAGGATCATCTCGACTTGCGGCGCGTCGACCCCACCTATCACCTGCATTTTGAAGACGGCTCCAAGATCCAACTCTCGCCCAACATCAACTGGATGCAGGAGCAACTTGAGGCCATCGAGCCGGGTTCCTTCGGCGGCCTCCTGCGCTACCTGAGCGAGGGCCACCGGCACTTTACCCTCTCGCTCGATCGATTCGTGGGCCGGAATTTCTACACGCTGTTCGACGAGTTCAACCCCGGCAATCTGCCGCTGATGTTCCAACTGAAGACGCTGACGATGCACTATGACAACATCGGCAACTACTTTACAGATCCCAAGCTCAAGGCCGCCTTCACCTTCCAGGACATGTACCTGGGGCTGAGCCCCTACGAGGCTCCGGCCACCTACTCGCTGCTGCAGTACACCGAGCTGGCCGATGGCGTCTGGTTCCCCATCGGCGGCATGTACCGCATCGTCGAGAGCCTGGTGAGTATCGCTGAGGGCCACGGCGCGCGCTTTGTCTACGAGTCACCCGTCAAGCAGATCGCGGTCGAGGGCAGCCGCGCCACCGGCGTCATGCTTGAGGACGGCAGCACGAGGAGCGCCGACATCGTCATCGCCAACGCCGACCTACCCTACGTCTACGACCAACTGCTGCCCGAGCGCGGTTTGGCCAGACGCATGATGAACAAGCAGTTTACCTGCTCCACCATCATGTTCTATTGGGGCGTCGACAAGGTCTACCCGCAGTTGGCCCACCACAGCGTCTTTCTCTCCGGCGACTATAGGGCCAGCTTCGACCGCATCTTTCACGACCAGACGCTGCCGGAGAAACCCAGCTTTTACATCCACGTGCCCAACCGCACCGATCCCGCCGCCGCGCCGCCAGGGTGCGAAGACCTGATGGTGCTGGTGCCAGTGGGCTGCTTGTACGAGGAACGGGGGCAGGATTTCGAAGCGCTGCGGGCGCGGGCCAAAGAGACCGTCTTCAAACGATTGGAGAAGCTCGGCATCACCGACCTGGAAGCGCACATCAAGCACGAGGTCAGCTACACTCCCCACGACTGGCGCGAGATGTTCAACCTGGCGCGGGGCGCGGCTTTCGGGCTGGGGCACAACTTTACCCAGGTGGGCTACCTGCGCCCGCACAACCGGCACGGTCGCTACAAGAACCTGTACTTTTGCGGCGCCTCCACCCACCCAGGCACCGGGGTACCCATCGTGCTCATCGGCGCCGGGCTGATGGAGGAGCGCATTCTGAAAGAGGCCCCCCTGTGACCTCAATACTCGTGATCGGCGCAGGCGTGGGCGGCATCGCCGTCGCCGCACGGATGGCGCGCAGAGGGTACGACGTCACCGTCCTGGAGAAGAACGCCGTCCCCGGCGGGCGCTGCAACCAGATCGTGCAAGACGGCCACCGCTTCGACGTCGGCCCCAGCCTGTTCCTCCTGCCCCAGGTCTACGCCGCGACCTACACCGCCCTGGGCGAGCGCATGGAGGATCACCTCGACCTGAAGCGCATCGACCCTACCTATCACATCCATTTTGAGGACGATACCGTGCTCAAACTCTCGGCGGACATCAACTGGATGCAGGAGCAGTTGGAGGCCATCGAACCCGGATCTTTTGGCGGCTTTCTGCGTTACATGGCTGAGGGGTATCGCCACCTCGATATCGCGCTCGATCGATTCTTGACCAAGAACTTTTACACGCTCTTCGACCAGGTCAATCCCGGCAATCTATCGCTGCTGACCGAGCTCAAGTTGCTGCAAAAGCACTATGACAACCTGGGCAACTATTTCAAGGGCGAAAAGCTCAAGGCGGTGTTCTCGTTCCAGGACGTTTACATGGGGCTGAGCCCTTACGAATCACCTGCCGCCTACTCGATGCTGCAGTACACCGAGTTGGCCGATGGCGTGTGGTTTCCCATCGGCGGGATGTACCGCATCGTCGAGAGCCTGGTGAGTATCGCTGAGGGCCACGGCGCGCGCT
>CAZKDJ010000027.1:14888-31389 GCA_964551295.1 uncultured Anaerolineales bacterium | reverse complement strand
CCATGGCGGATGTATCGGTGCGCGCGCTGCTGCTGCAACTGATGATGGACCTCAAGGAGGAGTTCGATCTAACCTACCTCTTCATCACCCACGACCTGGCGACGGCCAAGTACATCTGCAACCGGATCGCGATCATGTACCTGGGGAAAATCGTGGAGATGGGCACGCTGCAGCAGGTATACAGCAACCCGCAGCATCCCTATACCCAAGCGCTACTGGCGGCAGTGCCCGTGCCGGATCCCAAGGCCCGCCGCACGGCACCCATGCCGCGGGGCGAGATCCCCAGCCCCATCAACCCGCCCCCTGGCTGCCGCTTCCACCCCCGCTGCCCCATCGCGGAGGAGATTTGCTCCCAGGAGGCTCCCTCGCTCGAACCGATAGCAGGCCAAGAGGAGCACCTAGCAGCCTGCCACTTGGTCAAGTGATCAGGGGTTTCATTCCTCAACAACACCCACTGGCTCCAAGAGCGTATCACCCCCTAACCACTCGGTAGATCGAGGTACACAACCGGCACGTGCTTTGCCAAGTAGACCGCCTCGTCTGCCTGGTGGAACACGACACCAGCGGCGTGAGCCTCGGCGGCGCGGACAGCCAAGATGACGGGCTGCTCGTCGTGGCGCGCGCCGACGCGCGCGGCCATCTCCGGATCGGGGGAGAGATGCACGTACTGCCGCCCCATCGGGCACAATCCCTCGCGGCGGATGGCAGCCAGCGCTCTTTGCGACGTGCCGTGATAGAGAATCGGTGGCGGCGCGCACGGCTCGTAGCGGATCGGTTGATCGAAGGAGTGACCATAGCGGGCGCGGATACGATTCTCCGCCACCTCGAAGCGGCGCTTGTCATCGGAGCCTTCCTCGACCACCCGCATGACGTCGGCGCGAGTGGCCCAGCGAAAGTTGGGCAAGCCGTTGAGAATCTCCATCACCTCCGGCAGCGACGCCCACCCCTCTTCATCCATCGCCAGCGCGAACCGCTCCGGCTGGTGACGCAGGATGAGGGAGAGGAACTTGCTCAGCTTGATCAAGCGGCGTGTGTTGGTCATGGATGTTGGTAGATTAGTAGTTGGTAAATTGGTGATTGGTAGATTGGTCAATGATCCGTAATAGATCTTTAACGCCGAAATCATCCCTGCTTCGCGCGTCGTAGCCCACCGTCACGTCGGCGAGCCGCTCGTACAGCCGCTCGCGCGAAGAAAGCAGCCTGGGATAGCAGCGCGCCAGGGCGGCCTCGTTTGTCTCGCTGGGGCGCTTTTCGAACATCCCCTGCCACAGCACCGGCCTCATGTTAGCCAAGTACAATTCCAGCATACGCTCCTGCACCTCGGACGGCGTCGCCATGTGGACGACCGTCGTTTGCTGACGGAGCTCGTCCAACAGCGCGTCTCCAGTGTAAATCACGCTCCCGGTCGTATCGACGATGACGTTCCACTCACAACCACCCACTTCCCGCTCAATGCACGTCAGAATCTCCTCCAACACCGCCATCTCGTAGGCTAGATACTTGGCCTCACGCTCGGCGTACTGCGGCTGGTATGGGAAGCCCATCCACTCCCCCATCGTCATGCGGCTCTCGTCCGGCCTGATCAACTCGGGGGCCAACTTGGCCGCGATCAGCGCGTCACAGCAAAAGTGCCGATAGCCGCGTTGAGCCAGCTTGGCAGACCAGTACGATTTGCCCGAGCCGGACATGCCGATGAGCGAAAGACGCATCACCCTTCCTCGGTAGGAACCACTAGGTTCAGCGCATCCTGAGCGATCGTGATGCTCACCACCTGGCCGCTCAGGAACTCGATATAGTCCTGCTCGATGCCGTCGCCAAAGATCACGCCCCCCTGCCCCATCTCCGAATGGAGCACGAGCTGAAACCCCGCACTCAGAAAACCCCAGTTGAGATCGGTGCCAGTATAGACCGATGGAAACGGCTCGCGCACGAACCAGGCCAGGTACGCCTCCTCCGGCTCCGGCAGATCGATATCCAACTCTCGCTGCTCGACGATCGAGCGCACCCAGCCGGTGCTGCCGGTGCCGGTGGCGCAGATCACTCCGGAGGACGAATGCCGCTCTTCCTCACCATCGACCTGGATGCGATAGCGCGCTGATTGGTGCGATTGATGTCCTACAAAGACCTCGTTCAGCGCCAGCAGCCGCTGCCCGTCCTCCCGCTCGGCCACGGCCATCACCCGGCACTGGATGCGATACCCCGGTCCTTCCCCCTGCGCCACCCAGTCCAAGAGCGCCGCGGTGGCGCCGGGTGCGTGAGGGCAAAGCACGCCGTCGTACCGGTCGGCATCGGGGTTCACGCCGATAGTCAACTGGCCGTCCAGGTACTTGGCCACGTTGGGTACCAGCCCGTCCTGCCCCACGATGACGATCACGTCGTCGGGCGCAAACAGAAAGCGGTCCAGGTCGCCGCGGTCGACGCGCACGCGACGCCGGTCGGGCGGGATCGCCGCCGATACCCGCGCCAGCGCCGCCTGGACGCGCTCGTGAATCTCTTCGTACTCTTCGATGCTCTGGCCATGCGATTCGAGGTAGAAGCGCGCCTGATCCAGCGTGCCGTGCTGTTCCAGCAGGAGCTCTACCGGCGTCTTGCGGGTGACGAGCACAATACGCGGGAGCGTGAGGTCCTTAATCTTTCACCCTCCCCCTACCGACCGAACGGTCGGCCCCCTCCCTAGTAGGGAGGGGAGCAGAATTGGAATCCAGCAGCATGCGCTGGAGCATGTCGCCCAACAGATCGGGCGTCAGGTTGAGGTGGTTGATCGTCTCGACCTTGTCGGCAAAGCGCTGCATCGCCAGGCCAAAGGTGACCGCGGGCGGGGCGTCCTTCCAGATCGCCACCTTGCGCGCCTCGGTCTCCATCTCGACGGCCAGGAGCTTGCGCTTGGCCTCCGCCTCGGCGTCGGCGATCACCCTCATGATGTCCGCCTTGCCTTCAGCGGCGAGGGCGTCACGCTCCACCTCCGCCTCGACCTCGAACCTCTCCCTCTCGGCGTCCTGCTGGGCGTCCAGCATCTGGTTCGCGCCCTCCTGGCGGATCAGTTCCTCCTGCCGCCGCGCCAGCTCGATCTCGGTCTGCAGCTCGTTCTCCTTGATGGCTCGCTCCTTCTCCACCGCCAGCGCACGCCGCTGGAAGGTGGCCTCGTCCGCCTTTTGCTGGATCTCTTCGCGGGTGGGCGTCTGCAGCGCCTTTTCCAGCTCGGGCGAGGGCGCCACTTGGTCGATCTGCACGTTCACCAGCGCCAGTCCCATCTCCTCGATGGCCGCGTTTCCACGCAGGGCCGCCTCCAGCACCTCGCGGGTCTCGTCGGCCCCGGTGCGCACGATGTCGACCACGTCCATCTCGATCAAGCGCGCGCGTACGGGATGGCGCGACCAGTTGGCCCACAGGTTATTCAGCCGCTGCAAGGGCTGCTCGACCCACGCGCCGCTTTCGAGCGCGATGCTAAAATTGACCCGCTGGGCCGCCCGTTCCGCGTCGGCGATGCGGTAGGTCAGCGTGGCCTGGACGGTGACCTCCTGCACATCAGACGACCGCTCGCGCAGGACGAACGTGGTCTGCACATCCTCGACCGGCACTTGGGCCACCGCCGCCGAAAGCGGATAAAACCAGTAAGCCAAACCTGCCCCGCCGCGCGCCAGCTTACCATCGCGATAGTGCAAGATGTGCTGGTTCGGCTCCGCCCGCAGGTGACGGTAGAATAGAAACTTGCTGATGTGTGCCATTGTAGCCTCCTCTGGGTCGGTGCTCGATAGATTGGTAAGCCGGTAGTTGGGCTTTAGTCAATCAACCAAAAAAGCGTTATGAACTGGGTAAATCCTATCACAAGTTGCAGCCCAAAAAGCAAGATGCTATACAGAAAGAACCTCTTCTTCTTGGTAAAAATGCCAATTGTGACAGTAGAAAGCGGTAATAGCGAGAGCAATGTACACATTGGACAAGCGATCAACAAACCCTCTGGAAAACGCCACCAAGGCCCATGTGAAGTGGCCGTCTCTTCCACGCTTGGTAACAAACCCGTGAAACGCGCCGCCCTATAGAGAGCAAAGGGCAGCATCCCTAACGAGAGTGTTAGGATTAGCACAAATACCAATGCCGTATCAGCAGCCGAAGATTCTACCCTTGCTCTGTTCATACCAATCTACCAGTTTACCAACCTACCAACCCTAAATCGCCGCCGTGCCCTTGGTATCGTCGCGGTAGTGGCACCCGCGGCTGCGACGGTTGTGCTGTGCGGCTCCGGCGACGATGAGGGCCGCCTGCACCGCCTGGCGCAAGCCGATCAACGCATCGTTCAGCTTGGTGCGCCGGTAAAACTCTTCGACCTCCTGCTTCAGATGGATCAGATCGCGCAGAGCGCGCTCCAGTCGCCGCCCCGAGCGGGCCAGGCCGACGTAATTCCACATCGTGTGCTGGATGGTGCGCATGTCGCGCCAGATGAGGGCCGGGTCGGCCTCCTCGTCCAGCCCCTCCTCCTCCCAGTGCGGCACCGCATCGGGATCGACGACGGGCTGCGGGTCACGGGCGGCGATGTCGCGCGCCGCTCGGTCGCCCCACACCAGCCCTTCCAGGAGCGAGGTGCTGGCCAGCCGGTTGGCCCCGTGCACGCCCGTGCAGGCCACCTCGCCCACGGCGTACAGGTTGGGGATGCCCGTGCGCCCACACTCGTCGGACCACACCCCGCCGCAAAAATAGTGCGCCGCAGGCACCACCGGGATCGGCTGGCGGGTGATATCAAGGCCCAACTGCAGGCAGCGCTTGTAGATGGTGGGAAAGCGCTCCTTGATGCGCGCCGGCGGCAGCACCGAGTGAATGTCGAGCAGCACGTGGTCGTAATCATTCTCTACCATCTCGCGGTGGATGGCGCGGGCCACGACGTCGCGCGGCGCCAGGTCCTGCCACTCGGGCGCGTACTCCTTCATAAATGCGCGCCCGTCGGGCGTGCGCAGCTTGCCCCCCTCGCCGCGCACCGCCTCGGTGATGAGGAATCCCTCCCCACCCGAAACGGCCAGCACCGTGGGATGGAACTGGACGTACTCGGCGTTGATCACGCGCGCGCTGGCCCGATAGGCCATCGCCAACCCGTCGCCCCGCGACCCCGGCGGGTTGGTCGTGTGGCGGTAGATGCGCCCCAGGCCGCCGGTGGCCAGGATCGTCGTCCCCGCCAGGTAGCGGTGCACCGCGCGGTGGAACGGCTCGTACACGTACGCGCCGTGACAGGCGATGGGCTTGTAGACGGCCAGCGGATCGGTGGCGTGGTGCGGGAAAGTGATCAGGTCGACGGCGGTCGCCGACGTGACGACGTGCACGTTGGGCCGCTCCTGCAACACGGCGACGAGCGCGCGGATGATGGCCTTGCCCGTGGCGTCGCCCACGTGCAGGATGCGCGGGCGCGAGTGAGCCGCTTCCATGCCATAGCACAACTCCCCCATGTCATCCCGGTCAAAAGGGACGCCAGCGGTCTCCAGCAGCACCTCGTTTACCAGCCTCGGCCCTTCCTCGGCTAGAATGCGCGCGGCGGAGGGTAGGCTGAACCCGGCCCCGGCCTCCAGGATATCCTCCACCAGCAAGTCGGCGCTGTCCTCCTCACCACGGGTGACGATGCCTCCCTGGGCGTAGAAGGTGTTGCTCTCCTCCGCCTCCTTAGCCCGGGTGACGACGGTGACCTGTCGCTGCGTGTCTTCCGAAAGCCGCAGCGCGGCCGTCGCCCCGGCGATCCCACAACCGATGACCAGTACGTCCGTCTGCAGGGGCATCAGCTTGCCTCCAACATGCGCTCCAGCGCCACGCGCGCGTCGCGGGCCACGTCGTCTGGCACGGTTATGCGGTTGATAATCTCACCTTCGACCAACCCATCCAGCACGCGGGCCAGCTTCTCCACGGTGATCAGGTTCATCGTACGACAATAACTCGGTTCCGTGGATAGCGAAGCGACAAACTGCTCCGGATGCTCCTGCTTGAGCCGGTTGACCAGGTTAGCCTCGGTGCCGATGGCCCAGTGGGTACCGGGTGGCGATTCCTCCACCCGCTTGACGATATAAGCCGTCGAGCCCGCCTCGTCGGCCAGGTCGACCACGGCCATCTCGCACTCGGGGTGGACGATAACGCGAATCTCTGGATCGCGCTCGCGCCAGGCGATGACATGCTCGGGCTTGAAGCGCTGGTGCACGTTGCAGAATCCACGCCACAAAAAGACGCGCGTCTGCTTCAATGCATCGGCGTCGTTCCCGCCGAGAGGCAGACTTGGATTCCACAGCACCATCTCCTCCAACGGAATGCCCATCTTTTTGGCCGTGTTGCGGCCCAGGTGTTGATCGGGAAAGAAAAGCACGCGCGGCCGCCGCGCGAACGCCCACGCCAGCACGCTCGCCGCGTTGGAGGAGGTGCAGACCGAGCCACCGTACTGCCCACAGAAGGCCTTGAGCGCCGCAGACGAGTTGACGTAGGTGATCGGCAAGACCTTCTGCTCCACGCCCATCACCTCATCCAACTGCGCCCACGCCTCTTCCACGTCGGAGCGGTTGGCCATCTCCGCCAGGGGGCAGCCCGCCTCCAGGTCGGGCAGCAGCACGACCTGCTCCGGCTGCGAGAGAATGTCTGCCGTCTCGGCCATAAAGTGCACGCCGCAGAAGACGATGTATTTGGCGTCCTGACAACTAGCCGCATCGCGGGCCAGCTTGAGCGAGTCACCGCGAAAATCGGCGAACTGGATCACATCATCCCGCTGGTAGTGATGGCCTAGAATGACGAGGGAATCCCCTAGGGTCTCTTTGGCTTTCCAAATACGAGATTCAAGTTCGGCGGTAACGTCCATCTCGGCCTCCAATTCTACTCAAAAGGGCCCGTCTCACAATCAAGTGGCAGGCATAACTTTACTTCGAATTCCATGTACTCGATCCAAGCCCGTTCGTTCACCACAAGGTTTCCCAGATCCAGATGGGTAATGGTCATCACACCCATCCCCTTCACAAGGCCCTCATAGGCTTTCATAGCCTCTTCACCAGCCAGATCATCACATGGCCACAGCAGGCAATGAAGCACTCTATCTGCTATCTCATAATCCGCCTCGCTAAGAACAAAACTGAACCCCCTTATCTCCTGCGGTGCATTCACGCTTCCCTCATTTGGTCCCAAGTTGTCACTGTTCCGAAAATGCCACCCCGCAATGTAGCGAGCGTTCCTCCCTCGAAAAGGCGGCGTCAAGTCCCCTACCCAGATGGCCCACCCTTCCCCATCACCTTTGGCGTAGCGAAGCCGAAACGTGAGATCGGGGCCTATCTCCTGCTCAAAATCCTCACCACGATGTACCTGTCCCTGGAACTCGATACGCCCATCCGATATGTCCGCCTCTGGCGGCACAAAACAAGCGGTCAAAAATACACTCGCAAGGCACAACAAAATCCTCTTCATGATCTCAATCCCACTGGCTGGCCAGAGGTCCACCTCACATTTACATCTGCTCCACCAACATGCTCAGGTCGAGCGCCGGAGCAGAATGGGTCAGCGCGCCGATGGAGATATAATCCACGCCGGTCCCGGCGACGGCCGTCACCTGCCACAACTCGACGTTACCCGAGGCCTCCAAGGGCACCCTACCGGCGACGACCTCGACTGCCACCCGCATCTGATCGACGCCCATATTGTCCAACATAATGCGGTTGACGTTCAGCATCAGCGTCTCTTCCAGCTCCTGCAGGTTCTTGACCTCGACCTCGATGGACAGCTCGGAGTAGGCCGTGCGGGCCCGCGTGACGGCGGTCGTGATCGACCCCGCCGCCTCGATGTGGTTGTCCTTGACCAGCAGCATATCGTACAAGCTCATGCGATGGTTCTGCGCGCCCCCCATGCGCACGGCGTATTTCTCCAGCACACGGTAGCCGGGGCGGGTCTTGCGCGTATCTAGAATGGTCGTCTCAGTGGAAGCGACGGCATCCACAAAGACGCGGGTAAAGGACGCGATCCCCGAAAGCTTTTGCAGGAAATTGAGCGCCGTCCGCTCGGCGGCCAGCATTCCGCGCCCCGGCCCGATTACCTCGGCCACGATCTGCTGCCGCTTCACCCTGTCTCCATCCTGGGCGTGGTAGATGAAGCGTAACTCAGGCTCCACGCGGGCAAAAACTGCCTCGGCGATGGGCAGACCGGCAATGACGCCCGGGCTCTTGGCAAAAATGCGCCCCTGAAGCCGCAGATCGACCGGCAGAACGGCCTTGGAGGTGGCGTCACCCGGCCCGATATCCTCAGCAATCGCCAGCTCGATCAGCGGCTCGGCTGCTTCAAGAATCTTGGCTATTTCCTCAGTACTCATTTTCTTCTCCGAGAAACGTTCTCGACAGGATTTACAGGAAAATCCTGTTAATCCTGTCTGAATATGGGCGGCATCGTGCGTTTGTGTGCTGAGCGGGCGACCATCCCCTGCACCTTCTCCAGCGTCGCTGGGTCGACCCCATCGGTATCCCCCGCCTCGATGGCCACCAGGGCGCGATCCAGTTCGCGGTAGGTGATGCCCATCTCTGCTTCATCCGTCTGTCCGGGCCACAGGCCGGCGGTAGGCGGGCGCTCGACTACCTCCCTTGGCACGCCCAACCCGCGCGCCAGCTCCCACACCTGCGTCTTGTAGAGATCACCCAGCGGCAGCAGGTCGACGCCGCTGTCGCCCCACTTGGTAAAATAGCCTACGGACAACTCGGTCTTGTTGCCCCCACCCAACACCAAATAGTTGCGGGTGTTGGACAAATAGTACCAAGCGATCATTCGCAAGCGCGGCTTGATGTTGGCAGCGGCCAGGCGTCCATCCGAAGGCGAAAACTCAGCAACCAGAGCATTGTAAGCCGCGCTCAAATCCACCCTGACTGTGGAATTGCCGAAAGCGTCCGCAACCAACTGCCCCAGCCGGGCATCCTCCGGCTGAGAGCGGCAAGGAAGCAAAAGCCCCAGCGTACGTTCAGCACCCACGGCGCGCACGGCCAACGCGGCAACGGTCGCCGAATCCACGCCTCCACTGAGGCCAAAGACAAAGCCCTTAGCTCCTGCGGCATCAAGATGCTCTCGAAGCCAGTTTGCGATCCGATCGGGTAAATTCATTGTGGTCTCCCATGTTTCAGGCTACTTAGTGTATTCTACACACTAAGTATACTTGAAAAAGCAACGATTGTCAAGCGTCTGGCAGTAGAAACACCGGGCTGCGCTTCACGGGGTAAGGAGCACTAATGGGACAAAACGGCAAGTATACATAAGCGACTCCCGTTTTGCAGGTGTTGCTTTGGGTGGTCACGTGGTCATGACCTCGTAAGCCAGCCCGCGTCCATAGCACACGTGTCGCCGAATAAAAGTGGCGGTCTTGCAACGCAGCCGCTGCCCGGTGTATCGCACTGGGTGTGCGAGGGTCATCAGAATTCGTGTGCCACCACAGCCGGACCGGTTGTCTCAGATGAAACCCACGTGTCGCCGTCGTAGGTGCATCGCACCTTGTGCTGGGCATCCGGCAGGACTTCGAATGTCACTCGTCCATCGCTCCCCGTCTTGGCATACGTCACGTAGCCATCGTTCGCCTTCAGCAGGTCGATACGCTGGTTGACCAGGTCCGTGCCTCCTGCAGTAACGTGGACAGTGAGTGGCACCGTCTGCACCTCAAGCTGGGTGCCGGCATCGATCGTGGTTACTGCCGTGGTATGCTTCCCGCCGTGATAGTCCACCTCCAGCTTCATCTGCGCACCAGGCACCACCTCGAAGAAAGCGATCCCGTCGGCGTCCGTCTTGACGTATGTGACGTATCCATCGTTGGCCTTGCGCAGATTCACTCGCGCGTCCTCTATCGGCTGCCCCACGCTGTCGATCAGACGCAGGCCAAACGCCTTCGTCTGCACCGGGATCTCCACGTAGCCACCCACCACCACAGGATCTGTCACGTATGTCGCGCCGTGATAGTCCAACTCCAGCCGCATCTCTGCGCCAGGCACCACCTCGAAGAAGGCGATGCCAGCGCCGTCCGTCTTGGTGTACGTGACGTAGCCACCGGTGGCCTTCCGTAGGTTTACCCGTGCATCCTCAATGAGTTGCCCCGTGCTGTCGGTGACTCTCATCGCCAGCCCTCGCGTCTGCACCTCAAGCTGTGTATCGTCCACCACCGTCGTCACCGGTGTAGCATATGTCGCGCCGTGGTAGTCCACCTCCAGCTTCATCTCGGCGTCGGGCACCACCTCGAAGGAGGCGACGCCGTCGGCATCCGTCTTGACGTATGCGACGTACCCGTCGTTGGCCTTGCGCAGGTTGACCCGCGCGTCCTCGATCGGCTGCCCCATGCTGTCGGTCACTCGTAGGCTGAACGCCTTCGTTTGCACCGTCTCCGGGGCGTGGGAAGTGGACGGGTCTGTGGCATACGTAGCCCCGTGGTAGTCCACCTCCAGTTTTAGCTCGCCGCCCGTCACGACGTCGAAAGAGGCCCAGCCGTCACCATCTGTCTTGACGTATGTGACGTACCCATCGTTGGCCTTGCGCAGGTTGACCCGCGCGTTCTCTATGGGATCGCCGCCGCTGTCCAGCAGGCGCAGTCTGAAGGCCTCAGCCCCCAATACCACGTCCACGTTGGCTGTGTTGGCCTCGGATAGCCACTTGGCCCCATGGTAGTCGACCTCCAGTTTCATCTCGGCGTCTGGCACGACCTCGAAAGAAGCCACACCGTCAGCATCGGTCTTGACGTAGGTGACGTACCCGTCGTTCGACTTGCGCAGATTCACCCGCGCGTTCTCGATCGGTGCGCAGTCGCTGCCGATGAACTGGAGATGGTATTCTCTGGTCTGCACGACTGCGCCGGTGTCGTAGCTGCCGACGTCAGTGGCATACTTCCCACCGTGATAGTCCGCCTCGAACAGGCTCGGCACAGCGCTGCCGCCATAGTCATTAAAATCGACCAAGCCGCCCGCATCCGTCTTCTTGTAGGTGATGTAGCCGGCGGCGGCCTCGCGCAGGTTGACACGGGCATCGGCGATGGGATTGCATTGACTGTCGACGAGCTTGAGCTTGCCCGGCTCGGCGCTGACGCCGGTGCAGGGAGATGCATATCCGGAATCCACATAGGTTACTAGCCCGGCCAGGCTGGGGCAGATCAGGTCTCCAACGCCCTCGCTGACGGTGACCAGCAGCTCGTCACTGCCCACGCCGCCGTCGCTGTCCGCGACGGTGAGGGCGACAGTGTACACGCCCTCAGCAGCGTAGGTGTGGAACGGCGTTACCGTACCGCTGCCGGTGACGCCATCGCCAAAGTCCCACCAGATGGTGTGCGTATCGGACAAGCCGGGATCGGTGAAGGAGCTGCTAAAGCTCACCACCTGCCCCACGCCCGCCGCCAGGTCTGGCCCGGCGTCCACCGCTGGAGGCACGTTGTTCACGACGACGGTACAGTCGTTGCTGCCGATGTCACCCGCGCCGGTCGCCCGGATGGTGTAGGCGCCGTTCTCAGCCCAGGCGGTATCCCAGGGGATCACCCTGTCCGCATACACCGCCGCAGCTTGTATCGTCTGCACGTCGGTGAACACGACCTGGTGCAACGCAAGCTCGACCGTCGTAGTGACGACGACCGTCAGCGGGCCGTCCGTCAGGTTCGTCAGGCGCACGGTGACGTCCACCGGGTCGCCCTCATCGTAGGAGGTGGCCGCGGTCCCGACCGCCAACACAAAGGGCGGCACGACGACCTGGCCCGTGGCGACGTTGTTATGCTCGTAGAACTCGGCCACTGCGTCGTCGGGATCGACCACGGCGACGAGCGTGTGCGGGCCAGCCTGTCCCAGCACGTCCCACACCAGGTCGACCTGGATGCTTTCCCCCGCCGCGAGTGCGGACACCGGCCCGCTGCCAAGCAGCACGCCACCTGCCCCCGGCTCGCCATCCCAGAATTGGACCGTGGTAGCAGCGGCGTCCGTCTCGCCGACGTTGGTCACCCACACGCGCAGGGCGCGCGTCACAGCACCCGTAGGGGCCAGGTAAGGCGATCCGACGGCCAGGTCGACGGCGGCGGTGCCGTAGGCGAAGGTGGTGTGTGCTTCGTGGCTCAACCCGCCTGCCTCCACGCGCGCCGCCAGGTCGTGCCAATCGGGCGTCATAGGTCCCGGTGCCGGCACGGCGACGGTCTGGACGCCCGCCGTCAGCGCGAGCGTGGCGTTGACGACGGGTACGTCGTCCACCAGCAGCGTGAGATCGGCATCGGTCGGTGCCGTAGCAAAGACCGTGAGCGAGGCGGTCACCGGGTCAGTGACATGGGCATACGTCTCGTGGTCGGTGCGCACACCCACGACGGTGACGCTGCCCACGTCGAAGGTCTCTGACCCGGCGGCGTACACGTATTCGGCGTCATCGGCATCTGCGATCAGGTAGACCAACAGGTGCGGCCCGGACCACGCACTGAGCGAAGCCGAAGTGTGGGCCGTGGAGAGCGGCAGCACAAGGGTGACGTGGTTGTTGAGCACGTCTCGCAGCGAGATGGTTTCTGTGATGCCCTCGTTCCGTGCCCCATCGGGGTAGACGAGCCAGGCCCACAAGCTTGCGTCGAGATCGTGCGTCGAGGCGATGGTCAGATCGGCCCGCACCTCATCGTCCGGATCATAGGGCAGTCCGTTCAACCGTGCCTCGGCGACGCGCACCCACGGCGCGTCCACGTCGAAGGGGACGCTGCGCTGCCCCCCCTCTGGCTCCCCCCCACCAGGGGGGAGAAGGGTATAGTCGACGGTGTAGGTACCGCGCGCCAGGTCATCGGGCACGGTGAACTGGAAGCTCGTATCGCTGCCGGTCAGGTCGATGGTGGCCGTATAGCCCGGCGCGCTGACGACCAGGGGGGCCGTCGCGTCCGTCTGCACCGTGACGTGTACCGTGTCCCCCGGCTCGTAGACGTGATCGTCGAGCACGAGCGTCACGTCGGGGTAGCGCAGGGTGAGGTAGATAGTGTTGAGGTACACACCGCGCTCCTCGCCCTCCTCGTAGAGGGCGTAAAAGACTATCGAACTCTGCGAGTTCGCCTGATTCCCCTCGGCAGCGGTAAGGTCAAAGTCGAGCGTACGGTCCTCGCCTCCCGCCAGGGTCAGGGGTTGGGTGATGACCTGGCCCTGATACGCCACGTGAGCATACATCGGCGGCGTGGGAGCGGCGCCCGCGTTGGACACGCTGATCTGCAGGGTGGCCGTGTCGCCGGGCAGGTAAGCTTCTTGCTCGAACCCGGCTGCCACCTGCACATCCACGCCGGCCACGTCCAGCGTAAAGTCATATCGCCGTCCCTCGAACCAGTAAGTGCAGAGCAGCGATCCGCCGCCCAGCAGTCCCTGGGGAACCTGGAAGCTAAAGGCGACCGTACCGCTTTCGCCGCCGGGCAGCCACACGGACTGCGTCTCGTCCATCAGGTCGCCCACCGTGGCGCTGATGATCGCCGTAGCAGGGGCGGAGCCGGCGTTCTCCACGCCAAAGGTCAGGCTGACCCATTCGCCGGCCTGAACGACCGTGTCGGTGGGCACGGAGGTGATGGCGAGATCGGGCCCCGGCGCGGTGACGTCGACGGTGGTGGAGGCCAGCGGGGAGCCGTTCCCGGCCAACAGGGTGAGGGTGACGGGGTGCGTGCCAGATGGAGCTGTCGTGAGATCGATGGCGAGAGTATAAGAGTGTGGGAGTGTGGGGGTGAGTGAGACGGATTGCTCGGCGGTGAAGAAGGTGGATTCCACCCGCAAGGTGCCTGCGATGGGCATGATGCCGGTGTTAGTGATGTCGGCGGTGATGGGCACGATGCTGCCTGCGGCAGGGCCGGTCGTGGCAGAGATTGCCGCGTCAAAAGCCCGTGTGACGCGGAAGGTCACCTCGCCACTTTCAAACGGGGTGGCGAAGGTGAGGGTGTAATCGCCGGGAGGCAGATCGAGCAACAGGTCGCCGGAGGTACCCTCGCCTGGCGGCAGGTAGGTGAAGATTGGAGATAGGAGACTGGAGATTGAGGATTGGACGGTGATGGCGGTGGTGAACTCGACAGGCAGCAGGCCGGTGTTTTCGATGGTGTAGGGAACAGCGACGGCCCCCTCTGCGTAGACGGGCTGCGGGGCAAAGCTCACCACGGCCGCCTCTCCGAAGGTAACGGCGTGATACAAGATGTAGCTGACATCACCGGAGATGGTGACGGTGAAGGCAGTGCCGACGGTGATGGTGGTGGGTTCGACCAGGACACGAGTCTGGCTGACAGGGAGCGTAAGCTCCAAGCTGTTGCCGGCGAGTTCTGGATCCGAAGCCTCTATCGTCACCTGAACGTCCAGGTCGTGCAGAGAGGGATTCTCCAACACGAGCACCAGGTCGAACGGTTCGCGGCCGGCAACGTCCGGCGCTTCGATCGCAACGTCGAGGGCCGGGGCAGAGACGGTGAACCGGTCGCGAGCAACGCGCGTTCCATCGGTGACCTCGGCCCACGCGGGCCCCTCGCTTGAAGGCGCTGCAGCCGCGACGGTGGTCGACCACGTGTCTCCGGCCGGGATATCGGGCGTGCCCAGGACGGCGACGACCCGTCCGCCTAGTGTGACCGTGATCTCCTGACCCGCGAGCGGGAGTGAGTTGCCGTTGCGCAGGGAAACTTCCAGAGTGACGCTCTCGCCCGGCGCGGCGACGGCGGGTGCGGACTGTTCCAGTCCGTACACGCCCAGGCTCAACGCCGGGGCGGAGGCGGCGTAGACGGTGAACGGCTGCCGGTCGAAGGCCAGGCGCTGACCACCGGCGGTCGTCAACTCGCCCTCCAGATGCATGTGCCCCGTCGCCCCCAAGTCGGAAGCCGGGACGGAGATCGTCTCGGTCAGCCCGGTCCCGCCCGCCAGGGCGACGGGGATGGTGGACTGCCACAGCACGCGCGTGAGGCCGGTGTAGCGGCTGACCCCGACACCGTCAACCCACTCGTCGAGTTCCTCGTCATAGTACTCGCCGCCGACGATCCACACGTCGCCCAGGCGGTCCACCGCCAGGGCGACCGCGCTGTTGGAGACCAGCCCGCCGTAGGTGGACTCGACGGTGTGCTGGACGACCTCGCCTGTGTCCGGGGAGAAGGTAAAGATACCTCCTTCATACTCCCCACCACACGTCAGCCACACCGTCCCATCCCTGGCCACGGCGATGCCAAAGATTTCGCCCGCGGGCAGCCCGTCGGCGTCGGTATACACAGCCCAGGTGCCATCGGCGCGGCGGAGGGTCAGGCCGCCGCCCACCTCTTCCTCGAGCTCTTCATCCCAGTACGGTGCGGTAGCGAACCAGGCATTACCCGCCCCGTCCACGACGATGTCGCGCACGTCATTGGATGGCAGGGGAGAGTTGGCTGTGGTGTAGGTAATCCAGGATGCTCCAGAGAACATTGCCACGCCGCCGGCGACTGTATCCCAGTAATCACAATAGCTCTCCTCACAGGAGCGGACGGTGACCCAGATGTTTCCATTACCCACGGCGCCGGCGTCACCGACGGTGATGGTGCCGATCCAGTTAGAGGGCAGGTTGGAGTTGTCAGTCGTATAAGTGATCCACGTCGTGCCGGAGAGCACGCTCATGCCACCACCCACATTTACGTAGCCACCGACACCCGAGTCCCACGCCCGCCACGGTTGGGCGGCGAACCAGACGCGATCCTCTCCGTCCACTGCGATGGAGGTCACACTGTCAGAGAGCAGGCCGCCACCCGTGGACTCGACGGTGTATTCCTCCCAGTTGCCCTGGGCGTCTCGGGCGCGTACCCCAGACCAGAACGCCAGCCAGGCGGTGCCTGTGCCATCCACGGCCAGGTCACCGATCTCCTGCCAACCTGCACTGAAGGCCGCCCAGTCACTCCCGTCGGCGAGCAGCCGGTAGAGATACGCCTCGTATCCCTCTCCCTGCACTCCGCCGGCAAACCAGCGATTGCCAGCCGGGTCGACGGTCACGAGAGTTACCTCTTCATAGTTGTCATCCCAAAGCTCGAACGGATCGGTGTACGACTGCCAGGGAGAGACGACGGCCAGCGGCCCACGGATGGAGGTCACGCCGCCGGGTTGGCCCAGTCCCGGGTGGGGGCTCGTCCACATCCAGCGGCTGCCGTCGGAGGCCGCGGCGATGGCCGTCACGTCGTCGCTGCCCAGGCCGTCGGCGTGACCGTACTGCCTCCAGGAGCCGTCGGCCAACAGGACGCTCACTCCGCCGCCGACCAGTTCTTCCAAGTCGTCGTCCCAGGTCGGTTCGGTGGCGAGCCAGACGTTGCCCTCCTCGTTCACGGCGATGGCATAGACATAGTCCGAGCCCAGGCCGGAGTTGTCCGCGGTATAGGTACCCCAATCCCCACTGGCCCAGCGCACGCTCACTCCGCCGCCGACCAGTTCTTCCAAGTCGTCGTCCCAGGTCGGTTCGGTGGCGAACCAAGCGTTGCCCTCCTCGTCCACGACGATGACATGGACATAGTCCGAGCCCAGGCCGGAGTTGTCGGTCGTGTAGGTGATCCAGGTCGTGCCTGAAAGCACACTCACCCCACCGCCGACTTCCT
>CAZKDJ010000027.1:0-14788 GCA_964551295.1 uncultured Anaerolineales bacterium | reverse complement strand
GATCGTCGTCCCAGTAGGGTTCGGTGGCGAACCAGACGTTGCCCTCCTCGTCCACGGCGATGGCATGGACATAGTCCGAGCTCAGACCGGAGTTGTCGGTGGTGTAGGTGATCCAGGTCGTGCCTGAAAGCACACTCACCCCACCGCCGACTTCCTCTCCCAGATCGTCGTCCCAGTAGGGTTCGGTGGCGAACCAGACGTTGCCCTCCTCGTCCACAGCGATGGCATAGACGTAATCGGAGCCCAAGCCGGAGTTGTCGGCGGTGTAGGTGATCCAGGTCGTGCCTGAAAGCACGCTCACCCCGCCGCCGACTTCCTCTCCCAGGTCGTCGTCCCAGGTCGGCGCGGTGGCGAACCAGGTGTTGCCCGCTTCGTCCACGGCGATGGCATAGACATAGTCCGAGCCCAGGCCGGAGTTAGCGGTGGTGTAGGTGATCCAGGTCGTGCCTGAAAGCACGCTCACCCCGCCGCCGACTTCTTCTCCCAGGTCGTCGTCCCACAACGGCTCGGCGGCGAACCAGGCGTTCCCCGCCTTGTCCACGGCTATGGCGGTGATCCGCCCGCCACCCAGGCCGGAGTCGGCGGTCGTGTAGGTGGTAAACTCGGGCTCCAGGGAACGGTAGACGCCGGCCGGCTGGGTGACGCGCAAGGTGAGCGTGCCGCTCACCAGTGGTTGCGGGCCATTATCGAGCTCCGCTGTAAGCGTCACCGCGTCGGTAGTCAGGTAGGTGGGGCGGTCGGTGGAAACGTCCAGCGACGCTTCCAGGCCCTCGACGTCGACCACGGTGAACAGCGTCGCCCGCTCACCGGTGGTGAGGTCGATGGCCGTGCCGAGGAGAGTATGGTGACCGGTGGCAACCTCTTCGGGCAGCACCAGCGGCACGGTGATGCTCCCTCCTGCCTGGATGGGGCGAGCCGAGGCGGCAGCGACGGTGACGGCATAGCCCCGCGCGTCGACGATGCGCAAGTCATAGTCGGCGGTCGTGTCGGCTCCGCCGTCGTTGGCCAGGGTGACGACGATGGTCTGCCCCGGAGCCGGGGAGGCCGGCGCGTCGGAAGAGATGACGATCTCTGACGCGGGTATTTGAATGGACGCGGGCATCTGCGTGAGTGTATCGCCGCCCGGCAGGGCCAGCGTGAGGGTCAGCGGATAGGCGCCGGCAACGACGTCGGGCGGGATGGGGATGGTCCAGGTGGAGGTGAGGGTGCCGTTAGGCTCGAGGATGAGATGTTGGAATTGTGGAGCAGAGATTGCGGATGAGTACATCCGTGTAGATTGGAGGGCGGCGGTGAGGGGCAGGGTGAAGGGACCGGGATTGGCCAGCCGCAGATCGAGGCGGGCCGCGTCACGGGCGCGATGCGCGGGTTGATCCAGGACGCCCTCGACGAGGGGCGTAGTGTGCCAGATCGCGCGATCGTGCAGCGTCCCGTACTCGTCGGCCGTGTCCACGGTGACGACGTACGTGCCGTATTCCAATGGCGGCACCTCCAGCAGCGGGGTGAGCACGCAGGAGGAGGACGGCGCCAGGGTGAACGTGGTGCTGGTAGTGGGTGTGATGGTACCGGTAGGTGTCGCCAACGTGAAGGTGAGGACGCCGCTCTCTACCGGCAGAGAAGCGCTGGGATTAGCGACGGCGACCGATATGGGCACCGTACTCTCCACTGCCGTAGGCGGCGGTGGAGACGCCGAGAAGGCCAATGGAGATGCGGGAATGGTGAATCCGGTCGTAGAGCCTCCAAGAGGAGTGCCGTCGAGAGAACTGGCCTCGATCCACACCTGCCCCGTGCCGGCGGCAGCCGACGGAGGCACCGCGATCTGGTGGACGACCTCTGCGCGGTCACTCCCGAACGTCACGGTCAGCGTATCGGCGTGGAAGAAGGTGCGCGCAGCGTCCATGGCGCGGATGCGGAGTGTGACAGTCACGTTTCCACTGCTGTGCCAGAAATGGCCGACCTGCGCGCGCAATTCAGTCGTACCGCCGCGCTGTACCACTTTAGGATCGAGAGACGGCCAGATCGAAACCGCCGGCAGGTCGGTGTGTACGCCGAACGAGGCGTAGGCCCGGTGCTCCCCGGCGATGACGTGGCCGCGCAGCATGGACCAACTCCCCACAGGGGTCTCGAGCGGGATGGCGACCTCGCCGGGCGTTTCCCCGTCAGCAGGGGGAATCACGACGTCCTCGGTCAGCACGCGGTATACGCCGCGCCAATCGAAATCGTGGTCGAAGCCATAGTGCACGGTGGCGGTGAGGGGTGCGCTGCTGTAGTTGTAGACGTGGTAGGTGAACGAGATGACAGACCCCCGTACAAACCTATCGCCCGGTCCGGTGATGGACAGGTAGAGCGGCCTGGCCGGGTCGACGATGGCCGGCGGCCGGGCGACGACGTAGCGGGCCACCTGCTGCTTGCCCGTCAGCGGGTAGCTGCCCAGAGAGAGCCCCGCCTCGACGCGCCAGATGCCGAGATGGTCGGTCGGTTGGTTGGTTAGTTGGATGGTGCCGGGCTGGCCGGGGGCGATGGTGATGGGAACAGTGTGGGTGAGGGCGATCTGCCGCGACGGGTCGATGAAGCGCAGGCTGGCCGTGGTGGCGGTGTACTGGGTCGTGTTGGCCACCGGGATGGTGAGGGTAAGGGGATCGCCAGAGGCGAATTCGGGTATCTCCCACCCTGCCTCTCCCTCACGGATCGCCCAGGTGAGCAGGTCGCGCAGGATCACACGGGCGTCGGCATACGACTGGCCGTGGGCACTGCCCCAGTCGTCGTACATTGTCGTAGCAAAGACCCAACCCCCCTCGGTCCCCCCCATTGGGGGGGAGGAGGAAGAGGGGGGAGGGTAGGGATAGAGGATGGCGGCGGGGCGGCCGTTGGCCCTGCGGGAGAGGATGACGTGCGCCTCCTCGGGCCAGTGCCCCTCTGGCGAGGGGGCGAAAAACCCGTCCACGTGGGCGCGGACCTCGGCTCGATTGAGCCCGGAGAGCATCGGATGCCAGGTCTCCATCATCAGCGAGGCGCCGGAGCAGGAGATGTCCTCGTTCCAGCCGTAGCCACTGAGCTGGCCTCCAGGCAGCGCGCCGTACTCGTAGCCGTGCTGCTGGTCGAAGGCCACGATGGTGCCGCCCAGTTCCGTATATGCCTCCAGCCGGGCGCGGAAGGAGGCAGAGCCCTCCATGCCGTACAGCCCGCCGGATGGGATGATAAGCACGGGGTATTGCGCAAAGGTGGCGGCGGGGTCGAAATCCACGGCCACCAGGCTGTGGGGCTCCCCGGCCAGGTCGACCAGGTGGCCAGCCTCGGCGGAAAAGCCGTGTGACAGGATGCCCACCCGCGCCCTGCCCCGCGCTCCCGGCGCAGAGTCCAGCGGCGATAGATAGGCAGAGGCGGCAGAGAAGGTATCGTCCATGTGATCGCCGCCCGGCCCACCCCCAGCGATTATTGTCCAGGGAGGGCCGCACTGTTTGTCTGACTTGCTCGCCTCAAACCGGCGAGTGGTCCGATTGCCCGCCCGGTCAAAGAGCACGAACTCATAGTCTACCGAGTCTCCAGGATCGAGAGAGAAGGTATAGATTTCCGCCCAGGTGTCGGGCGGCACGTCGAGTGACTCTGCCGCAATAGGCCAAGGAGATCCGATGGTGACAGGCGGATCGAAGGGAAGCGTCATAGTATGGTCATTGTCCATAACGATAAGCTTGCCAAGGCCGCTGTGGAGGTCGTAGCCTTTCACCTTGTAGGTGGTGGATGCGCAGGGGCCACTCTTGTCCGCGTCACTCTCGACGTCGATCTCGGGGGGAGTCGTGTCAGAGATCAACGTGATGGTATAGGCTCCCGTCCCGGCCCCTTCGCCTGCGTCCAACCGGACGACGATGAAGCCCAGGTGAGTAAATGCGTCAGCAGCATTAAGTGGCCAGTGCTTCGGGCGTATAAAGATGGTGCGCTCTCCTTGACCGCTCACTATGGGAATGGTTTCTATAGCGGGATGGACCGGGCTGATCCGCAGACGATTTCCCGTCCCGGATCGCCTGGGGCTGGCACCCCCTGCGAGGTGTAGAAACTGGACGTGGAATTCCTCGGCGGGGTTGCTCTGCTCGAAGCGAATTACAAGTGGGCTGGACAAGACCTGCGTGCCAGAGACCACTCCAATCATCTTCACCTCGGCAAAGTCCATACCAAAGCTGCTTGTGATTTCACCCGTGTGGTGGACCGGGCCGCTGGTTCCCCACTGATACTGTGGCCATGAGTCCGCCGGTGGCTCGGTGTAGACAGGGTTGCCAGGTTGTTCGTAGTATTCGCTATCGTCCAGGCGTAAGGAGTAGTTGGCGCGGGCGAAGGCAGTGAGGCTTTCTTCATAGGTGTCAAATGGACAGTTGACAGCGGAGGCGAGAACGTTATCCATTATCGAAGGCATCTCACCGACGATGTCTGTACTCCAGTAAGCGTCTTGGCGTTCCTCCCAGGCGCGCTTCACCACACTCAACCCCAGCCTTGGATCTGCCAAGCCGCCGCATTGCTCGAAGAGGAACCTCCAGTAGATCGCCGCTTCATAGCCCATCTGAGTGCCATTTCCAGCGGCATCTTCGTTCTGCTCAGTGTAGCTTCTGTTGAGATTGTCCAGAAGGAATTGATTGGACCACCACATGTACTGGCGACCACCTGCATTTGGGTCAAACTGTAGACCCGGCTGTCCTACCGAAGTGGCAAGCACGGCATGGCCTTCGTGGAAAAACGACCAATCGCCAACTGCCTGAACTCCGAAGAATGGTGGAAGCTCCACATGTGACGGCCCCACTTCTTCAAGGGTGATGTTCCACTGAAGGTTATGCAACATCTCGTGGTAGAACGAGGCCATCTGTGCGTCAAGCAGATTGTCAACGTTATTCTGAGGATTCTGAGGCCGGGTGTCGTATTCGGGATACCAAGACCTGCCGGTGACTCTGAGCGAAATGCCTGCGTTGGTCTCGGCCTTGCCGTGGAACCAAGTGGCCCCATCGTTGAGGAAGACAGGCAGTCGCTCCTCAAACATCCAGTCGTCGTCAAAGTGCATGCTATACCACTCATCGTACCAGGGCCCCATTCCCCAGTCGTCGCTCTCGACGCGAAACACTTCGGCCATTCCAGGAGCGAGTGTACCGGTGACGTAGCCCGGCACTTGGTCCTCCCTGTCCAGCCAGGTGTCGGGATCGGTGCCGTCTATGCCGAAGGGGAACATATCGCAGTAGTAGACAGGCATCTCGTCCGGGGCTGCGCCTGGACTCTCCTCCGACACATCGGGCAGATCCTGCGTCCACTGGTTCTCCATCAAGAAGGCGTAGTCGCCATGGCCTGCCTGCAAGGGATTGGCAATAGTCCCCACAAAAACATCATATTGGAAGTAATCAGTGGGTGTGGTGATCGGCCCAGTACCGGATGGCACCGTTTCAGTGAACACATGCTCAAAGAGCGCCGATGCATTCGATGAAGTGAAACCCCAGGTGTTGGTAATCCATTGTGATTCACGCCATACCGGGATCTCTGTACCCAAAGCACCGCCTTGGTCAGGATCTCCATGTTGGGTCCAGACTTCGAGCGTCACTGTTACTCCCGTAAGGGGAACTTCAATGTGCCTCACCCACACGACTAGCCTGCGCTCATCGTGATCGGTTGTCATGGCACCATCCTTGTAAAGCACGAGATGGGGAATATAACTCACCCGGGCTCCGAGGTCGGCGCTGCCATTATGTGTCCAAAACTCGACATCTGACGCTGCTACAAAATCGGCGACTGGAGTAGGTGGCTGTGGCAAGAGAGAAGGCAGTTCGGATTCGGCTGCCGATGAAAGGGGCGCAGCGAAACCTCGCTTTTCTACTTGCCCCGATGTCTCGTTGGCAGAAACAGATTGGAGTGTGAATGCTAGCAACAATAGGGCGAAAAAGAAAGCAACCGCAATATGTCTCATTCTCATCATCAATTCCCCCAGAAGGAGTACTTTCTATCGGCATACAAGGGAAGCATCCAGTAGGGAACATCTATGTAATCGCCTGTTCCATGCTCTGTGACCTCTCCCCCTGTCACCCGCAGGTGATCTTGAAAAAACAGGAACCACCACTGGAACTCCAATCCCTGGATTTTCGTCCAAGCTGTGATCCCATAGTTGAACCGGAGATCAGAAAAAGCTCTTGGCCCATCCACTTGCCCCCAATTGGAAAAGATCACTTCTTCTTCGAGATAATCCGACAGAGCCATCAGCACAAAAGCCCTGGCAACCAGTTCGCGGTTTTCGTCGGTGATCGTGATATTGTTGGTGTCCAGCAGGCCGCCGAAGGTCTCGGCACTGTAGCGCTGGCCATCCTGCTCAACGATGAGGAAATTGCGTTGCTGCGGCCCAAATTCACCGCCATACACATCGTACTTCACCAGGAAGAACTCGGTTTGAGGAAACAGCTCTTCCCACTCCGGACGCGTGATACGCACCGCATCTTTGACCACATTGCACCATGGTTCAGTCTTCAGAATATCGGAGCACTCGTCAGCCGAGGAGGCGCTTTGCGGACTGTAGTGTTGCCTCTCAATCACCAGCTCTTCTTCCCTCGTCAGCGTCGGGGTGGGCGCAGGCGTGGGGGTCGGCGTGGCAGGTTCCGCAGTCGCGCCCAGGGTTTCCGTGGCGGGCGCGGTCCGGGCGCCGCATTGGGCCAGCGCCACGGCCAGGATGGCTACAGCCAGGGCTACTGCGGCTATCACCACTATCAAGCGGGTTCTTGGGTTCATCTGTCACCTCCAACAACAAATTGAGAATGGAACGAATGAACAAGTCGGCGAGTCAGCGAATGCGCCAAGTGGCGAGACTGCGATGGACGAGCTGTGAGGCCGTTGGGACGGCGGTGTAGGGGGCAATGCGGCAATGGTGATGTGTGGTTCAGACGGAGGCTAGCTACCCCCTCTCGCCTTGGGACTCGTACACCTCGCTTTGCATTGATCTGGTACTATACCGGATATTATAGTCATCGGTTTTGTCCTGTCAAATGATGGTGCGTTCGCCTGTGCCACCCTGTATAGGAATCACTTCTGTAGCCGTGTGCACTTGACTGATCTTTAGGCGGTTCCCTGAGCCAGATCTCCTGGGGCTGTTGCCCGGCGCCAAATGCAGAAACTGGACGTGGAATTCCTCGGCGGGGTTGCTCTGCTCGAAGCGAATCACGAGCGGACTGGACAAGACTGTGCCAGAAACCAGTCCGATCATTTTCACCTCGGCAAAGTCCATGCCAAAGCTGCTCGTGATCTCACCCGTGTGGTAAACCGGGCCGCTGTCTCCCAACCGATACGGTGGCCACGAGTCCGTCGGTGGCTCGGTATAGACTGGGTTGCCGGGTTGTTCGTAATACTCGCTATCGTCCAGGCGTAAGGAGTAGTTGGCGCGGGCGAAGGCAAGGAGGCTTTCCTCATAGTTCTCGTGAGGAGCGTTTTCATTGGCGGCGAAGGCGTTGTTCATCGCCGGGCCAAAGTTGGTCAGGAAATCCTCGGTGCTCGTGCGGGTAGCCATTTCCCTTAGGATACTTCGGATGATCTCCATACCCTGGGCGGGGTTGCCCACTCCCCCGCTCTGCTCGAAGAGGAAGCGCCAGTAGAGTGCAGCTTCGTAGCAATGACCACCATCTCTTGGATAAAGGTTCATGACCTCAAAAGAGGTGTTGAGAAGATCGCGCAGGTACTGGTTAGCATCAAGCACGTAGTGAGCATCATTCGGTGAAGAAAGGCTGGCAACGGACTGGGCAAGTATCGCTTGCCCCTCGATGACATAGCTCCAGGCTGCGCTTGCAGGAGTATAGTTCTCGTGTAGCCCAATGCTGTGCTGCATCGAGTGAAAGAACTCGTGGCTGAATGCGGATCTTTCACCCTCGTCGAGGGAGGATGCCAATTGGTATGTTACAAAGTTAGAATCCAACGCAATTCTCTGCTCGGGAGTCCATTTGACTCCATCGTAATGCCCGTAATGGTACACGCCACCCCCTAGGTGGAAATAAGTGTCTCCTTCCGATACATACACCTCGACGACGCGATCCTCGTCCCAACCAGGGTGCAGAGATTCAAATCCCCAGTTGTTGACTTCGGTGTCGAATATCTCCTGCATCATCGGTATCAGAGAGCTGTTGACGTGAGTGTGGGCCTGTGCCCTAGGTAGCCACGATGCGATAGTGTTCCCCTGTCCGAAGGGGAACATATCGCAGTGGTGCACGCGAACGCTGTGGTCTATACCGGTTGCGTCGTCGGTCCCCAGGTCGGCCTCGTATTGGTTCTCCATCAAGAAGGCGTCGTCGTCGGTGTAGATGTAGTCCTGATAGCCAGGAACTTCGGCTGCGATTCCGTGAATGGCGACCTCGATGCCAAAGTAGTCAGTCGGTGTGGTGGTAATCACGCCAGGGTAAGATATTACCCCCCATGGGTATTGATGGACGAGCGGGATCGACGCGGGGAACGTGTGAGTGATTGGGAGTTGAATGTACGACAGCTCCCCATAGCCTGCCGGCACAGCGTGTGTGTAGATCTCGCGCCACGCGATCAATTTTGGATCTAAGGCTCCCCCTCCTTTGTCCGGGTCAGAGTGTTTTGTGGTAGCTGTGATCTCAACCCGGACACGGGAGCCTGGAGTTACCAAGAGGTTTCTCACGTTTACAACCAGCGTGCGAGAGATTTCCGGGGTCAGGTTGCTGTCCTCAGAGAGTACGAGGTGGGGTAGTCTTTGCAGGGGACGATCGGGATTGTTGTCTTCATGGAAGTCTATACGCGCCTCAGGTACTGCTGGTCCTATCTCGACCCTGGGGGTTGGAGGGGGAGGTTGCGCGGACGAGCTTTGCTCTACGCCTGCCAAAACGGCGCGAACCGTCAATACCAGCAATACAAAGGCAAGCCCACAGGCGATGAGAAGAGACTTCAGTTTGGTATTCATCATCTATCCCCTGAAAAACGATAATCCTCACGCGATGGGTGAGGCAGTGCCTCGAAATATACGTCGATGTAATCACCAGTACCAACTTGCTGCACCATAGGACCTGAAGCCATGTCAAGCTGCTCATCCCAGAATATAAAGCACCACAATAGCTCCAGTCCTTGAAGCTGTGTCCAGGCCGTCGCGCAATAATTGAATGCGGCAGGTTCCAGATTGACTGCTTCCCATTTTGTGAAAACAACGTCTTTCTCAAGGTAACCCGGGATGGTCATCAGCGCGAACGCCTGTCCAACCAATTCACGGTTCTCGTCGGTGATGGCGGTGATGCCATTGGCTTCCAGCAGGCGGTCGAAAGTCTCGGCGGTGTAATGTCGGCCATCATGCATAGCAACAAGTCTATGACGAGAGTCATATATGCGGTGCGAATCTGGGCGGTAGCCTCCCATCTCAAGTAAGTAGAAATCTGTATTCGGGAATAAAAGCCCCCACTCTGTGCGCGTGATTAGCTGAGCGGAATCGAGCCACACGCACGCTTCAACATCTCCGCTGTCTACTGCCTGTTCACACTCGCCCTGTGTCGGTCTGTAGGCAATATACTCCTGCCCCACAGCCTCCGCTGCCTTCTCTCCCTCCGTCGACGTGGGCGTGGGGCCAGGCGTGGCTGTAGGCGTGCGGGGTTCCTCCGTCGCAGCATCTGCCGGCGTATGCGTGGCTGCTGCCGTTGTTGCCCCCGGCGTCTCTGTAGCAGGCGCGGGCCGTGCGCCGCACTGCGCCAGCGCCACGGCCAGGACGGCCACCACTAGGACGATCGCGGCGAGCGCTGTCAACAAGCGGGTTCTCGGATTCATCGGATACCTCCTATGAGCCGGTGGTATACAAGGACAAGCCAAAAGCGCGCGAACGAGTGAATTGTGATGTGCAAAGTGATCGGCTGCAATGAGGGGATCGAAGGGAGCAGCGATGTGGTTGCATGTCGTTTCTGTGTTGTTTGAGGGGGGAGGTCAGTTACCCTGCCCTCGATTTGCTATTATACGCTGGGGTCGCAGCGTGTCAAGCCCGGCTTGTGTGTCGGTCACCCGGTCGCTCCGGTAGAGCACGAGATGGGGTATGGAGGACCACGTTGGCAGTATGTTGTTAATAGTCTCGCGGTTTTGAGTCCAAAAGTCCTCTTCCTCCGTAGACTCCGCATATATGTAGTAGGGAAACGGTGATCCCGGTTGTAACACCGGAGCAGCCTGCCCGGATTCAGGCAGAGATGAACGAAAGGCTGTATCGGCGGATTCTTTGGATTGATCCGGCACCGGACTGGCCTCGACCAATCGGGAGGTCACTCCAAGGAGGAGTGACGCAAGCGCACAAGCGACTATGAGTAACTTGGCTCTCATCGCCCACCTCCAAAACGATACTCACTATGCGGGGGCAGCGGTAACGTGTAAAGAGGGATATCGATGTAATCCCCTATTTGATACTCTGAAACCCCGGCCCTTTCAACTTCCCTCAGCTGATCATCTTGGAATCTGAGGCCCCAGGTGATTTTCAAACCCTGGATTTCTGTCCAGGCAATGAGGCCGTAGTCGAGAGGGCCAGTCCTCCCCACCCAACCTTCAACCTCCATCCAGTCGGTAAACACAACATCTGCTTCGAGATAGTCGCCGATGGTCATCAGTGCAAAGGCCTTGGCAACCAACTCGCGGTTCTCGTCGGTGATCTCGATGATACCATTGGCCGCCAGGAGGCGGTCGAAAGTATCGGCAGTGTAACGCTGACCATCCTGCTCCACGATCAGCCAGTTTCGGTATCTGGAAGTCTCACCACCGTAAACGTCGACCCTTACCGAGAAGAAATCGGTTTGAGGAAAGAGTTCTTCCCACTCCGGACGTGTGATAGGTTTTGCAGATTTGATTACGCTACACCACGGCTCAGCTTTGAGTATCCCGCTACACTCGTCTGCCGAGAACGTGACTTGTCCTCTGGGCTTTATCAGTTCACGCGCCAGCAGCTCTTCCGCTGTTAGCGTCGGCGTGGGGGTGGGGCCAGGCGTGGCGGTTGGCGCGCCAGGTTTGGCCGTCGTGTCGCTGGCCGGCGCGGTCGTGGCTGCTGCTGTCGTTGCGCCCGGTGTCTCTGTGGCGGGCGCAGGCCGAGCGCCACACTGCGCCAGTGCCAGGATGGCTACCACAAGAACTATAGAAGCGATCGCGATCAATAAGCGGGTTCTCTGGTTCATCTCGACACCTCCAACAACAAATTGAGAAAGGAACGAATGAACAAGCCAACGAATGAGCGATGGCACAAAGGCGTTGTCTCTCGTTGTATGGCTTCGCTCCCTTCCAACACACTGGTTGAATGCCGATCAGTGATAAACTTGCTCAAAACGCAAACCAGCCGGGCTAGAGACGCTACTGTTTCTACGTTGCCGGGCCAGGATGTCTTCGATAATGGTCAAGCGGCGTCGAGGCCGCGCCGGATGTTTTTTTGTTGTCGTTAGTTTAAGGGGGTGGGTTACCCTTGTTCCTTTCGAAGTATTCGCGAGACACAGTATATCATATTCTGCAATCCCCACAAGTCAAAAACGCCGTTTTTGGTTTGGATTCGGTTTCAGAAATCACCTAATGGGCATCTCTACACCTCCATCTTAACTCATACGGTGCACCACAGACTGCATTACAGCACTCACACGCTATTGCCGATTCAATCAAATCCCCAACCCGAGCTTCTCCACGATCTCGTTCATCGAGCGCAGCGGCAGAGTGGAGAGCGTCGTCTGAACCGATGGGGCGGTCGCGTCGAATTCGTAGCGCCCCAGGAAGTTGATGTGCTCTGACGTCAGCGGCAGGATGTGGGCCAATTGTTCGTCCGTGACTTGCACTCTCTCCGCGCGCAGCTTGTCCGCCGCAGCGGCGAGGTACGCGGCGTTCCACGTGATGATCATCGCCGTCACCAACTGCAGGCAACCGGCACGAATGTGCTGCGCGCTCAGATCGCGTAGCCGGAACTCGCCGAGATGGCCGACACACACTGACCGGACCAGTGAGTGAACGCTCTCCTGGCGGTTCAACCCCCTGTGGGCGCCCCGTCGCATCTCGGGCAGGGTAAAGTACCGCAGCAGGAACGCGGTCTTGGCGATACGGCCCACCTCGCGCAGGGCCTTGTACAATCCACTCTCAACGTGATACGCATTGAGCTTGCGCAGCACGCGCGATGCCGGCACGACGCCCGTAGATGGAGGCCATCAACCGCAAGACGTCATCCCAGTGCTCGCGAATAGCACGGGTGTTGATCGCTGCCGAGAACGCGTCCCGGATGTGCTCGTACTCGTCGACCCGGCGGCGCATACGGAAGAGGCGCGCCTCGCCGACGTTGCGCAGACGGGGTTCCAGTGAAAAGCCCAGTAGGTGACAAGCACCCCACAGCGCGTCCTGATACCCTCCCGTGTCTGCGAAATGGCGACTGGGTCTCAGGTCCGTCTCGTGATACAGGAGTCCGTCCAACACGCAAGCTCCTTCGTGTCCCAGGTTGTGAATCACCTGGCCGTAGAATGGGATCGCGTGGTCGCTGACGTGCGTGTACAGACTGAGCGCGCACCCACTCTTGCTGGGAGACCTGGGGTGATACTGGGAATGGATCGTCCTGACGGGCACGCCGAACAACTGCCCGTCGGAGCTGGACGACGTGCCGTCGCCCCAGTGGCGCGTGACCGGGAGGCGGTGGTAAAAGTTGACCACGGCGACGATGGCCTGGCGCAAGATCTCCTCGCGGATGTGTTTCTCGTACACGCCGAACAGGTCGCGATAACTCATCGTAGGTACGCTATCGCTCATGTTCTTCAGGCCGATGTTCATACCTTCCGCCATGATCACGGCCATCTTCTTGGCCATCAGGTTCTCCGCCGGGCGTTCTCGGGCGTTGAGGTTGGTGAAGAGCCGGTCGATACCGACCCAATGGTTGACTTCGAGCAGCAGTGAAGCGATCCCGATGCGTGGAAACAGCCGCGTCAAATGTGCCTGGAGTCGCGTCGTCCCCGGGGGCAGTTCCTGAGCTTCTAGTCGCTCCAGATGAAGCGTACCGTCCTCGTCGATCTCAACCACTCCTCGATCTGCCAGATCGGGCCACACCCTGTTTGCCTCTGCCATCTGGGCGTCCAACGCCGTCTTGGCTTGTTCCAAGAAAGTATCCACGTCTGCCAGATGAGGAAACTTGTCGAGAAAGGCTTCGCGGGCGGCGGGCCAATCCTCGTCGGCGATCCAATCGCTCCGAAAGCTGGTGTAGGTCTGGCTCTCGGCAACCCATAGCGCGCCTCGTTCGAGTGCCTTGTCAGGCAATCGTGGAGACACAGCTCGTACATCCCGCGGCCGACCGGGTCTTCCTTCCCACCCACGTAGGATTTCCAGCGCCAGGGCGCAAATTTGAGCGGGGGATCCTCAAACACGTGCGCTTCACCGTCCACGCTTTGCATGAAGGCGATTGCCTCCAACAAGGGATCGCCCACTTCCTCCGCCTGGAATTGCAGGATGTTCAGAAAACGCGGGTGAGAACATCACCTGTCTTGAGGCGAACACTAGGTTGGGCTGGGTGATCCGCACAAACACAAGAACGCCTCCTTGACGGAGACGTCCTCTTGTGCTATCTTTCCAAACGCCAGGCCGTCCCCTCGGCTTGGCCGGGCCCTGGGTGCTGACACACCGCAGGGCCTTTTGTTACAAGTGGAATCATAGCATATCTGGGCTGTGCTGACAAACGCACAGCGTGATTCGCAGAACGTTCACTTATATATACTTGCCGTCTTGTCCCATTAGTGCTCCTTACCCCTTCACGGTCTCTCCTTCATCAACTCCTCAACCTCATGCCACGCAAGTCCTTCCCACTCGAAGCGATCTAAATCTACGCAGCCACGCCTATCGAACATGATTCCCTCCGCCTCCAGCAACTCTCGCTGGAAGCTAGCGCCGCGCCCTTTGGAGAGGGAAATACAACCCTTGCTGTTCAAGACACGCCACCAGGGCACGCCCCCCCTTTCCTCCCCCCCGCAAGCGGGGGGGACAGAGGGGGGGAGGCTATGCAGCGCCCAGCCGACGGTGCGCGCGGCGTGGGGATGCTCCAGCATACGAGCGATAGCCCCATACGAGGTAACCTTGCCAAGTGGTATCTGCCGTACCAGACGATGGACCTTTTCAAAGAAACCAGACATCTCAGTGCCCCCAGGAGATAAAACGATGGTAGTGCGAGATCAGACATGCCGGCAGCGACCGAACTTGGCATGGCAAAGAGGTTCGTGGTTCCACATCGGCTCCAGTGCGCTCAGAAGGCGCATTCCAGAGATGCTTCACCCATAGGTGGCGTCTGTGCGAAAGGGATAACCCGATTATACCCACTTTGGGAACGATGGCAAAAGCGCAAAGCCCCGCCGTGGGGGCAGCAGGGCTTTGCCTAGGGAAAGGGCGGGGTCCTTGACCCCGAAGAGGTATTCGACCCCAGAGGGGCTTTTGGCCTCGGAATAGAAAATTTACGCGGGCTCTGCCGCGGCCTCTTCCTCCTCTTCCTCTACCTTCAGAACCTCATCATCTGCATCCTCGTCTTCCTCTATCTCCAGAGCCTCGTCGTCTATATCCTCGTCTTCCTCGGCAATCGGCAGTGGTGGCGCCCCCTCCAATTCCAATTGCTCCCGGATGATGCTCTCGATCCGGTTAGCGACGGCGGGGTCATCACGCAGGACATGCTTGGCGTTCTCGCGTCCTTGTGCCAAGCTTTCATCCTCGTAGTAATAATACGAGCCGCGCTTTTCGACCACGTCCAACTCGACTGCTATGTCCAGCAGGTCACCTGCCTTGCTGATCCCCTCGTCGTACATGATGTCGAACTCGGCCACACGGAACGGCG
>CAZKDJ010000026.1:22962-31726 GCA_964551295.1 uncultured Anaerolineales bacterium | reverse complement strand
AAGCTCTGGATGTCGGTGGAAATCACGCCGCCAGTCGATCAATTGCTGGCGCAGTGCTTGTGCGTCGGTCAAGTATTGATCTGGCATTTGACTCCTTAGGATTTGTCGAGTTGTTTTCATTCTACACCTTCTCATGCTGAACGCAACTTTGCACCTCGCCATACAAAAGGAGCGCTGGTATGTCCAGCGCCCCAACGAGTAACTGGGTAGGCAGCGCTCCTAGATTGATTCCACCTCTTCGACGGGCACTTCTACACGTTGATCCTCGATCTGGACAACGACGGTTCCTTTTAGAGGCAGCAAGTCCACGACCTTTCCCTCGCCTTGAGGCGTTCGCACACGTTTTTTGCGCCGGGGCATTATCTTGCACGCCGCTCTGTACTGCTCGTTTTCGTAGACCAGGCAGCAGCGTAATCTGCCGCACATCCCGGTTATTTCCGCGGGGTTAAGCGACACGCCTTGAGTTTTGGCCATTTTGATAGAGACGGGAGTGAACTCTGAAAGGAAGCGAGCGCAACAGCGTGGCTCGCCGCAAGCGCCGTATCCGCCCAATAGCTTGGCCTGGTCGCGTACACCGACACGGCGGATATCCACCCGGCTGTCCGTTTCCCTTTGGAGTCGACGCAGCAGCCTGCCAAGCTCTAGGTGCTTGTCTTCGCTGATGTACAGCAGTGTCAGCCTTTGGCCGTCAAAGGTGTATTCCGCAGTGACGAGCTTGAGGGGCAAGTTCAATTCTGCTGCTGCCTTGCGGGCCGCGTTCAGGATTTTCGTTTCTTCCTTGCGCCAATGATCGAGCCGCGCCAGATCGTGGCCTGTAGCTCGGCGCTTGATGGGCTTTAGATCCGCACGTTTTTCGTCTTTGTGCAGAGGTCGTGTGCCGACCACCTCTCCCAGTTGTCTGCCCCGGGATGTTTCGACAAGGACAAAATCGCCAGGCTGTAGGTCTGCAAATCTAGTGGCGTCAAAATGATAGACTTTGCCGGTTGGTTGAAAGCGCACCCCGGCTATCCGGGGACGAGTGCTTGTGTCTTTGGAATTTGCACCCATATCAATTATCTAACGCCCTCGCAGGCGAATGCGGGCTTCGCGGCAACGCGGGCACTCGATTCCGGTATACTCGGTACCGCAGGTGCGGCAGATCTTTTGGGGGATGGGGCGTTCATCCTCCAATGAGGCGACGATGAGCACGACTTCTTGGTCGTTGTACTTGGCCAACCATTCGTCGAGCTTGACGTCGTCCAGCATCCACCGGCCGTCCTCTGCGCTGCGGCGCAGGTGCCCCTCGATGACACCCGAGTCCAGTTCATAGGCGGCTGAAGTCAACTGACGAACATTCGCCTTGCGGTGTGCTGGCATTTTCTCTTCCCTTGTTCTGCTTAAAACGTCAAATCCCCCGTGAAAGGGACCTATGCCCGTGTCTTTATGGATAGGTCCTCATTATAACGTCGACCGCTTAGCCTGGCAAGCGGGTGTCAGGTTTTGTCTTCTGCCTCTGCGTCGCTGCGCAGCACGCGAAAGTGATCAAAGTCGCGGGCGACGACCGTTTCGGGAAAGGTGGCGCGCGCTTCTTCGAGGATTTCTGCCTCCCGATAGCGCCGCGACACGTGGGTCAGCACCAGTCGCCGAACGTCCGCATCCTGTGCCAACTGTGCTGCCTGTGCTGCTGTGAGATGGGCGAAACGGCGCGCCATATCCGCATCGCGCCGTAGGTACGTCGCCTCGATGACGAGCATGTCGACCCCATGCACGGTGGCTTCCAAGCCCCTGACACGTCCGACATCGCCCACGAGGGTCAGGCAAGCGCCCTGTCGCGCAGGGCCGAGCACATCGTCGGGATGGATCACCCGACCATTGGCCAGCGTCACCGACTCGCCGGCGACCAATTCTCGGCGCTCTGGCCCCCTGGGCACTCCCAGGGCCTCTGCTTGCTCTTCTAGGAACGGCCGGCGCGCCTTTTCACGGAACAGGTAGCCCAAGCTGGGCCCGCGGTGAGTGACCGGGAAAGCCGTGACTTCGAAGGTGTCATCTTCCAGGACGGTTCCCGGACGCACTTCGATCAGATCGACTTTGATCGGAGGCTTGGCACCCCGAAATACCACGCCGTGGATCAGGGCGTACACGCGCTCGAGCGCCCACGATCCGCCATAGATCTCGATGTGCTCCATCGCCTCCCAACGCGCAAAGGTCGAGATCAGCCCGCCCAAGCCGAGGATGTGGTCGAGGTGGCCGTGGGTGAGGAGGATCCTGTTGAGCCGTTTGAAGCCCAGGCCGCTGCGCAGGATCTGTCGCTGCGTTCCCTCGCCACAGTCTACCAGGAAGCGATAGTTCTTGTACAGCACGATCTGTGCCGAAAGGCCGCGGTGGATGGATGGTGCCGATGCCGAGGTGCCTAGAAATACAATCTCGATCATATTTTTACTTTTCCATATCCCGCAGCGCCTCGTAAGCGGGGCGCAGTCGCGCCTCGGGCCAGCCCGGCTCGGTGATCGCCCACCAGTACTGCTCGTCGTCCTCCGTCCAGTTGGGATCGGCGATGGAGTGCACGATCATCGGGCCGATCCACGGCGTCCAGTTTTCCCTGGCGTAGCGGAACGCGCGCACCATATAATCGGCCTGCTGCTCTTTGGTGACAGCGTACCACGCATAGTCGGCGTGCACCTGATCGATCGTCCAGCCCATCTCCAGGATCGCGACCTGCTTGTCGCCGTCGTCATAGTGCACCATAATCTCGCGCAGGTCCTCGACGTGGCGAAAGCACCAAAAGCGATACCCGTCACGTTCGGCGGCGACCTCGTCGGGCGCGGCTTCGGGAGGGTACATAAAGCCAGGGGCGTGTACGCCTAGCAGATCAAAGTATGGCGCGGCGCCGGCTTCGTACATGCCGACCAGATACGCTATCTCTGGCATTGCGTCAGGCAGGCCGTTGCCGGTGGGCGAAAGTCCGGCCGAGATGACGAGCGCGTCTGGGTCGGCGCTCTTGACGCTGATGTAGCATGCCTTTAGCAGTTCGACATATTCGGCTGGGTTTGGGGGATGTCCTCCCCACTCACGCTTCAGGTTAGGCTCGTTCCATACCTGGTAGGCTTTCACGCGCCCGCGATATCGCTTAGCCAGGGCATGGCAAAAGTCGCCATAGTCCTGGGGGTCCTCTGGAGGACCGTTGTCGGTGCTATCACCTCTTGCCGCCATGGCCCACAAAGGCTCGTGGTCGATGCGGAAGAGCACGTTCAAGCTAAATCGTTCCGCGTCGTCGACGATGCGGTCGGTAAAGTACCAGTTGAAGTGTCCCTTCGCCGCACCCTCGACATCTCGCCAGGCCACGCGCTGCTTGACCCATGTGAAACCGGCGTCGCTGATTAGCGCCATATCACGCCGGGCCGTCTCCTCGTTCCACCACAGAAAAGCCTGCATGCCGTACTCGGGTGAGGCCACGCGCGTGCGAGGCCAGGACGTAGGCGTAGGATCTGGGAAAATCTCAGCCTTCAACCTCCGGGCTCCCATTATCAGGGCCAGTAGCAAGAGGATGAGAAAAGCGAGTCCCGCGACCCGGTACCATCGCCGGGATTGGTCATTGGTCATCGTTAATTGTTAATTCTTTCAGGGTTTTTCCATCGCGCTTATGGCCTCAAAGGCCGGGCGAGGGGCGCCATTGAGATCGATGATCCCATAGGGCGCGTTAGAGTCTGCGGCGCCACGCCCATCGTTCAACTGTGAAAAGTTCAGGTTCCACAGGAACGACAGGCGGACAAAGCCCCATTCACGCATCAACCGATACGCCTGCACGATCCACTGGGCCTGTTCTTCTTGTGTATTGTCCAGGGCAAACTCAAACCCACTTGGATATACGTCTGGGTGGCCGTCGAGCCCTTCCGTCGACGCCCAGCCGAACTCGGTCACACATAGCGGCTTGTCGCTCCCGGCGGCTTGAATGCGCTCGTGATATCCCCACAGTGTAGACCTGAAGGACCAGCTATGATTGCGGTTGTCGAAAGTGCCGCGGAATACGGCGGTCGGATCGTTTGGCACCGTGTCCCACTCTGCGTCGGGTGGAATGTTGTAGCCGTTGTGGTGTGCTCCCACACAGTCGCAGTAGTTCAGAAAGCCGGCGGCGATCATACTGTCGAGGTACTCGAAATCGTCCACGATGATCGGACGGCCAGTCGGAGGACACTCAGGGTAAGACTCGTTGCAGCTAAAGCCCACAGGTGAAAGCGCGCCGCTGATGACGATGATGTCGGGATCCCGGCTCTTGATTGCCTGGTAGGAGAGCCGCAGCATCTCGACATATCGTTCGACGCTGACGCCCTCGGCGGTATCCCACTCGCGGTCGAGGTTCTGTTCGTTCCACACCTCGATGGCGTGAACGCGACCCTTGTAGCGATCGACCAGGCGACCCAAAAAGTCGGCATAGTCGGACAGGTTGTCTGGGGGTGCCTTTTCTGGGTCGTCATCAAAATAGGTGCGCGTCCAGACGGGGGCGTCCACCACGCTGAGCATGACTTTGAGGCCCTGTTTGTCGGCGGCGTTTACGACGGCGTCGTAGCCGCTCCAGTCCATTTCACCCGGGTTGCCCTCAAAGAATCCCCAGCGCACTTGCTGCTTAATCCAGCCCAGGCCAAGGCTATCTACCTGTCCCATCCAATAGTCCATCAACTCCAGCGGCCCGCCCGTACCATGGATGGCGATGCCGTAGCCGAACACTTCCTCGGTTGACGCGACCGTGGGGAAAGGTGCGATTGTAGGTTGAGGAGCGTTCCCTCCCTCTGCCCCCTCTCCCCCTTCTCCCTCTTCCGCTGACGTTGCAGTGGGAACGACGATGCTGGTTGGCGTGACTGCGGTTTGCTGGCCCCCGTCGCTGCCGGATTCGATGTTATAGCCGATGTAGAGGCAGGCGCCTCCTACGAGAACGAGGGCCAGCCAGATGGCGATGGCAATGTAAAGCTGATTGCCGCTAAAACCCTTACCGGAAGAAAAACCCGTCATGCTGACCTCCTAATCTAGATGGACCGGATCGAATTCGTAGCCGCGATTCCCTAATCGCGTGAAACGTCCTGCGCGATGTGAAATCGCGGCTATAATCTGTCAATGTGTTTTGTCGCGCGCTAGCGTGAGCCTAGTACGTTGTGCAGTGAGTCGCAGGCCGGGCACGCTCCGCCTGGACGGACGATCGCGTAGCCATCCTGCGGGTCTTGGCCGTAGCGGACAAAATCGATGTTCCAGACAATGATGCAGCGTACCATGCCGGTGTTGATGCTCAACTGCACGGCCTCTGACAGCCAGGCAGCTTGCTGACTGTTGTTGATACCGCGCGCCCAACCAAAGTGGTCTGAAAACGCCGGCAGCCCCTCTTGGGAGGCATAGCCCATCTCGGTGTAGAATAGCTTACGCGAACTACCAAACGTCCGGTAGTACAGTTCGGTCTGGGGCGAAAAGTACCAGGAGTGGTGACGGTTGCCGTCATCGGCCGGGTGACCGCTGCGGGCTGATGGGGACGTGGCCCCGGAGTTGTGGTGAGCGCCCAGGTAGTCCATGCATCCGGCCGCGCCGGCGTTGTACATGCCCTGGATGAAGGGCAGGTCATCGCAGCCGTTGGGCCCACAGCCGCCAAAGTAACCGGTCGGCGCGGTCGCCGCGCTGATAACGATGGTATTGGGATTGGCGCCCTTGATGGCACTGTAGGCTTTGCACAACAGACTGGTGTATGCCTGCGGGCTGATATGGCCGATGGCCCACTCGGCATCGATGTTAGGCTCGTTCCATACCTCGATGGCGTCGGCGCCAGCGGCTGCTATCCCGGCCACCCAACTGGCGTACTGGTCCTCAAAGCCCGCCTGGGTGACCATGTTAGCCGACCCCAGGGCGCTGACCTGGATCTTGAATCCCTTGGAGTGGGCGGCCGCGATGATGGCGTTGGCGTCTCCAGCGTAGCGCACTTGTACCTTCGCCCACGTCATGCCAGAATACTTCATCTTGTCGGAGTAGGGAAAAGCCATGTCGCGGATATGGCCGCCCAGTTCAAAGCCGCCAGCCCCAGTCGTGAAGGCGACCGATGTACTGCTACTCGCGTCGCCGACTGCGACGAGGGCATAGACCTCGAATATCTGGGCTTCACCCACTTTCAGCGCCCAGTCGCTGCGGAACGAACCGTCCTCTTCCGGCGCGGTCAGTTCTACCTGGATTTCCTTCGTTTCCCCGACGGCCACTGCACCCACTGGCACGCTCTCGGCCCCGCCCGTGTCGGAATTGATCTTGACCAGGGCGGTATTCTCCGGCCAATCGCAGGTTCCGGAATTGCTTAGCGTCCACGACTTGGTGAAATCCTCACCCTTCTCGAACTTGGTGCCGTCCGGTACCGTCTCGCTCACAAAAGAGGCATTCAAACAGTCACTAGAGACCGGAGCGGAGGACGTATCGGCGACGGGGGTGGGGGCGGGTGTGGGTGCCACTGTATCGGCGACGGCAACTTCGACAGAGCCCCGCTCGACGCCTGCGATAGTGGCCTTGATGGTGTACGTGCCGGTGGCAGCGACGACCATCCAGTTGTAATTAGGATCGGTAAGAGTCAGGGTCTCGTGAGCCAGCTCCGCCGCCGGGCTGGTCACCATCCAAACGACCTGCGCCTGTTGCCCGGTGGGAGGGGTTGTTGCGGCGCGGTATGCGTTCACGGCTTCCACGATGCCGGGGGCGTTCCCTGGGTTGAGCAGGCCGTCTACAGCAACGCCACCCAGGTGGTACCGCTGCGCCCATTGCAGCTTGACGGCGAGGTTAGCCGCCGTGCCCAGCCACACGGTATAAGTTGTGTCGCTATCCGCGTACTCGATGCGATACGTGCCGGCGGCGTCCTGCGGCACGATGCCGCGCACCGAGTCGATCCCGGAGAATGTGAACTTGATCTCGTTATTTGGTGCGACCTCGGTGACGCCGTCAACGGTCGTCACCTCTCCAAAGGGGGCCAGAGCCTTGTCTATCGAGACGTAAGAAATCTCGCCGCTGCGCTGCTCCACGCTCAACGAGGAGACCTGCATGCGCAGCTTTGCGCGCGGTATCTGAGCCGTGGCCCAGGCGAGCAGGCGCTGCGCCTCGCCGCTGTCCACATAGGCGGAAGGATCATCCGGGAAGGGCACTTTGACGGCGTCGGCGATGGCGCCGATGGCCTGCCAATCGTAGCCGCCCGTACTCCACTCTGTCCCAGCGAGCGTCGCGGGCTCGACGACGACGTTCAGGCGCAGGCCTTGGGCGTGTAGCGCGTCGGCCAGTGCGGTGATGTAGGCGGTGTAGGCGTCGCGCTCTTCGGGCAGAATGCCGTGGTAGGCTATCTCCACACCGGCAAAACCATAGTTAGTGCACAGATCCACGACCTGAGCGATGTGGCTTTTTTGGATATCAGACATGGCCAACACGTCGGCCAGGGGGCCGTGGGCGGTGGGCTCGCTGATGGTCGGCATGACGGCAAACGCGTTAACGTCTACTGCTTGAGACAAGACGCCCATGATGGTGCCATCCGGCCCCATCGCCAGGCCCGTGGGGTTGACCTCATCGACCACACCGGTTCCGGATGCCAGGTTGTCTTCGGCTTCCAGCGGGGTGGAGATGGTCTGCGTGGTCGCTCCTGTCTGAGCGACGATCACGTTATCGGGGACGTCGGTCACCCAGGCACGGACGAACTCCTTCTCGGCGACCTCGGTGTGCAGTTCACTGCCCACCCATTCCCACGTCTCGCCTGTCCAGGTGTAGAGGTCGAGCGTCTCCCAGGGTTCCGCTGCGGCGGGCATTGCTATGTCAATCATCACTGGTTGCTCGTTCTTTCCCTTTACTCTGATCTTGTAGAATTCGCACTTGACTTCCAGATGCCTCGGTAGAAGAGCCTCTGCAGCCTCACGATATGATGAATGGGCAAAACCGAGAAAATCTGAGCGTGAGATTGATTCCACTCGCACACGCAGCTTATCGTTGGAGGTTGGCCCCACACTTAGCGTAAGGTTTTCGTATTGATAGGAGTCGTTTTCGGCAGTGATGGCGGTGTAGCCGGTGATGCCCAAGCGCTGCAGGAGAGAGAAGGGGGGGATGAACAGGGCTAGGATGACCAGAAGGACGACTACCCCAATCACACCGTATATCCAGGTGTTGTCGCCTATTCTTTCGCGCAGCGGGGCCAAGGTGGCGCTGAGCCGCTCGCCAAATGGTCCCAGGGCGATCTTGAGCCTTTCGCGCAGCGGGGCCAAGGTGGCACCAAGTCGCTCGCCCAGTGGTCCCAAAGTGGCGCCGAGTCTCTCGCGGACCGAGGTAAAGGTTTCCTGAAGCCGCTCGCCAAACGAGGGGCCTGCCGGCAGCGCTTCTTCGGCGGTTTCTGCAACTGTCTCAGCCTCGACGGCCTCTGTGGTCGGCGGTGCTTCCCCCGGGGGCAGTGCAGCTTCCTCTGCTGGAGCGGGAGCTTCTTCCTCGATGGCCTCAGCTTCGACAATGGCAGGTTCTACCTCCTCCGCAGTCTCGGTCTCGACGGCCTCTGCGACCAGCGGTGTTTCCTCCGCAGGCAGTGCGGCTTCCTCTGCCGGAGCGAGGGCTTCCTCCTCGATGGCCTCGGCCTCGACGGTGACAGGTTCTACTTCCTCCACAGTCTCGGCCTCGACGGCCTCTGCGACTGGCGGCGCTTTCCCTGGGGGCAGTGCAGCTTCCTCTGCCGGAGCGAGGGCTTCCTCCTCGATGGCCTCAGCCTCGACGGTGACAGGTTCTACTTCCTCCACAGTCTCGGCCTCGACGGCCTCTG
>CAZKDJ010000026.1:18281-22862 GCA_964551295.1 uncultured Anaerolineales bacterium | reverse complement strand
CGACTGGCGGTGCTTCCTCTGCAGCGGCGGTAGCTTCTTCTGAAGCTTGACTTTCGGTGGTCTCGGGTTGTACGACAGCTTGAGACTCAGCCTGTCCCTCGCTAGCCTCCGTTAGCTCTTTGGGTTGCTCATCGGCTAGGGAATTGGATGTTAGGTCCTGCATGAAACCTCCTCACACTCAATCTATATCTTACCCCGGGGGGAGTATAGCATCGGGGGGCAGACTGAACAGCGGTTTCGAGCCGCAAATAGCACACAGCTTTCCAGAATCTGCCATGTTCGGGAAAGCGGCGGATATTCTAGCACATGCGGAGGGATTTGGCAACCGCAGCGCAATGCGTGAAACGTGATGCGTAATCTAATTCTTACGTTTTACGCATTACGTTTCACGCTTTTGCCAGTCCCAATTTTCGCATCACCTTCGCCGGGGTGGCGCGGCGGGCGCGCTGCCACTGGTGGCGAAGCCGGCGCTTGAAGGCGTTGATGGGTTTGCGACGCTGACTCTCGGCCATGGCCCACTTGAGGAACGCATAGTCCTGTCCCTTGATCTTGGGCTCGGTGGGGTTGCGCCGGTAAGAGTCATAGTCGGTGATGCGGCTCAGGTCTTGCTCGACTACATAGTCGTACAGGTCGGTGCCGGGGTGGGGGGTGAAAAAGGCCGGGCTGTAATAGTCGGGATCGATGTCCTTCATCAACCGCACCGTGTCCATCACTTCCTCTTTGGTCTCGGTCGGCAGCCCCAGCATGTAATTGGCCCACACAGCGATGCCGTACTTGCGGCAGACACGGGCGGCCTGCCGATTTTGCTCCACCGTGGTGCCCTTGCGGATAAACTTGAGGATGCGGTCGTTGCCGCTCTCAAAGCCGACAAAGTAGCCGCGCAGTCCGGCCTTGGCCATGCGGGTTACCATGTCCTCGTGCTTGACGACGATGTCGGCGCGCGTCTGGCAGAAGAAGGGCAGGTTGAATCCCTCGGCGATGTACCTATCCGTGAATTCCGTGACCCACTCTCGATCCTCGGTCAGGCAGTCGTCGTGGAACATGAAGGAGGCCAGGTGGTATTTGTCCACCAGCATGTGTAGCTCTTTGATGACGTTATCGACGCTGCGGCGGCGGGTGCGCTTGCCAAAGAGATAGTCCTCGCCCGGCTTGCAAAAGGCGCAGTTGTAGATGCAGCCCCGGCCGGCGATGATGGTGACGAATGGCGGCGGCAGCTCCTCGACGAAAGGTACCTCGGGCGAGTCGATGTCGTAGCCCCACTTGCGCCACTCGTCGAGAAAAAGGTCGCGGTCGGCAAAGGGGATAGCGTCCAGATCGGGCGTCGCGCCGCGTAACACGCGATGCGGCGGCGGGTCGCCTCCCTTGATCAATTGCAGCAGCCTGGGAAAAGAGACCTCGCCCTCGCCCGTCAGCAAATAGTCCACGTGGGGGATGCGCAGCGAGTCCTCCAGCGCGATGGTGACGTGCGGGCCGCCGATGACGGTGAGGATGTCTGGATTGACCTCCTTGGCGATGGCGACCACTTGGCGGGCTGGGTTATAGTCCACGCTCATCACTGTCACGCCGACGACGTCGGGGTTCCGTTTCGCCAGCACTTGGCGAAAATGATCCCACCCTCTCAAGGCGCGGAGATCAATCAGGTCCACTTTAAATCCTTGGGCTTTGGCGGCGGCGCTGAGGGAGGCCAGACCGTGAGAGATCCAGCCGGCGTCCATGCCCTGTTTGAGCGAGTTGAAGCCACGCCCAGCGATACCTGCAAAGACCAGCGTCGTCTTGAGAGACATATCTTGCTCCGGTGGGGATTACTTGTCGGTGGGATGGATCAGGTAGCAGCAATCCTGATCGCCTTGGGCTGACCAAGAGATACGTTGAGGTGAGGTGCCCAAGAGGTGAGTCAGCAGCGTCATATCGATCGTGCAGACCTGGTGGTCCTGGTGGGACACTGCTTCGTAGGGGCAGTTGGCGACGTGGAGCGCATAATCGCCGTTATCTCGCCGTTCCCACCGCGCCATATATCCCAGTTCATTCAAAAAGTCGGTGACGGCAATGAGTCTGGTTTCGAATCCATTCTCTTCTGGCAGGTCGGCTTGGCTGGCGATGCGTGCGCCGATATTTTTCATCAGTTGATCCATCTCGGCGGGCGAAAGGTAGGAGCGCAGCTCGTCGAGAATCAGGTTGGTTAACTGCCTGTATCGTTTGGGGAAAAACGAAGCGGCTTTGTCGGCCAAGGTGTACACGTATTGGGGACGGCCGGGTGTCTTACGGCGGCGAATGAGCGGGCTGGCGATCAGCCCTTCTCCACGTAGGATATCGAGGTGATGGCGCACGGTGACGGCGGTCAAACCTAGCTCTTGGCTCAGATCATCGACCGTGGCTTGGCCACGCTCCTTCAATATATTCAAAATGTGCTCGCGGGTGGATTGCAAGTTTGGCTCCTGTCGTCAACTGCCTTTCCGAAAGCTCAGGGAGCTTTTGGCTGATTTGCCGCTTGGGCTTTCTGAAAGGTTCACGGTTACTGAAAGCCGGGCGAATTCTAGCACGGGCACTGTAATTTGTCAAATTATCATCATTATAATTTGGGCATTGCGCTTGTAGGAATCCCTTGGCTACTTTGCATTGACTGGCTCGTGGCTCGGTGCTATAATCGGCGGCAGGTAGAGATGGCATGAAAAGACGTGAGGGGGCGATGAGTTTCTTCGAGCTGCGCGATGCGTTGGCCGAGCCTGGCTGCGCGTTGTGCCGCTTGAAGACTCGCGCGGCGGATGGGTTTCTGGACACGCTGCTGTGGGAGAGCGTGAACGATCCTGCCAGGCGGCGCGAGATACGACGGGCGCGCGGCTTTTGTTATGAGCACGGCTGGGCGCTGGCCCGCGCTACCGCGTCGGTGGGAGTTGCCATCATCGCGCGCGACGTGCTGCAGAACTTGCTCAAAATCATGGAGGCTGCTGATTTTCAGGCAAATCCTCTTCTCTCTCTGCGACGCGTGCAAGAGACTGTGGATTCAAAGACCCCTTCAGCCGCCACGGCGAAACTGGTCGCCGATCTCGATCCCAAGTCGCCGTGCCCGGCCTGCGTGTGGGCTGACAAGATGGAGGCCATCTACCTGGACACGCTGCTGCATAACCTGACGGGCGAGGACAGCTTGTGGGCTGACTACGAGGCATCCGAGGGGCTGTGCCTGCTGCACTTTCGCCAGGCGCTGGCGCGGGTGCGTAAGCAGGCGGCCTACGATGCCCTGGTGAGCGCACAGCGAGCGGCTTGGGAACGGTTGGTCGCTCAGTTGGATGAATCCATTCGCAAGAGCGACTACCGCCATCTGGACGAATCCTGGGGGGACGAGGCCGGCGCTTGGCTGCGGGGCATCGCGGCCCTGGTCGGCGCCCGTCCCGATGGCAAGGATCGGCGCGACAAGGGAGCTGTGTGGAGCTTTCGGCGACCGGAACAAGATTCGCCCCAGGTTGACCCGGGTTGACACGACGGAGAAATGAGGTAAAATTGGGCGCTGCCGGTGGGCGTTCTGGCTGCAGTCCAAGCGTGCCCACGTAGCTCAGTCGGTAGAGCACACCCTTGGTAAGGGTGTGGCCATGGGTTCAAATCCCATCGTGGGCTCTGGTAATCTGTGTATTAAGGTGATATAATGGCAAAGAAGGCAATTCGCACGGTGGTCACGCTCGCTTGCACCGAGTGCAGGGAGCATAATTATACAACTCAGAAAAATCGGCGTAACGACCCGAACCGTCTTGAGATGAACAAGTACTGTCCGCGTTGTCGTACGCATACGATGCACCGCGAGACCAAGTAGGAGACGTAGGCGAGTAGCTCAATTTGGCAGAGCAACGGTCTCCAAAACCGTAGGTTGCGGGTTCAATTCCTGCCTCGCCTGCCTAAGGTGTCAAGACACCGCCGTGCGTTTAGGCGGTGTCTTGAAGTGTAGGCGGACAGCTGTTAGGTTGCGTTATTGTCCGTGCCGTTTATCACAGGGAGACGCTAGACGTGGCAAAGAAAAAATCAAAAGGTGAGAATGCCGTCATACGCTATCTGCGCGACACGCGCGCGGAACTGCGCAAGGTACGCTGGCCCACGCGCCAGGAGGCGTGGAGTTTGACCAAGATCGTCTTGGCGGTCACGATCTCTATGGCCCTTTTCTTGGGATTGTTGGACACGGTGTTTTCCTGGTGGCTGGGTGGTCTCGTCGGCGGTAGCGTCGTGGCTATCGTTTTTGCGATTGTCGCCGTAGTTGGGAGTATTGCGACCCTCGTGGTGGTGAGTCTGCGGGGGGCGCATTAGGTTAGGCAGGTGTAGAGATGTGCGCTGAAGAGGTCGTGGTGGTCGAGGAGCCGCAGGCGCCCGAGGCTGAGGCGGTTATCGACGCCGAGGAAGCACCCGAAGAGACCATGGATGCAGCGGTTGAAGCTGAGGCGGCTCAGGTTGACGAGGAGCCGCAGGCGGCTGAGGCTGAAGCGGTCGTCGATGAAGCGGCTGCCGGCACTGAGGAAGCGCCCGAAGAGGCTGCGGACGAGGAAGTCGAAGCTGAGGCGGCTCAGGTTGACGAGGAGCCGCAGGCGGCTGAGGCTGAAGCGG
>CAZKDJ010000026.1:0-18181 GCA_964551295.1 uncultured Anaerolineales bacterium | reverse complement strand
CTGCCGGCACTGAGGAAGCGCCCGAAGAGGCTGCGGACGAGGAAGTCGAAGCTGAAGCTGAGCCCGTCGAGGTCGAAATACCTGACGACGGTCGGGCTTGGTACGTTATCCACTGTTATTCGGGTTACGAGGCCAAGGTCAAGCATAACCTGGAGCAGCGCATTGAGACGATGCAGATGCAGGATCAGATCTTTCAGGTCGTGGTTCCGACCGAGGACGAGATCGAGGTGCGCGACGGAAAGCGCCGCGTTGTCGAGCGCCGCGTTTTCCCCGGCTACATCCTGGTGCAGATGCTCCTGAATGACGATTCGTGGTACGTAGTGCGCAACACACCTGGGGTGACCGGTTTCGTGGGCATGGGCAACGAGCCGACGCCGCTGCGTCCTGAAGAAGTACAGGGCATCATGAAGCGCATGGAGGCGGAGGCGCCCAAGATCAAGGTCACCTTCCGACCCGGCCAAAAAGTGCGCATCATTGATGGGCCCTTTAACGAGTTTATAGGCGTGGTCGACGAAATCAATATGGAGCGGGCCAAGGTGCGTGTGTTGGTCTCGTTCTTTGGGCGCGAGACGCCGGTCGAGTTGGATTTCCTGCAGGTAGAGAAAACCTAGCGTGGGGCGCGTTTGTGACCTCACTTACATTCGGGGTGGAGGAATATGAAGAAGGTCAAGGCAGTCGTCAAATTGCAGATCGAAGCGGGGAAGGCGAACCCGGCTCCCCCGGTGGGGCCAGCGCTGGCGCAGCACGGTATCAACCTGATGCAGTTCTGCAAGGAGTATAACGCCCGCACGTCCAGCCAGATGGGGAACATCATCCCCGCTGAGATCATGATCTATCATGATGGATCGTTCAAGTTTGTGCTCAAGACGCCGCCCGCGCCCGATTTGTTGCGCAAAGCAGCCGGTGTGGAGCGCGGGTCGGGCGAGCCCAACCGGGAGAAGGTGGGGCGTATCACCCGTGCCCAGTTGGAAGAGATCGCCAATCTCAAGATGAAGGACCTGAACGCCGTCGATTTGGAAGGCGCGATGCGGACGATCGAGGGCACAGCACGGAGTATGGGGATTACCATCGCCGACTAGGTGACTTTATTTGCCGGCCTAGGTTGGTGATGAGTTCGTGGGAGGGTCAAAGTTCCAGTAGGAATTCTGGCCCGCTCGAACCACATGGGAGGAATGATGTCGAATCGAGGAAGAAAGTATCGCGAAGCGTTGGAAAAAGTGGATCGCGAGCGGCTCTATGAACCGCGGGAGGCGCTGGATCTGGTCAAAGAGACTAGTTACACCAAGTTCGATGCGACTGTTGACGTGCACCTCCGGCTGGGGGTTGATCCTCGACAGTCTGACCAGCAGGTGCGTGGGTCGGTGTTGTTGCCCCAGGGTCTGGGTAAAGAGGTGTGTGTGCTGGTCTTTGCCGCTGGTGAGGGGGAAAAGATCGCGCGCGAGGCTGGCGCCGATTACGTGGCTTCTGACGACGAGATGATCCAAAAGATCCAGGACGGCTGGACGGATTTTGACGTCGCCATTGCCGTGCCGGAGATGATGGGCCGGGTAGGACGGTTGGGGCGAGTGTTGGGTCCGCGCGGACTGATGCCCAACCCCAAGGCCGGGACGGTGGCGCCGGAGGAGGATCTGCCGCGCCTGATTGAGGAGGCCAAGGCTGGTCGCGTGGAGTATCGTTTGGACAAAACCTCCAATCTGCATATACCTATCGGCAAGGTCAGCTTCTCGGTCGAGAAGCTGATGGACAATTTCACAGCCGTGGTGGATGTGATCGAAAAGGCCAGGCCAGCCTCTGCCAAGGGCATATATATGCGCAAGATCACGGTGACCTCAACGATGGGGCCTGGGATCAAAGTCGATCCGGTGCAAGCTCAGGCGTTGGAGCCTGCACTCTAGAGCGCGCTCAAGGGAGAACGTTCTCTCGAGCGTTTGAACAATTCATCGCCGAAGAAAGCAGGCGCGCGGGAACCTGTAGGTTCTGGAGCGCTTAATCTAGCCTGCCGAGGCAAGACAGTGTCATCCCAAATGGTATGACTGTGCGATGTCCTTGCGTCGGTGGGCGCAAGGATTTTTTATTGAAGGAGGTGAGTAGGATTGGCAAGCTCAAAGCAGAAAAAAGTCGAGCTCGTCGCCGAATATGTTGAGCAACTTGAGCAAAGCAAAGGATTGATCCTCGCCGATTATCGGGGCCTGAGCGTGAATGACGTGAGCGAGATCAGAAAGGCGATGCGCCCTATCGATAGTAGGTTCCAGGTGGTCAAGAATCGTCTGCTGGCGTTAGCTTTGAAAGAGGTCGATCTGTCGCTGCCGGATGAGTGGCTGACCGGGCCGACGGCCGTCAGCTTCTGCTACGACGAGGTGCCGCCGGTGGCCAAGGTGCTGACAGACGCGGCTAAGGATTTCGAGACGCTGCAGATCAAGGGCGGCATGCTGGGGGCATCGGTGCTTGCGGCGGATCAAGTGCGTGCTATCGCCGATCTTCCGTCTCGCGAAGTTCTCTTGGCCCAGGTGCTTGGCGCCATCAACGCGCCCGCCACTCAGGTGGCCGGTGTCGTCGCTAGCGGTGTTCGACAGGTGCTCAATGTTTTGCAGGCCTATGTAGACAAGCTGCAGGAATCCAGCGGCGGGTTGGAGCAGGCGGTTGAGCCTGCATAGTATCGGTTTCTGGATAGTAGAATGATTAACTCAACCATACACACAATCGTGTGCAATTCAGGAGGAAAAGAAAATGGCAGATTTGGAAAAGATCGCTGAACAAATCAGTGAACTCACGTTGCTGGAAGCATCCGAGTTGGTCGGGATGCTGGAGGAAAAGCTGGGCGTCAGCGCGGCGGCGCCGGTCGCGATGGCTGCGATGCCTGCGGCGGCTGCGGCCGAGCCGGAAGAGGAGCAAACCGAGTTTGACGTCATCATTAAGGAAATCGGTCCCAAAAAGATCGAGGTCATCAAGGCCGTGCGCAAGCTCACTGCCCTGGGCCTGAAGGAGGCCAAGGACTTGGTGGACGGCGCTCCCAGTACGGCGATGGAGGCTGTCAGCAAGGACGCGGCCGAGGACGCCAAGAAGACCCTGGAAGAGGCCGGCGCGGTCATCGAACTCAAGTAGTCGATTCTTTCGACACGATACACACACAGGCCGCCTCTCGCAGGCGGCTTTGTGCTGTATGGCGACCGTGCTATACTGCCTCTGTTGGGGGTGTTACGTGTATCCGCTGTTGCGTATTGGACCTTTGAGGGTTGCCAGCTACAGCGCCTTGCTCGGCCTGGGACTGATTGGAGGCGCGGCGATCGTCTATCTGGTGGCGCGGCGTCGAGAGCTCGACGCGGCGCGTGCGCTGGACGTTGCGCTGGTTGCTGCGCTGGGTGGGCTGCTCGGCGCGCGCGTGGCACATGTTGCTCTCAACTGGGCTTACTATAGTAACCATCTCGGTCAGGCGTTCGACCTGTGGGGTGGGGGGCACTTTTGGCACGGCGGCCTCATTGGAGGGCTGGCTGCCGTGTTGATCTATGCCGCCGTTCGGCGCGCGTCGCCCTGGCCCTGGCTGGACGCGTTGATCCCCGGTGCGGCCTTTTTCGCCATCTGCGCTTGGCTGGGGTGCTTTCTGGACCGGTGCGCCTACGGGATCGAGACGTACCCCGGGCAGGGCCTGCTGTGGGCGTTGAGTCTGGAGCTGCCGGATATCTATGGCATCTGGGCGCCGCGCGTGGCGGTGCAGCTTATAGGAGCGGTATGGACGGCTGCTGTGTTGGGTGCAGTCGTTTTCGCTGAGCGAAGCGTGCGGTTCGAGGGATTCTTGTTCCCTCTCTGGCTGGCTCTCTATTGTGTCGGTTCGCTCGGCTTGGGATTTCTGCGTGCGGACGTGGTGCCAGTTGTAGCAGGCTGGCGGCTCGACCAGATGGTCGATTTGGCGCTTGTCGCCATCGGGGCTGTGATACTTGTGGTGGGTCTGCTGAGGGGCAGGGAGGTGGCGTGGTGATCGAGATCAAAATGCCGGGGCGGGGCGTGTATCTTTTGGAGCACATCGTGCTGGATGTCAACGGCACGGTCGCGATGGATGGGCGGCTAATCGAGGGAGTGGCCGAACGATTGGCCGAACTGCGAGGCTCGATTGGGGTCCATCTGCTCACGGCCGACACGCGTGGGCGGCAGGCGGCCATCGACGCCCAGCTTGGGATGGAGGCTGCCCGAATCTCGCCCGAGAACGAGGTCGCACAGAAGGCGACCTTTGTGGTGGAGCTGGGAAGCGAGGGGGTGTGTGCCGTGGGCAACGGCGCCAATGATGCCGGAATGCTGCGTGAGGCAAGGTTGGCTATCGCCGTGTTAGGCGAGGAGGGGCTGGCGGTGGAGACACTCGAGGCAGCGGACCTCGTCATACCTCACGTCAACGCCGCGCTGGACCTGCTGCTAAAGCCCCTGCGGCTCGCGGCCACGATGCGGCGGTGAATCACATTCCTCCTCTGCGTCCGTCAGCGTAAATTCCCACGCACACCAATACGCTTCGGGGTGGTCGTCGGGCGGGCAAGCGATGCAGCGAGTACACAGGCGCGGATCAATGGTGTGGGCAAAGTTGGCGTATTCCACCATTCCTACCGGCTTGCAGGGAAAGTCGGGCAGCCCTTTGCGCTGGCGCGCGGTCTGCACGCGACACTTGTTCATGCGAAAGATGACCGTGCGCTCGTCTACGTCGAGAATCTCCTGCACGTTGATGTAGGCGTAAAGGCGGAGCTGCAACGCCTGCTTTAGCGCAGGGATGCCGCCGCCGGGCTCGAGTTCCAGTCGGTGCATGATGCGCCTGGCCTCGACGACGGTGAACTGCTCCCAGGCGCGTCGGTCCAGTTCGATGGCGGTTTCCATGTCGAACTTTTCTTCGGCCGCCAGGAACCACAGCCCGTCGTGAGCCAGCCAGTTCTTGGCCGCGTCCTCCAGCAGGTCGATTAGTTCGTCTTTGGACAGTTGGCGTAACAGGTCTCGGTGTGGCATTGGCTACTCCTGGAGACCCTGCAAATGGCCTGTGTCATTCAGCTGGACGATGGTGAAAGCGCCATCACCTTCTACGTCAAAGACGTTCACCGCGCAGGTCTCTTGGTGCATGCGCCAGAAGCGATCGTTGCCCCAACCCAGCACCACGCACAGCAACACGCGGTTGACCACGGTGTGGGAGACCAACGCGACGGTCTGGTCTGGGTGGCGGGCGACGACATCGTCTAGTGCGGCGGTAATCCGTCCACGCACGACGTCCAGGCTCTCTCCGCCGGGGAAGTGGACCGTGTGCGGGGCTTTCATCCAGGCGTGAAAGAGCTCGGGGTGGCGTTGTTTGGCTTCTGTTGCCAGGAGCCCTTGGAACTGGCCAAAGTTGATGTCGATCAGTCCATCCAGCGGCTGGGCGGTCACTCCTTGCGCCTGGGCGATGGCCTCGGCCGTCTTCATCGTGCGGTCCAGCGGGCTGGCATAGACGGCGGTCGCTGGCCAGCGGGCGGCGACATAGCGCGCCGTCGCCTCCGCCTGCCTCAGGCCGAGTGATTCCAGCGGCACGTCGGACTGGCCGCGGAAGCGGGCCTCCCGGTTCCAGGCCGTCTGGCCGTGGCGGATGAGTAAGATGCGAGTGGTCATGGATTTCTCCTTGCTTCTAACTGCTGCCCAAGATGATGCCAGGCGGCGAAATGGGTGTTGATAAAGCGATCATAGTCCAAGACGCGATGCACGATGCGCACAGGTCCCCGTTTATTGGGAGTTGTCACCAGGCGACCGGCGCGCAAATCATCGCGATCCGAAATCACGTGCCCGCGTTCGTATTCAAATAATCCTGGCTGAGTGAGCATCAGGGCGATAGCCGAGTCCCACAGGGCAAAGCCGCCATCCTGGAAGTAGGTGCGCATCAGGGCGAACCATGAGCGGACCCGGCGGGATATGAGGCGCGAGACGGGGTCTTTTAGGGCTTGCAGCGCGGCGAGCTGCGGACCACGAAAGACGGCGCTCAGGCCGGATTGGCCCGGAGCGATGGTGGTGGGACAATCGGCGTGGATGGCCTGGTAGGCCGCCTGTGGATCGAGAGCAAAGTTGAGCTCCACCAGCCGCCGACCGTTCCAGATCAGCGGTTGGGTCACGCCGCCCATCAGGTACAGCCCGCGCAGTTTGGTAAAGAACTCGGGGTCGAGGATGGCTGCGTGCTTGAGGTTGGTCATGCTGCCGGTGGCGATGAGGATGATCTCACCAGGCCGCCTGTTGACCGCATCGCGCAGGTGGTGTGCGGCTGTGTTTGCCTCCGCGGCATCCTCGGGGCCAGTTGCGCCGCGCAGCACGGGAATGTCACCATGTTCTACAGAGTTCAACAGCCTGAGGGCTGCGCGGGTGGTCATCTCGACTGGGCCATTTCCGTAGGTGGTCGTGACGCTCAGCAGGTTCACGCGCGGCTCGCCCAAGAGGTACAGCAGCACCAGTCCGTCGCCCACCTCTCGAAACGGATGTCCCATCGTGACGTCGCAATCATAGATGACGGGCAGGCGCTCCGAGTTGGGCAGCGCACGCAGGCGCGGTATCTGCAGCGGCTCGGCGCGCCCGATGGCGTATGCGGCGGCGAGCAGAGTGACGGCGGCCGTCAAGACGAGTGCCGCCAGGAATAGCGCCAGCCAATGCAGCGCGCCCAGCGCTGCTGTCACGGCAGCGCCGGTTGCGATCAATATGATGACGATCCAGAACCACAGACTACGAAGCATCAAAGTTTCCCTATCCCAGAACGACCTCCTGCAAGTCAATCAATTTGGTATCGGTTGTGCCCAGTTTCAGCGCTTGGGCGGTGTTCAATTGGGGCGCGCCTTCGATGAGCGAGTTGACGCCCATCCCCTTTTCCTGTCGGTGGCGCACCAGGATGTCGCGCGCGACAGTGTCCAAGGCCACCGGGTCGAAAGAGAGCAGCAGCGCATCCTCGCGCGTCGGCTGGTTCCAGTTGCCGGGACTGACGTTGAGCGCCGCGCCGATGACGAGGCGCGTCTTGTCGCGGATGGTGGGCTGGGCGTTGAGCTCGGCTACGCCTGGGTCGCACCGGCCGCCGTGCAGCGCGCCGGGCTGGTCTATCGAGCCGTAGTGGTTCTTCATCGCCACGCTGATGCCCGCCGTTCCGTGTTGCTTGGGGGTGGGGATGTTGACGATGGCATCGCAGGCGTCAAGCTCTTGGTAGAAGCGGACGGTGGCCTGGCTCAACGCTGCCTCCGAGCCGGTGCCGCGCTTGCCGCGGCACTGCACCCCTGGCCCCCCGTCGTTGAGTGTGTATCCGGCGGATTCCAGCTCGCGGTCGGTGCGGTCGAATATAAGCACGTTCTCGGCAGCTAGCCCGGCGTCCTGCAACCGCTGGGCTATGGCGTAGGCCACGGCGGGCTGGGTGGGGCCGCCGTGGGAGATGCAGTTGACCTTGAGCAACACCCGTTCGCTGGGATCAAAGAGCGTGCGCCAGACGGCCAGCGCCTCGGGAACGTCCGCGAGCGTGCTCAGGCCTGCATCCAGCATCTGGAGCACGATGCCGGGGTTGGGCTCTGCGCCATTCCACACACCGCCGTGGCGCACGAGCACGACACGGCTGGTGGCGGTCGCGGGCCAGTGGGATATCAGCGCTGTCCGGTCGGGTGTGGGGACCGACTCGGTGGTTGACTCCGGCGGATTGGTAGGCGCGGGAGGTACGGGGGTGTAGGTGGGGGGCAGAGGCGTCGGCATCCAGGTTGGCGGGGATGTGGATGCGGGCTGGGGCTCTGTAGTTGGAACGGGTTCGTACGTGGGGGCAGGCTCGGAGGCGACCGGGCCGCATCCGGCTAGCGCGCCACCGGCAAGAGCAACCAGCCCGCCCGCGCTCCACTTGAGGAAGGTGCGGCGGGAGAGGCCCTTGGCCGCGTTGGTATGCTTTTCTCTCGAACGATCTCTTTTGGATGTCATTTTTGTCTCACTCCATAATTGGGTTCAGAAATCTCTTGACTCTTTGACTATTTTAGATGAGTGTTTCTTACCCAACTTGTGGTGAGCCGTTGCGTGTCATTCATTGTATCACGTTCGAATCGGGGACACAATCACTCTCCGTGTGTGTATGCTTGCACTTCCAGGTAGATCACCCGCGGCTCGAAATCCGCCGTCACGAACTCGTAGTGATCCTGATAGTTGTACGTCGGGCTGGGATAGCGAAAGGCCCACATAGCCACGCACTGGCACCAGTGCCAATGCCGGCGGGCCCACTCGTAGGCGCCGAGGGTGTACGTGATGCGCTGCGCCGGGCGGACGGCGTGTGCCCAACGCGGGTGGTCGTTCCAACCTGCCTCGGTCACATAGATCGGCTTATCCTCGTCGCCGTGTGCGACCATGACCTCGCGCAGCAGTTCGACGCGGCGAAAGTTGAGCGTGTCGGGAGCAGGGAATGCCTCCGGCGGTTGCGTGAGGCCGTAGACATGGGCGGCGAGCCCGTCAAAGTAAGGCGCAGTGCCTGCTACGTACATCCGCTCCAGGTAAAGTAGATCGTTCAGCCCGGCGGAGCTGCCCTTCGACTCCAGCGTGGGGGCCAGCGCCCCGGCCAGCACGATCACGTCCGGGTTTGCTGCGTGGGCACGGGGATAGACCGTCTTGAGCACCTCGACGTACCCTTCGGGGTCGACCAGCCGGTAGCCCCATTCGAAGCTGAGGTTGGGCTCGTTCCAGATGATGATGTGATCTACGCGGCCCTTGTACCTGGCGGCAAAAGCGACCACAAAGTCGGCAAAGTCGTCGTAATGCGCTGCGTCCAGATGGGTGAAGGTGGTCTCTTCCCCGCGCGCCCATCCCGGCACCCAACCCAGCCGCGCGATGACGGTCAGGTCCTGGTTTTCGGCGTGCGCGATCACCGCGTCGGCGTGCTCCCAGTTGTAAGCGCCTTTGGCAGGCTCGATGTAGGGCCAGGGGAAGAACTCGACGATCCAGGGCGATCCCATCTGCCGCACCATGCGCAGCGTGCGCTGGATCTTCCACTCCTCCACTTCGTCGGTGAGGCGGGTGTGTACGCCGACGAGGGAGTTTGCGGTGATTACCTCTTGGGGTGGGTCGAGGACGACCAAGACGCGGGGCGGGTCGATGGGCCGCAGGGCAACGAGCGCCAGCACCAGTCTGATGAGATAGGCGGGGCGGATGCGGCGCAGGATGCGAGGCAGTATAGGAAGCACACGTTGCCAGATACGGGTCATCGTTGTACGTGAAAACAAAATGGGGAAGCAGCGCTTCCCCTGTTTGCAACCAGGCTCCTCGGGTAGGACTCGAACCTACAACCAACCGGTTAACAGCCGGCCGCTCTACCAATTGAGCTACCGAGGAACATTGCGGGCGATATTATACCTCAAGCACGCAAATCGTCAAGAATCTTGCCCTTGGGGCGGTGAAACGCTATAATGAGGGCGTTCCCCGTAAAGGAGGTACCACATGTATAGAAACAAGTCTATTCTAAAGCTGGTGCTTTTTGGGATTTTGCTGCTGCTCCCCATCCTAGCCTGTAATCCACCCACGCCTACGGCGGAAGGTCCAACGGTCAGCATCGTCTTCCCGGGCGATGGGGCCAATGTCACTGTCGGTGAACAGGTGCTTATCCAATCAACGGCTTCTGACGCAAGGGGCATCGCCCGTGTTGACCTGGTCGTCAACTCCCTCGTCGTTCGCACCGATCCGCCGGCTGAGGGCACGCCCACGAATTTTGCCATCGCGCAACCTTGGTTTCCAGAAGCCCCAGGTGACGTCGTCGTCCATGTGATCGCCTACAACGTTGAGAACCAGCCTTCTCCACCTGCTTCCATCACCCTGCACATCGTCGAGCGCGCAGCCGGAGTTGAGTCTACGGCTTTCCCTCCCACCTCGACACCCATGCCCGACGTGACGGGAGAGGCAGGCTGCACACTCAACGCTTCCTACGTCGCCGATTTGACCCTGCCCGATGGCAGCGTGCTTCAGCCCGGCGTCAGCTTTATCAAGACGTGGCGTATCCTCAACTCGGGCACCTGCGATTGGACCGGTTTCAATCTCGTGTTCGTGGGAGGCAGCCAGATGGGAGCGCCGACCATGGTATCCGTCCCCGCTACCAGCGCCGGCGCTACGGTTGACGTCTCGGCGCCGATGGTCGCGCCTGGGACGCCGGGTACCTACAAGGGAAACTGGCGCATGCAGTCGGGCGACGGGACGGTGTTTGGCAGCACCGTCTGGGTTAGCATCGTCGTGCCTTCGCCCGTCACCGACACGCCTGTGCCGACCAGCACGTCTACCCCTACACTGACCCCTGAAGTAACCGCAACTCCCGAACCGACGTCTACCGAGGCGCCGCCGGGTGCGCCGACCAATTTGACGATGTCGACGTCCACGAGTGGCTATGTCAGTCTCATCTGGACGGACAATGCCAGCGACGAGCAGGGTTTCCACGTGCTGGCCGACGGCGCAATTCATCACACACTGGTGGGGGGGGATACAACTGGCTGGGGTTTCATGTATTCTGACTATGCCGGTGTCTGGTGTGACAAGACGGTCGATCTCACCGTCGTGGCCTACAGGGGCTCCGTGTGGTCCGATCCATCCAACGCGGTGCAATACGTCGGCCCGCCCTGTCCGCCGCCGATCGTGGCGCAGGGGTCCGTGACTATGCTGTTGGGCAACGGCCTGGACCTGGATACCGGCACGGTGGAGGCGCTCAGCGGTGGCTCGGACTTGATGTGGCAGAAACCCGGGGGGACCCTATTTCTCCGCGCGGTGAATGGCATGTCGTTCGGCGTTGCCGGGGCGGTGGGACCCAGCGTGCCCTCCCATACGTTTTGTGAATCGATGGCCAAGAGTGCCACCGGCGGCGTCTCGGTGCCCACCTTAACAGTGGGTACCCTCCTGTGCTATAACACGACCGAGGGAAACCTGGCCGGCATCCGCGTGGACGAGATCCAGGCTGACGAGGACATCGTGCTCTCGTTCGTCACCTGGGAGACGACGCCGTAGGGCGCGTTTCACTCGACAAAGTGTGGACCGCCCCAGGCGCGGGTGCCCAGTAGGATGCGCGCGGTCTTGACCATCAGCGCAGTGATGTAGAGCACTTCGTCGGGCGTGCGTCCCAGCGCCACCAGGCCGTGGTTCTGCAGCAGGATGACGCGCGGCGGCTGGCCGTGGTGGTCCTTGTAGGCGCGCAATCCCTCGTGCACCACACGCGCCAGCGGCTGCCCGACCGGCGCGTAGGGCACGAACAGCGGCTTGCCGCACACCTGCGCCTCGTGCCCGTACGCCGAACCGGCAAAGGCGGCCTTGGCATCTCGGGCGCACAGGATGGCGTTGACCGGTGTGGGGTGGGTGTGGCCGACGAAGGTCGCTTCTCCCAGCGATAGACACAGCGCGTGCGTCGCTGTCTCGATGGAGGGGCAGCCCGGCGCGTCGGGATCAAGCTTGGCGGCAGCCAGCCGCGCTTGAACCTCCTCTTCTGGCATAGATGGCCCGTCGATGATCTCTAGCACGTCGCCTAGTCTGACGCGGAGGAAGGATTGCGCGTTCGCGTTGGCTGGATCGGCGCCGCTGGCCTTGATCCAAAAGGTGTCCTCATCGATACGGACCGAGGTGTTTCCCTCGCCTTGGATCACATAGTCGCGCGCGGGCTCGCCGAGTTCGCGCGTCATCGCGATCAATTGTTCAAGCACGCTGTCTACCATTTTGATGGTGCCTTTCGTTCGGTATCGTGCACGCATTGTATCACAGGCCGACGGGGGAACAAGCGCGCCCGTCGGTTGACCCACCAGATGAGAGCAAGTATAATCGGCGTATGGCTGAGGATAAGAACGCGCTAATTCGAGCGGGTGTCGTGACCGTGAGCGACAAGGGGCACACAGGGGAACGCGAGGATGTCAGCGGCCCGCTGCTGGCGGATCTGTTGCGCAAGATCGGGGTCGAGGTGGTGCGCCAAGAGATTGTGCCGGATGAATGGCTCGAGATCGAGCGCGTGCTGATCGAGCTGGCTGACGAGGTGGGGGTCGATTTGATCGTGACCACCGGTGGCAGCGGATTGACCCCGCGCGATGTCACCCCCGAGGCGACACGGGCGGTGATCGAGCGCGAGGCGCCGGGCCTGGCCGAGGCGCTGCGCTTTGTGGGCTACCGCAGGACACCGTTGGCCGTCCTCTCGCGGGGGGTGGCCGGCGTCCGGGGCAGGACGCTGATCGTCAACCTGCCCGGCAGCCCCAGGGCGGTGCGCGAGGGGATGGAGACGCTGTCGTCGATATTACCCCACGCGGTCAAGATGGTGCGTGGCGTCGATACCGAGCATGGTATGCTGGATGTACGCCGTGCCTGACGAACGCCGCCCGGTGCTGAGCGTGGAGGAGGCGCTGGAACGCATCCTGGCGGCGGTACGCGTCCTGGAACCGGAGCGCGTGGATCTGCTGCAGGCGGCCGGTCGCGTGCTGGCTGAATCCATCGCTGCCGATCGCGATATTCCCCCGCTGACCAACTCGGCGATGGACGGCTACGCCGTGCGCGGCGCGGACGTCGCGAGCGCTCAACCACCGGTTCGACTGCACGTCGTGGGCGAGGTCGCCGCCGGGTACGTGCCCGATGTCGTCATCGAAGCGGGTCAGGCGATGCACATCATGACCGGCGCGCCGGTGCCCGATGGGGCCGATACGGTCGTGCGCTTCGAGGATACGAGGCTAGATGGGAACACTGTTGAGATTCTAAAAGCGCCCCGGCCCGGCTCGAACGTGCGGCAGGTGGGCGAGGACGTGCGCGCAGGACAGGCCGTGCTGGAGCCCGGAGCAGTGCTGCGTCCGCAGGAGATCGGCATGCTGGCAGCGGTGGGCTGCTTGGAGGTGGCCGTAGTGCGGCGACCGCAGGTGGCGATCCTGGCCACCGGCGATGAGGTTGTTCCGCCTGATCAGCCTCCCGGCCCCAGCCAGATTCGCGACGCCAATTCCTACACCGTCGCCGCGCAGGTGCAAGCGTACGGCGGCGTGCCCCTTATTTTGGGCGTCGCTCATGACCAAGAGGCACTGGTGCGGCAGGGGATGCGCGAGGCGCTGGATCGGCGGGCCGATTTTATCATCACCTCCGGCGGCGTCTCGGTGGGCGACTTTGACCTGGTCAAGCAGGTGCTGGCTGCCGAGGGGGAGATGCATTTCTGGTCGCTGAACATGAAACCGGGGCGGCCGCTGGCCTTTGGGGTTGTGTGGGACAAGACGGCATCTTGTCCTACGCCGCTGCTGGGATTGCCCGGTAACCCGGTGGCGGCGATGATCAGCACCGAACTGTTCGCCCGTCCGGCGCTGCTCAAGATGCAAGGATTCATCGATTGGTCGCGACCCATGGTGCAGGCACGTCTGACCCAGCCCGTCGCCCGCAAGGATGGTCGGCGTCACTACCTGCGGGTGCAGCTCCGCGAGACGGAATCTGGATACGAGGCGACACTGACGGGCGATCAGGGTGCCGGCATCCTCAACTCGCTGGTGCAGGCCGATGGGCTAGCCGTGATTCCAGAGGATGTGCAGCACTTGCCCGCGGGAGCGCAAGTGGCGGTTGTTCTTCTGCCACGCGTTGGTTGAGAGGTAGGGATGAATCACGATCGAATCCTCGCCATCGACATCGGCGCCGGCACCCAGGATATCCTGTTGTGGGAGGCCGGGCAGCCGATGGAGAACAACGTCAAGCTGGTGCTACCCTCGTGGACCACGGTCCTGGCCCGGCGGGTGAAGCGGGCTACGCGGGAAGGACGGCCGGTGTTCCTGACCGGCAATTTGATGGGCGGCGGACCGCTGGTCAGCGCGATGAAACGCCATTTACAGGCGGGTGACGCCGTCTATGCCACGCCGCGGGCCGCGCTCACGATCCGTGATAACCTCGACCAGGTGCGCGAGCGGGGATATACCATCGTCGAGGAGCCGCCGGATGCACCCAATCTGCTCACGCTGCGCACGCGCGACGTCGACCTGGAGGCGCTGGCGGGCGCGCTGGCCCCTTTTGGCGTCGCCGTTCCGGAGACGGTCGCCGTCGCTGTGCAGGATCACGGCGAGTGTTTGGAGGGTTCCAATCGCGCGTTCCGCTTTGGCCTGTGGCGCGAGTTCGTGGAGGGGGGGAGCGCTGCTCGACCTGGTCTATCGCCGGCCGCCCGCTTGCTACACGCGCATGCTGGCGGTGCAGCGAGACGCGCCGGGCGCAATCTTGATGGACACGGACCCGGCAGCTCTATGGGGCATCCTCGAGGACGAGCGGGCCGCTGCCCATCGAGAGGAAGGCTTTATCTTGGTCAACCTGGGCAATCAGCACACGCTGGGGGTGTTGTTGCGTGGCGAGCATATCCTGGGGCTGTTCGAGCATCATACGGTACCGATGACGCCCGAGAAGCTGCGGGGATTGGTGGATGGTCTGCGTGCCGGAACGCTGACCCACGAGGAAGTGTTCGACGATCACGGCCACGGTGCGTTCGTCGGGCCTGAATACGCCCCCGGCACCGGTTTTGACTTTGTGGCCGTGACCGGCCCGCAGCGCCACTTGGCCGCTGATCTCGGCTATCATCCGGCGGCGCCCTACGGCGACATGATGCTCACCGGCAGCTTTGGCCTGGTGGCCGCGACGCGGCGGTTGTTGAGAGCAGAATGAGCAAAATCAGGAGAAGCGACGTGAAGACGAGGGTAATGACCCGTCGCGAGTTCCTAAAGCTTGGCGGTGCCTCCTTGGCATTGCTGGCTCTGCCGAGTGACCTACTGTTTGCCGAGGCTCCAGCCTCCGAGTCGCCACCCGCTTCATTGGGACGCATCGCCACCTGGTGGCGCCAAAACGTGTGCCAGGAGGCCTTCCCGAACGCCGACGTAGTAACGACAAAGGGGCGCGACGAAATTATCCCGCTTTATGCCGCCGTCGTGGGAGAGGCTCCTTGGCCCAGTAACCCGATTTGGTATCGGACGACAGGAGGGTATATTCACAGTGGCTACGTGCAGCCAGTGGAGAACGCGCCGCAGGACGAGATCGTCGCCGAAGTGAGTGATCCGGGCTTTTGGGCTCGGGTCTGCGTGCCGATTGCCGAGGCCCGTTGGAGTTCCGCCAGCCCTTACGTAGCGTACAAGCTATACTACGGCACCGTCTACCGTGTCGTCCAGGCCACAACAGATGACGACGGCAATTGGTGGTATCAGCTCAAGGATGGCATCACTTGGTCGCCTGGCCCTTGTGTTCCGTCGTGGTCGGTGCGCCGTATCCCCCCTGACGAATTGGTGCCCATTTCCCCCGGACGATCTGACAAGTGGATCCAGATCGGTATCGCCGACCAGGTTTTGACCTGCTTCGAGAGGGAGGCGGCCGTCTTTAGAACGCGCATCTCCTCGGGCGTGAGTGGATTGGGGACTCCGCTCAGCGATTACCGCGTGCTTTATCAGCGGCATACCCAGCGCATGATCGGCGGGAGCGGCGATGATCGCTACGATCTGCCGGGCGTAGCCTTCCCCGTTTACTTTACCTGGTCCGGCGTCGCTATCCACGGCACCTACTGGCATAACGATTACGGCCGACGGCATAGTCACGGCTGCGTCAACGTGACCAGTGAGGCTGCTCAGTGGATCTTTCGCTGGGCCGACCCGGCTGTTCCGTACGACCAACATACCCTCATGTCCTCACCTGGTGAGGGCACGCGCGTTGTCGTGGTTGATTGACGTCCCTGAATATACGGTAGAAGCACGCTGCTCGCAGCTACTCTGACGAGACGCTGGCTTTGGATCGGTCGTCGATTGCTATTTCATCTGGGCATCCCGTAAAAGTACAGCCCAATAGCGCCTGCCACTACCGCCAGACAGCAGAAGAGAGCGAACAAGCTGGCTACGACGGTGATGATGACTGTCTGGCGGTTCTCACGGCCGCTGATGGCGATGGCTACGATGCCCAGCGCGGCGGCCAGAAACACGATAATACCAACGGCTATGATAACGATAGAACCTAGACCTAACATGTCACTTTCCTTGGTCTACAGCGACCTCACCCTCGGGTGTGATCTGCTTGATCTTGAGTTCGGCCTCGTCGAGCTGTTTGTTGCAGTGCGCTGCCAGCGCTTGCCCGCGTTCGAAGAGAGCCATTCCTTCCTCTAGCGTCAGCCCGCCTGCTTCCAGCTTGCGCACGCTCTCCTCCATCTCGGCGAAGGCCTGTTCAAAGGTCAAATCGTCAATTTTGCTCATAACGTCTTCTCCTACGTTATTCAACGCGTTATCCTATGCGTGGCTTGGCCAGGATTTCCATTATTTTCAGGTCAAAGAAACCTTGCGCGTTGGTGGGGACTAGGACGACGGCGGTATCGGCACCGCGACCGGTGCCGGCGACTGTAATGCAGGGCTCATCCGTGCGCGCCAGCCCGGCGTCGGCAGCCATCAGCGCGATCTCGGCACACACCTTCATCCCCTGGCCAAAGGTGCGAAGCGTGAAAGCGATGATCTCGTCGGTCAGGTAGGTGCCCAGTTTCTTGCGTACCGCCCGGTTGACCCCGCCAAAGGCGTGTTGACAGGTGAGCACCTTGCCGCCGGCGGCCTCGATGGCGGCGCGATTCTCCTCCGTCAGCTCCTGCGCGTTGGGCTCGCCAAAGCCGGTGGAGTGGGTCACGACGACCACGTCGTGCCCTTGGAGCAGTTGTGCCGCTTGGGCGCCGGTGGCGCCCGTGGTCGTGGCGACCAGGATGGTGCGGATGCCCAACTCATCGGCGCGCTGCTTGGCGATCTTCAGCGTGCGAGCGGTGTTCGCCTTGCCGGGCTGGTCAAAGTAAATGGATTGGATGATGGTCTCAGACATAGTTTCTCCTTGGGGTTAGGACACCTCTGCCTCAAACGCTCCATCGGCCACGCGGACGTCGAGCGCGTCCCCCGTCGCGACATGTCCCACCGCTTGCACGACCTCTCCCGTTTCCCGGCGGCGCACGATGGTGTACCCGCGTTCCAACGTCCCCAGCGGACTGACGCTGGCCAATCGCCTGCTCAGACCGGCCACCCGCTCGCGATCCAGGGTCAGGCTGTGGCGCGTTGTGGCCTCCGCGCGGGCCAGTAGGTCGTCCACGCGCTGGCGGGCCTGGGCCAGTTGCGCCTGCGGCGAGAGGTGCTTGAGCGCCCGCATCTGCTCGGTCAGCTTCCAGCGGCGCTCCTTGATCTCCACACGCAGCGCGGCGGCCAGTGCCGCCGAAAGTCCGGTCACGTAGGTCCGCAGTTCCATCTGATCGGGCGCGACCATCTCGGCGGCGGCGGATGGAGTGGGGGCGCGTACGTCGGCGGCGAAATCGGCCAGGGAAAAGTCGGTCTCGTGCCCCACGCCGCACATGGTAGGGATGCGGGATGCGGCCACAGCGCGGGCCACCCGCTCGTCGTTGAAGGCCCACAGATCCTCCAGGCTGCCGCCACCGCGGGCGATGATGATCACGTCGACGTCGCTGCGCGCGTTGAGCGCCTCGATGGCGGCCGCGATCTGCATCGGGGCGGCTTCTCCCTGCACCTGCGTGGGCGAGAGCAGCACCTCGGCCAGCGGGTAGCGGCGGCCCAGCACGTTGAGGATGTCGCGCAGGGCGGCGGCGGTGGGGGAGGTGACGACGCCGATGCGATGGGGCAGGGGAGGCAGCGGCCGCTTGCGCTGCGGGTCGAACAGCCCCTCGGCCTCCAACTGCGCCTTGAGCCGCTCGAACTCCAGGTAGAGATTGCCCACGCCCGCCGGCTGGACCCGATCGACGTAGAGCTGGTAGCGCCCGCCAGCCTCGTACACGCTCACGTTGCCGTGCGCCAGCACCAGGTCGCCGCCGGCGGGAAAATAGTCCTGCGCGTCGGCCACGTTGCGCCACATCACGCACGGTACCTGCGCGCCCGCGTCCTTGAGCGTAAAGTAGCAGTGGCCGGAGGAGGCGCGGCTGAAATTGGAGACCTCCCCCTCGACCCACACGTCGTCCAGCACCGGGTCGTCCTCGAACAGACGCCGGATGTGGCCGGTGAGCTGGCTCACGGTGAAGGGCTCGGAGATCGTTGGGCCGCCAAAGAGGCTGAGTTGTTCGAACATGGTTAAGGATTATGATAGCCCAGCGGGGGGAAGGTGTCAAGTGAGGTCGTGGGCAAAAGTTAAGCTTTCCCTATCCGGGCGGTATCATCGATCAGACTGATTGGGTAACTCGAGGTAATTTGATTGGTGATTACCCACAACTATGCGAGTGGTGTCTTGGCAAGCTTTTTTGCACCGC
>CAZKDJ010000025.1:9609-32331 GCA_964551295.1 uncultured Anaerolineales bacterium | reverse complement strand
GAGGTGTTGCAGGCCAAGCCCCTGGTGCAGCGGCAGGCGCCGGAGGAGGAAGAGGCGTTGCAGGCCAAGCCGCTGCGAGTGCCGCTGGCCAAACCGATGGTGGTGAGGTCCGTCCAGAGACTGCCGCGTTCTGAAAGGGGACAAGTGCCCCCGCCTCTGGTGACGCCACAGGTCGGGCACGAGTCGAGCAGCGCGACGGCGCAAAGGAAGGCGGGGGACTCTGCCCGGACGGACACGCGTTTGTCCCCCTTGCCACTGGTTCGGCGAGGAGTGTCCCAAGAAGCAGGGAAAGTTCAGCGTGAAGAGATACCGACGGTTACGACCGTGGGGTCTTCCAATGCGAGTGTTGATGCTGCACCTGGTACAACCCAGATCGATTTAGATGACCTAGCTCGGATAGTTTATTCTCACGTCAGACGCCTGTTTGCCGTAGAGCGTGAGCGCAAAAGTTCAATACGCTAGGTATTGTAGCTGTCAGGAGGCGTGCGATGGCATCGAGTAACGCGGTGGAAAAGATCAAGATAGTCAAGTTGAACGATAGCGGCGGCCCCATCGGCAATATAGTGTGTATGTACAATCCCACAAAGTTGGTGTACAAGCGGTCAACCCAGTGGGAGAAAAAACCTGGGGCGAAAAAAGAGGTCCCCTCCTATGCATTCAAGGGAGTGGGGCCTGCCACTTTGACCGTTGAACTCTTGTTCGACACGACTTTAATAAGTCCATCCTCTCCGGGGGCAGGTAAGGATGTGGTGACATTTATCGACTTTTTGCTTTCTTTGACGAAAATTGACAAAGAATCTCCGCAGAAAGATCGTCCTCCCTATTGCCGCTTGATCTGGGGAATGGGTGGCGTGACAAAGGACCAATTGTACTTTGATAAAGGGGTTGCCACCAGCGTGAGTGTGACGTACGAGATGTTTGCGCCTGACGGCACTCCCATCCGTGCAAAGGCTAATGTGACCTTTGAAGAGGTTCTTACGATAGAGCAGGTGCCGCCTCAGAACCCCACCTCGCGCAGCGAGGCTAGGAAGGTATGGGTCGTAGAGGAAGGGCAGACGTTAGACTGGATCGCTTACCAGGAGTATGGCGATTCGGGTTGTTGGCGACACATCGCCGAGACCAACAGTCTGGCAGATCCCCGTGAGTTGCATTCGGGGCAGGTATTGCGGCTTGTGCCGCTCCCCTAGTGTGGCGGACTGTGGGGTATTAGGCCTGAGCCTGGTCGCGCGCTCCATACCAGGTGGGATCTAGAAGTGTAGGTCTTTTGGGACAGAAACTTGGGGGCAGGGACATGTTGAAAGCAAAATCGTCCGACGAGGAGCAATTTTCTTACGCATCCATTTTCTCCGTCAAGGTGGGAGGCCGCGCCCTCGACGCGGCAATCGAGGAAAAGCTCCTGGAAATCATTGTGGATCGTACCCTCTATTTGCCCGACATGGTCGTGTTGCGCATCGACGACACCAGTCAAGAAGCGATGAACGATGCCAACGTGTTTGACGCGGGAAAGGAAATCGAGGTCACGGCCTATAACACGTCTATTTTCAAAGGAGAAATCACGTCTCTGGAGTCTGACTTTGGAGATGGTGCGGCTATTTTTTTGGTGCGTGGATATGACAAATCTCACCGGCTTCATCGTGGCCGGAAGCGTATGACATACCTGGAGATGACAGATAGCGATCTTGCCCGCCAGATAGCGGGAAATGCCGGACTACAGGCCGACGTCGACGCCACCTCGGTCACGCACAAGTACATTTATCAGGATAACCAGACCGACATGGAGTTTTTGCAGACGCGGGCGTACAGCGTCGGGTACCACGTTTACGTTGACGATGGAAGACTGTGTTTCAAGGCAGAGCCGCCTTCCGTAGGGCAACAGATCGACCTGGAATGGGGGAGCAACCTGTACAGTTTTCGGCCACGGATAAACGCGGCTCACCAGGTCGACAAGGTGATCGTCCAGGGATGGGATCCATCCAATAAAGAAGCCATCTGTGAGGAAGTCACTGCTCCATCCAGCACCGATAATCAGGGAGGTGTGCAAGGCGGAGGTGGTGACGCAGCAAAGAAGGCGTTCGGCGCCGCCGAGTTGGTCGTCGTCAACTCTCCCGTCTCTGTGTCCACGGAGGCCAAGGACATGGCGCAGGGTTTGCTGGATGCCTTCCAGCGCAGCTTTGTCCAGGCGGAAGGATCGTGTGAGGGGAATCCAAACATCAAGGCTGGTGCAATCGTCAACATTGCAGGGGTTGGGAAACGTTTCGGCGGCACGTATGCCGTCACTGAGGCCAGACACCTTTACAGCTCGCAAACCAATCACTATGAGGTCGAGTTCAAAACCGGGCAGCAGATGGACACATTTGCCCCCATGCTGGAGACCAGCATGGGCGAGGCACAGAGCCGGGGATTGTTCCAGTCCGTCGTAGTCGGCGTCGTGACCAACGTGGACGATCCGGACGATCTGTGTCGCGTCAAGGTCAAGTTCCCTTGGATGTCCGATACCGACGAGAGCACGTGGGCGCGCCTGGCGATGCCTATGGCGGGTCCTGAACGTGGGTTATTGATCATTCCCGAGGTGAATGACGAGGTTTTGATCGCTTTTGAGCATGGTGACATTCGGTTTCCCTATGTCATTGGAGCGCTTTGGAACGGCTCGGATGCCCCTCCTATGCCGAACAGTGAGGCGACCAGCGGTGGTGTGGTCAACATGCGGATGCTAAAGTCGCGGGCCGGGCACGTGATCATCCTGGACGATACCGACGGGGCGGAGCAGATCATCATCCGGGACAAGACCGAGGCGAACGAAATCATCATCGACTCGGCGGAAAATACCATCACCATCAACGTCGATCAGGATTTTGTGGTAAACGCTGGGAACAAGGTCGCATTCACCAACGAGAGCGATAGGGACATTGTGAGCAAGGGCGATATGACGATCAAGACCGACTCGGGCGCCAAGCTGACGATCGAGAGTGCCAGCGACGTGACCGTCAAGGCCCAGTCCAACATGAAGTTCGAAGCGAAGGGTAATCTGGAGCTGAAGGCCTCTGGCCAGCTCAAGGTCCAAGGAGCCCAGGTTTCTGTCGCCGGTGATGCGATGACCGAGATCAAGGGCGGCATCGTAAAGATCAACTAGTTCAAGGAGACGGATATGGGACAACCGGCAGCTCGTGTAGGGGACACGACCGCTCACGGCGGTGTCATCGTTGGCCCCGGGATTCCGACCGTGTTGATCGGTGGGAAACCGGCGGCGGTGGTGGGAGATAACCATACCTGTCCCATGGTGTCAGGAACTGTGCCACACGTTGGTGGCCCGATTCTACCTCCGGGGAGTACCACTGTTCTAATCGGTGGCAAGCCTGCGGCCCGCGTGGGCGATATGGCGGTTTGCACTGGACCGACGGATTCGATCATTCCCCCTGGGTGTCCGACTGTACTGATTGGGTAGTGCCGATGAAAGAGAACGTCAGAAATCGAGAATTTCTGGGACAGGGGTTTGCTGCACCGCTTCAGATTAGCCCTCGCGGGGGGATTGCCCTGGCGCGTGGGGAGGAAGACATTGTCCAGTCCATTCGCATTATCCTGGAGACAATGCCGGGGGAGCGGCGGATGCGGCCGGAGTTTGGATGCCGGGCCAAGGAGTTGGTCTTTGCTCCACGTAACGCCTCCACCCAGGCGCTGATGACCTACTATGTCAAGGCTGCATTGATACGCTGGGAGCCGCGCATCCAGGTCCGAGATGTGAATGTAACTCTCGATCCCGATCGGGATGGAGCGCTTCTGGTCGAGATCAGTTACGAGATCAAGGCCACGCACGACGAGCGCAGTATCGTCTATCCTTTTTACCTGATGGCCGAGGAAGAGTAACCTGGTTCTGGGCCAAATTTGAGGAGAATACATAGATGTCATTGCCGCAACCCCGTTTGGATGATTTACGGTTTCAGAGCATTGTCGACGAAGCGCGAAAGCGGATCATCCACTACTGTCCGGAATGGACCGATTACAACTTGAGCGATCCGGGCATCACGTTGATCGAGCTCTTTGCCTGGATGACGGAGGTGATTCTCTATCGCTTGAACCGTGTGCCGGAAAAGAACCACATCAATTTTCTGGACATGCTGGGCGTCCGGCTTCAGCCGGCAGGCAGTGCCCGGACTGTGTTGACGTTTTGGCTCTCCGCAGCGTTTCCCATTGGGAAAGAGGACACCACGACGGCCGTTGCTCCGCGGGGTACCGAGGTTGCCACGCGGCGGGTCGAGGGGCAGGAGGAAATTATCTTTACCACGGACCAACGCTTGACCATCGTGTCCCCTGTCTTGACTCACCTGCGGAAGGACGAGGACGTGCACAAGAACTATTTGCCCAGCTTGGGCATCGGCAAAGTGGGTACTTTTGTCGCTTTCCATGAGGTTCCTCACGAAGGGGATGCTTTCTACCTGGGCTTTGATCAGGAAAACGACATCAGTGGGCACATCCTGAGGCTGACCTTCTGGTGCGACCCGGCAAAGGCCACCGGCATCAAGATCGATGATCCTCCCCTCATCTGGGAGTGTTCCATCGGGGATGGGCAGTGGGCGCGTGTTCCCGTGAGCACGCGCCCAGGAGAGGAGGATACGACCGCCGGTTTCAACAACGAAGAGGGAAAGGTAATGCTCTACTTGTCTCTCTCTATGCGGGCAGAGCAGGTACACAGCCGGCTGGCCTATTGGGTGCGATGTCGCTTCCAGACGCGCCCTGGGCAGAGCGGGTATACGCAGTCCCCTCGCATCACGGGAGTCGAGGCACACACGGTGGGGGCCTCCACACGGGCGACTCACGCCGTCATTCGCCAGGGAGAGGCACTGGGCTACAGCACCGGCGATCCCGGACAGACGTTCGCTCTTAGCCATGCGCCGATTCTCGACCTGCAGGAAGGCGAGTCGGTCGCCGTGGAGGAGGTCCACATCGGTCAAACAGTCTTTGTACCCTGGGAGCGGGTAGCCGACTTTTCCATGTCGGGGCGCTTTGATCGTCATTTTACCCTGGATACGGCCACCGGAGAGATCGGCTTTGGGCCGGCCGTTCGGCAGGTGGATGGCACGGTACGCCAGTATGGCCGCGTGCCGGAGATAGGGCGTCAGATCCGGTTCACCAAGTACCGTCACGGGGGAGGGGTGATTGGGAATGTACCTGTGGATCGGCTCCAGGCGCTCAAGACATCCTTGCCCTACATAAAGAGCGTCACCAATCTTATACGCGCGGAAGGCGGCCGAGACCAGGAGACGCTGGAAGAGGCAGTGATGCGCGCGCGACGCGAGATGCGCGCCCAGTGGCGAGCCGTGACCGTCGAAGATTTTGAGAACTTGAGCAAAAAGGCCAGCCGATCCGTGGCGCGGGTCAAGTGCCTCGCTCCTCGACAAGTCGATGGCCGCCTACCCCCGGGCATGGTCGAACTCGTGGTGGTGCCAACAGTGTTCGATTCTGTAAGGGCAGGCGATCTATCCAAGCTGTGGTTGAAGGGGCATGGCTTGCAGGAGCAAATTGTCGCCTATCTCGATCGCTACAGGTTGCTCGGCACGACGCTACACGTAAGGGAGCCGGGCTATCTTGGCGTGCAGGTGACGGCAGAGATCATTCCGGCGGAATACACCAGCCCTGAGACGGTCAGGCTCCGCGTTGTCGAACGCCTGGAGAGCTTTCTTACCCCTCTGGCCTTGGACGATGTCGAGGTTATTTCCGAGATAGTGGGCCACGCGTGGGAGGGGTGGCCCTTTGGCAGAGATCTCTACGTTTCAGAGCTCTTCTCCTTGATCCAGCAAATCGACGGGGTCAAGCATGTGTTGGACGTTCAGGTTGGGTACCGAGAGATCGATCCAGGGCAACTTGTGCAGGAGGAAATTAAAAGTTCCGAGGGTTCGGAGGAAGAGTCCGAGCCGGCCGAAACGACGCCGGAAACTGAGTTGACCCCACTGGAGGATAGGGCGTTGAAGGTGGCCGAGGACACACTGATCTGTTCCTTGCATCACGATATTCGCGTCGTTGAGCGATGATGGACCAAAAGATGGAACGCTCCGGGCTTGCCGTGTCTCACACTGCCGATTTTTCCCGGCGTTACCGGGGCGAGCAAGTGACTTTTCATACCCGTGTCGACGTGTTGCATCGCGTCTCTGGCTACAAAATCAACATAGGTCTCCCGGAGGGTTTGATTCTAGGGTCCTATCAGCCCGCATTGGAGAGCAGCGGTGCGCCGCCTCGGTTTGTCAAAGATGGCGACGGGGTGCACGTCTTGTGGCACGAAAACGGGCCTCTTGAAACTGGGACTAGTTTTGAATATCAGATCAGCGCTCGAGTTGCTCACGTTGCCGGGGAAGGATATTTACAGAGTGAGGCGGTCGTCCGTCCTGAAACGAACGCTAGGAGCAAGCGGCAAAGTGACAGCGATGCATCCATGGGGGTTGCGCGGGAGACGGCGTGCGTTTACGTGCGGACCAAGGCGCAGTACCTAAAGCATCTGCCAGCCTTGTATGAAGAAGACGAACTGATGGGGCAGTTGCTGACGCTCTTTGAGAGTTTCTGGGACCCTATCGAGAGAACGATCGACCAGCTCCCCTTCTATTTCGACCCTCAGACGGCGCCCCTCGATCTATTGCCCTGGTTGGCCTCCTGGTTCAATCTGGTGTTGGATGAGCGTTGGTCCGAGGTAAAACGGCGGCGACTGCTCTGCTCCGCCGTTTCTCTGTACCGCCGTCGGGGCACCTGCCGCGGGTTGCGCGAGTATTTAGAGATATATACGGGAGAGGTGCCGCAAATCATAGAGCATCGCGCCCGGAACCTGATGTTGGGGCGTGAGGCGCGGTTAGGGCCAGGTATCGCGTTGGGGACACAGAACGTGCCACATACTTTTACCGTGACGTTGCATTTGCCCCTCATCGAAGGGGACGATGACGAAGTGGTTGCATTGCAGGAGGGTGAGCGTCGACGGGTGATCGAGCGTATCATCGAAGCGGAGAAGCCGGCTCATACCGCTTACAACTTGCAGATCGAGAGTGCCGGGTAGCTCGGCGTGAGGCCGGACGGGTATTCAAGTTAGCGGGTGCTTTAACAAGGGAGAACTCGATGGCTTTTCAAGTTGCTCTCCAGTAGAAAATCTTGGCTAACGCGTTTTTTACCATGAAGCGGTTTTGCGCGAGACGTAAGGCCGCTCTTGTCTTTTTTTTGAATTTGGATAAACTTATACGATAGCGTCTAAGCAATTTCCACCGTTTCGTAAAGGTTTTCCAGTGTCTGTTCAAAGAGTCGGGGGAGGATGGGGGGCGTGCGGGCGATTTGTGTCCCCTCGCCCCCTGCTTTGTTGAGAGGATACAGAAAGGTAAGAGACCATTGAACAAGGAAGAACTCGTTCACGCTTTCCCGGACAAACGGATCAAACCTACGGATGGTATGGCTGTGACCGCGGCCGTCTGGGAGGAGGCCCATGATTATCACAGGTCATGTACTCATTTTCACAACTTGCTTGCTCACGGGCCGGGTATTCTCGTTGGCTTGGAGGTGATTGCCAGCGATCCTCCTGATTCCGCCGTCTACATCATGCCAGGCATTGCCATCGGAACCCAGGGAGAGTTCATCGTGCTGAAAAAGCCGATTGCATACGACGTCGGTACCGCCACGGGAGCTTTGTACTTGCAACTCACGTACGGCGAAAGCGCCCCTCGTATCAGCAGTGATCCCGATCAAACGGAAGAATTGCTCTACATAAAGACCGAGTTTGGAATCGAGGCCAAGTCAGATCCGGGAGGTAGCGCAAAGGTCGAACTGGCGCGCGTGCGGCGTGAAAAACGCGATTCGCCCATTTGCGACGCGCAGGAGCCCCACCGTCCTACGCTCAATGAAATTGATCTGCGGTTTCGTCGTGAGATTGGTGTGCAATCACATTCCTCCGAGGTCGCCAGTATGGCCGTGTGTTACCTGGGCGGCAAACCGGATGATCGACACTATCGTGGCGCCAGCGCGCTAGGACGGGCAATATGCCACCGTGGCGACATGATGTTGTGGGTTGACGACGCCGTTCCTATTTCGCCGGAGTTGGGATACTATGATCTCGTCTATCTGGTAGGCTTGGGGGGATTTACATTGAAAAAGGACGAAAAGACGGCGTTGCGCAATTACCTCGCGGGCGGTGGAACTATTTTTGCCGAAAGCTGTTGGCAAAAGTTGGCCGAGAAACCACAGGCGGACGTGGCTTTCTTGGATGTGTGGGGCGGGATGAACATCACTCTCAAGGACGTGCAGCCTGGGCATCCTCTTTTGACAACCCCTTATCTTTTCGCTTCGGCTACTCCAGGCTTTGTCGTCCAAGGGGAACCGAGACTTCTTGCAGGTGAAGGGGTTATCTTTAGTAGTCACGATTATGGCTGTGTGTGGCTAGGGCAACAGCAAGGCGGCAGCCCATCACGAGAGACGGTTCGTGCGGCCCACGAATGGGGCAACAACCTGGTTGTATATGCACTGCACAGACGTCGAGAGGTCGAAAGATAAGATGGACGCTGACAGCAGTACGATCGAGGTCATTGACAAGGATGGTTGGCGAAAGAACTTTCCACTGAACCCGGACAAGACGATCATCCTCATCGGCAGCGATCTAAACAACGACGTTATCTTGGAAGCCGGTCGGGGCAGTGGTGTTTCTCCCCGGCATCTCCAACTTATCCTATCGGCCACCGGGGATTCGCAAGGCAGGTTGGTCAACTTGTCGAACGCGAATGTCATGGTGGGTGAGACAGACCAGCGGCTGCTTGCTCCCCACTCGTACACCGGTATCGCTACGGGTGAGCACGTTAGCGTGGGCAGTTTCAGCGTTGTCTTCCATCTCGGCTCAAGGCTAGAGACAGAGGAAGAGCGAGAGGGAAAAAAGTACGGTTCAACAGCCGTTGGGATCCATGTTTCGCTTCCGCAGACGCAGTTGACCCGCCACCAGCCCTTGGAAGGGGTCATCACCTTGCGAAATCAGGGTGACAAAGCCGGCGTGCAGTTCAAGTTGGAGTTGGAAGGTCTGCCTCTCGATAGTTACATGATGGAGCCGGGACCGATCTTGTTCGCCGGTGCGGAGAAGGATGTCCTGTTGCACGTGTACCCTTCTAAAAGATCTAAATTGCGTGCAGGGGAGCATCACTTTGCCATTCACGCGGCGGCCCCTGAGGCTTATCCAGGAGAGGGAGCAATGTCTTCGCACGTCATCCACGCGCTTCCCTTTTACCAGCATAGCTTGCGTCTGGCGCCTCGGGACCGGGACGGCGAGACGTAATAAGGGAGTCGAGCATGCTCGTTGCGAAGATAATCCTCGTTGTTGGTAGTCTGGCTTTGACGCCGATGCCCGGGGTTTTCCTGAGACATCACAACTTGGACGAGGTACAGAAGCCATCCAGTGTCTGGTGGGTCTTTGGAATCGGCGCTGTCTTTGTTCTCGTCTTTGCGGTGTTGCTCTACGACTTTTTGAGACAGGCACAAAGGTCCAAGAGCCGGCAAGTTTACAGCGTGAAAATCGTCAACGAGGGAAACGAGCGAGATGACTACGAGTTGCAAGTGGAAGATCCGTCCAGCGCCCTGGAGTTCACACTTGTCCTGAATGGAGCGAAGCTGCCACAGAAGAACGTGTCCACAGCCCCTTCAAGTGTCCCCGTCGAACCATCAATGGGCGCTGGGTCTCCACCTGGTCCTGCAGTAACGCGAGAAGACAAAAGCCCTGTGAGAGCGACCGGGGGTAAAGGTGGGATGATGGGGGTTGCCAACGCGATCGCCGGCTTGCTCGCTGGCGTGGGTTCGCTGCTGCCTCCATCTCTGCGATCTCCTGTAATGCAAGTCGCGACAAAGATTCGTAAGGGGCAGTCGTCGGTTAGACGCGTGCAGCAGATGCCTAAGCGGATAGCGCGGGTAACGCGTGTGTCCAAGCCTGCATCCCCAAGTTCTGCTCCTGGGCAGCCCGCTAGCGACGCTGTTGTTCAGGATGCCCATTACGACGCTGAAACCGAGGCTTTTGGTGCGCTCGCCGGTACACAGACGTGGGCTCGGACACCTTTCTTGGAACCGGGCAGTACGTTGACCGTCGATCTTCTCATCGATCCCATCGATCCTTATCGGCCCGGGATCAGTTTATACCCCTTTGTCGTCAAATCCCGGTCAATTCAACAGTCCGAAGGCACTCTGGTCGTTGAAGAGGGGGAGGCCCAGGTTACGGGGATGACGCGTATTCAACGCTATGGCCCGATGCTGGTTGCATTCGCCTTGGCATGCGCAGCAATATCGATCATGGCTATCCTGGTATTCTGATATGCTATAACCAGGAGGGACGAGATGGTTGTACGAGAGCAGTTGGAGATCATTGGGCCCGATGGAACGGTCGAGTTCTATGCGATCGATCCGGCCAAGGGCCTCGTCAATATCGGCAGGCATAGGGATAACGACATTGTCATAGAGAGCTCTAAAGTGGCTCTCTTTCACGCTATCCTAGACTATAGCACGGAATCTTACACGATCGTTATTCTGGACGAAGATGGAGAGACGTACCTTGATGGGCAGCCATTGCCGCCCAATGTCTCTCAGTTGCTGCCCCATTGGAGTCCTCTGGAGATCGATGGCTACACATTGATGTTGGTGGAGGGGCACCGGGCCGATACACCTCCTGGTGAACCGGAGAAAGTCATTGTACCGGCTGCGGATTCTGCCCCCGCACCTCCTGCCCCTGCATCTCCCGCCCAGACGCTCTCTCCCGAGGTTGTCTCCCCCCCCGCTGAAAAGCCGCCAGTATCTGCCATGTCGGTCGGTGCGCCGCAGTTGCGCCCGGTGGATATGGTCGATGATTACATCGTCGCCGAGCTCTCACAGCGTGAATGGACGATCGACGTCGAACAGACCGTTTCCTTCACCGTAAAGCTGACTAACGGTGGTCCCATCGTGGCTACCTTGGATGTAGACGTGGAGGGCGTTGACGCGTCTTGGGTGGATATTACGCCGCGGCAGATCGAACTCGTGCCGCGGCAGAACTATGAGGTCAGGGTTTCCATCACGCCTCCACGCCATTCGTCCAGCCGGGCGGGCATTCACTACCCGACTGTGGTCGTGACTTCACCGGAGCACCCGCGCCGCGTCAGTCAGACGAGTACGGTGTTGACGATCAATCCCTACTACGATTTCATCGTCGGGGAATTGTCTCCCAAGGAACAGTCGCTAAGTTCGCGCGATGTTTTTGGCGAGGCCCTGATCCACATTGCCAATAAGGGAAATTGCCCGGCCTCCTTTCGCATCGAGGCCACTGACGATGCGCGAGGATGCACCTACGAGTTTGTACAGGAAACAAACGGGGTAAAGGCTCTGGTCCCTCAGGCGGAACTGCTCTTGCCGCCCGAAGAGACCTTTGCGGTGCCCATGCGCATCACGCCCAAGTCACGGCCGTTTCTGATCCGCAGAAAGCGACATTCTTTTACGGTTACCGCCGCGCTGGCAGAGGGTTCTCTCCTGCCACGGGCGCTACTAGGGCAGTTGTCGGTACGTCCGCGCATTGGCGTGGGTGTGGTGTTGCTGGCGCTTTTCGTCTTGCTGCTCGCTACGGTGTTGATGTTCAGACCGCGGATCGACAGATTCACCGTTGTTGACCCGGCAGGTGAGGAGGACACGTGGGCCAGTATCAATGCTGGGCAGGAGGTTACCCTGAAATGGAAAGCTTCTTTCATTACCGACTTGAATATCGCAGCACAACCGGAGGGTTCTGAAGAGGAGACCTTTTTGATTGAGGACTCTTCGGGCTCCAAGGTGATTCAGCCCAAGGAGGGCCGGGTATACACACTCAAAGGGGAGACCTGGCTCTTTCGCCTGTTACCGTTTCTCTCCTACATCTTGCCGGCGGAAGAACAGGTGGGGGTTGACGTCGGGGAGAACATACCGGAGATTTCCGCTTTCTGTCTGTTGGATGAATCGGACACGTGGAATGAGTTGAATACTGACGAATTGATAGCCCAGCTGAACATGTTGAGCGAGGAACAGCGCAGGCAAAAATGCCCACAGGCAAAGTCGATCTATGTCGGCGAGTCGGTGATCGTCGTCTGGGGAACTAGGGTGGGCAAGGTGGAGCCGGAGGTATCTCTGACCGTTAACGGCAATCCGAAGAATTTGCCTGCAGGAGAGTACCAGGGTAGGCTGGTGGATAGGCCGGAGAGTGCCATCGTTTACAACTATACCTTGCGGGCAAAGAATTTTTACAATCCGGACGGTATTGCTGATACGTTGGTCGTGACCGTCAACGAACCTCCTACGCCTACGCCGACCCCGTTGCCGGAACCCCAGGTCGTTACTTTCGACGTCAAACCGTCCTCCATTACCGATGGAGAAGAGATAACGCTTCAGTGGAGTGTCGAGAATGCCACCAAGGTCAGTATCACAGGTTTGGACCAACCGTGGTATCCGCCCGTCGGCTCGGCGGTTCACATGCCGACCAAGAGCACCGACTACAGATTGGTCCCGATAACGGTCGTCGAGTCCGGTGCTGGTGAACAAAGTGATCATAATTGGGAGCAATTAGCCATGATCAGGCACGTCGACGTCTCACCCAAACCCGAGGCGCCGACGATCAATCGCTTCGTTTCCGATCCTCCGAACGTGGATCGAGATATACCGCAGGACGTTGTGTTGTCGTGGACGGTTGGCGGCGACGTCACCGATATTTCGATCAGCAGCCCCTCACTGGGTTCCGTGGGCAGTGGGTTGCCGGCGACCGGGGAACTGCGGCTGGACGGCATCACTGCGTCGTCCATGGCTGGGATCTTTTTCCTCTTGGAAGCTTGCAACGTCGATCAGTGCAAGACGGCCAGCCTGACGATTACCGTGGAAGAACCCCCGCCGGAGGTAACCCTTTTCCGGATCAACAGTTGTAATCCGCCTGAATGTACCCGTCGGGAGGAGGACGACACGCCCGAGTACGACGTGGTGTTCAACGAGCAGATCGAACTTGCCTGGGAAACGCGTTATGCAACAGAGGTGACCTTGTTCTTCGAGGCGGATAACTTGGGAAATCAGTACCCGGACGACATCTTGCGCGAGGTGGCTGATGAGCAAGGGATATATCGCCTGCAGGCCGCGAACGCCAGCGGGGAGACGGTCAACGCCTATCTGCGGGTCTTTCTCGTTCCGCCCGAGGATCTTCCAGCCCCCACCGGCTTTGGTGGAGACGTGCCGCCTACGGTCCCCTTGACTTTGACATGGGACTATGACGACGAGTATTTCGAGTACATCTCTGGTTTTCGAATATATCGTACGGATGGTGTTGATACCGTGCGATTGGTCGAAATCAATCGTGGTGCTACGCCTCCTCCCTCTGGCATCTATCAGTGGATAGACGAGGAGCCTCCCGGATCTCCGGATCCATGTGGTTGGATTTACTATGTCGTAGCCTATCACGATTACCCCGGAGCGCCGTCGGGGGAGACCGATCGTTCAAATGAGTATAGCCTGGGCAGTTGTCCCTAAAGGTCTGTGAAAGAGGTGTTTCAGCAGACGAGCGATATAGCGATTTTTCAAGGAGGGCCAGATGGAACCACGACGTGAATCCAAATCTTTTCCCAAGTCTGCCAAGATACTGTTTGCCTTGGGTCTGGCGATTGTCTTTTTAGGAGGGGTCTGGGGTTTTGCGCAGCCCGTCGATGCAGGCGGAGCTGAAGCAGTATTCACCCTGCCAGGGGAGGTGAACCTGATCCTGGATTTGACGGCCGAGGCGGAGGGCCCAGACGGAGTCGTGTACGATGCCAGCGACCCGGGCGATATTGTGTACAACGGCGATGTATTGACGTACACGATTTCCGTCTGTAACCAGGGGGATGAGGGGGCAGAAGGCGTCGTCATTGAGGATACGCTGCCCGAGGACGTGCTGGATTATCGGACGATCTCCTGCTCTGGCAGTTGCGAGGAGGTCGTCGAGGCAGAAGATATTCCTCTGCCTCAAGGCGGCACCATGTTGATCTCCATCACCCGTGAGATCAAGTGGGTAGGCCTCTCGATCTCGGATGGTGCGTGTGTGACCAGGACGGTTTCGGGAAAGGTGCTCGGGCAGCCCAAGGGAACAGAGTTTGTTAACACCGTCGCGGTCAACGTGGGTTCTCTCGATACGTATCTCAATCTGGTCGTGGATATCCGGGTCCCCGATGCCGGTGCGGGTGTTTCTCCAGCCCCTTCGTGGCTCTCGAATAATTTGGGCACGATTGACCAGGACTGGGGTGATTTTGACCGGGACGGGGATCTCGATTTGGTTTTGGGGTCTTCGTTGGGTGCTACTGTCTATCGCAACCAGGATGACAATCTGGAGGCTTATTGGCATGCGCCCAGTTATATGGGCGAGGATGATCCGCGTTATGCCTACGGCGTGCGTTGGGCCGACCTCGACGGCGATCCCGAACACGGGCTGGAGCTGATCGCCGTGGGGAACAGCGTCGATCATGCCCTGGACGAGCCAGGCGTTAACTATATCTACTCTTTCAACGAGGCTGCCGCCGAGGAAGAGGATCGGTTTGTACAAACCGATGTCTTTACCTCGGAACAACAGTTAGTGCGCGTGGCCCCGGCCGACTATGACGGTGACGGCGACGTCGATTTTGTCGCCAGCACCAACGCCATCAATACCGAGTGTGCCGTGCGTCTTTATCGCAATGACGGCACTGCTAATTTCACCGGCGAACAAGACGCTGCCAACCTTGATGAGAATGCTTTGTGTCCGTGCGTCACCGGCGATTTGGGCGAGTATGCCACGGCTGCCATCGGCGCGGTAGATTATGATGGAGACGGCGACGTCGATCTAATCGTTGGCGTGTTCCCCAGCAAGCTGCAAATCCTGGATAACTACCGTGGAGAGCAGGTGGTCACTTCTACCAATCCCTTCACGGTGGGGGCCGTCCTGGAAGATGATCTGGAATACATCCCCTACGATCTGGACTGGGGTGACTATGACCTGGACGGTTACCTGGACCTGGCGGTCGCGTATCCCCTTCAACGTCGGGCGTACGTTTACCACAATGAGGAGGGTGAGGGCGGCGGGCGCGATCTCGTCGTCTCTGATACACTGCGGACCGTCTCTTTCATGGCCCCCCTTTCCGTAGATTGGGGCGATTTCGATGGGGACGGTTACCTGGATTTGGCGGTGGCCGATTCCAACGTAGAGATCTATTTCTATGACTCGGTAGATGGCAAGTTTGAGCGGCACGAAGATTTCGGTAGCCCGGCCAGTGGCGGGCAGCCGTGGAGCGTGCGTGGGGTCGATCTAGGGAATGATGGGAATCTGGATTTGGCGGTGGCCAACCGCGATGGTTATAGCCGGATTTTTGATACCCAGGCGTCCAAGCTCGGTTCTTTTATCAACCCGGTGAATGCGCTGCCGATGGAGGATGTGGCGTGGGGAGATTGGGATAGTGATGGCAGCCTGGATTTGTTGTTTGGTATTGGGGGTGACACAATTGAGTCAGGCTCCAGACTTTACCTCAACGACGACGGGGTTTTCTCCGAGGAAACCCCAAAGATCACCGGGTTCGGCCCTCATTACGTCGCTTTTGGCGACCTCACGGGAGATGGCGTGTTGGACATCGTCGTAGGCAAGGGAAGCGGGTTGCACGTCCACGATGGCAGCCATCTATTAAAGGGTTCCGCTGATTGGTCCATACCAGAGTCCCCGAATCCGGCCCGTGACGCGGTCTCTAGCCTGGCTCTTGGGGACTTTGACGACGATGAGGAGTTGGACATCCTCGTAGGTCGGCAGAATGGCACCGTGCACCTTTACCTCATGCACTACGATGAAGTAACAGAGTTAGTCGCGACCCTTTCCTACACCATTGAAGGAGACAGCGAGGTTAACAGCGTAGCCGTGGGTGACTATGACGGCGATGGCTACCTGGATTTCGCCGCCGGCTTTGAGAATGGAGAGGCCCACGTCTATCGCAACTTTGGTGACGCCAGTTTTGACCTGGCCTGGGAATATGCGGCTGGCCAGCCTTCTCAGGAAGTGGCTTGGGCCGATTACGATGGGGACAATGATCTGGATCTGGCCGTGGGCAATTATGGCGCCCACGATACTGTGTGGGAAAATGTGACGGGCGTGTTTTCTACTACTCCCATCTGGGCCTCCAGCGTGGCCTATAGCCAGACGACCAGCCTGGCCTGGGGGGATTGGAACAACGACGGCTATCCTGAGCTGGCCGTGGGGAGGGCGGATGCTTCCGATATTGTCTATGCTAACCTGGGCAGTGAGCCCGGCCGCCCAAGATTGGTCGAGATGTGGCAATCCAGCGAACCTTACACTACGACCGACATTGCCTGGGGCGACCGAGACGGTGATGGCGACCTGGATCTGGCGGTCAGTCGCCGTGGTGAGGCGAGTGGTTTCTACGAGAATACACTGGTGTCGCCGTCGCATATCCCCGCTTTCGAGGCCACGGCGACACCTCTTCTCAACGCTCCCCCGTATGTGTACGTCGACCGACCTGGCGACACGTGCGACGCCTATTTCTACTCCTCGCCCGAGATTTTGGCCTATCCTGACTCCGACCCAGCACACGTGGTGACCGTCACCTATAGGCTTTACGATCCGGATGAGAACCCGGTGGTTTCGACTAGTTTTGAATACTCTCTCGATGGCGAGGTGTGGCTCCCGGCCACTCCTGCGCCAGGCTCGCCGCCGCCTATCACAGAAACGAACGGCTCGTTGGCAGGTACCTTTGTCTGGGATGCCTTGGCCGACGAAGCCGTTGGGGACAGTGCCCGCATCCGCGTGAGCGTCGTCGCCCAGGAGCCCACCGGCCCAGTGCAGCGCGCCAGCGGCAGTGGCATCAGCCCGCCTTTCCGGGTGCGCGCTCAGGGTTGCCGGTGGCCTACAGTGTCTATCGATCTTACCGAATTGTCTTCTGGTGATGGTGAGGTGTGTTACCGGTTCAGACCTGTTTTTGATGGCGTGGGTATGCTGTGGTTTGATTGGGATCTGGATGGCGACGGTGTGTATGAGATTATAGGGGAGAGCTCTAGCCCTAGGGATTATTGCTACGCTACATCCGCGTACCTTATGCCCTCGGTACGGCTGCGGACCCCCGACTGTCCTGGGCGGCCCGCCTATGATAGGGTGGTGATTGGCGCACCTCCTCCCACGGACGTAACCGTCTACCTACCACTGGTGTTGCGTGCGTATGGGGTGCCTGACGTGTTGGACGACAGTGATTTACCGGGAGGGATTAAGAGTTCGGGGAACCAGCCGCGCTATCCCGTCGCGTCTCTTGCTCCTGTACCTGCCACTGCCGGTGCGCCGCTGCCCGCCAGCCCTGTGCGCCCTGTGGTGCGCTCGCGACCGTCGGCCGCAGACGCAGCCGATCCCTCTGCCGCCAGTGCCCTAGCTGGAACCAACTTTGCTTCAGGGGGGGCAGAATCTCCCTTGAAGATAACCAGGTTCGTCCTGGGCGTCAACAGCCAGCCGGCTATCAACAGCGATGGCACCCGGATTGCCTTCTGGTCCACCGGCGAGTGGACGGACCAAAACCATGATGGCAGTATCGAGATTTTTGTCGCCGAGCCAGGTAACTTGGGCTGGGTCACTTACACCCAGGTGACCAGCTCTACCGGCAGTGTCCTGGGTGGGTTTAGCTTGTCCCCCTCAATGGATGATGCCGGGGATCGCCTTGTGTTTTTCTCCGACACGGATACTGGAAGGAATGGTGACTATAACTTTGAGGTCTTTATGGCCGAGGTCACGACGGGGACGGGTTCGATGGGCATTTCTATCACCCAGGTGACCGAGACGCCCCGGGGGATTAGCATCCTTCCGGATATCAGTGGAGACGGACGCTACATCGCTTTTGCCTCGGACAACGACCTGAAAGCGGAGGATGTGGACCAGTTCCCGGGGGGACAGCTTGAGATATACCGGGCCGAAGTGATGTCTGACACGTTTGTTTTTAGGCGCGTCACCACGACTACCGGGGAGTATGCCATTAACGACAAACCCTCAATCAACGAGGACGGCCGCTTCATCGCGTTTATTTCCAACCAAGATCTCGTTGGCGGACAGAACGACGATGGTAACCTAGAGGTCTTTGTAGCCGAGATTGGGACCGGCGGTGAGATAACCTATACCCAGGTCACCAATTCGACCGGCTGTATCAACGACGAACCTTCTATCAGTGCCGATGGCACCCGCATTGCCTACCTGTCCAACTGTGGAGCTAGCTATGATGTCCGCCTCTGGGAAGGTCCCGGCAGTGGCGAGATTATCACCATTACCGCCAGCGCTGGGGATGAGGATTATCCGTCCATCAGCGCCGATGGTACCCGCATCGCCTACACGCGGGATCGCAAGTTGTATCTCTACGACGTGCGCGAGATCGCGCCTCCTACATCGGGACCGGGCGGCGAGGGCTATAACGCGTACCCCGTGCTCAGCGCCGACGGCAGCAGTGTGGCCTTTAACTACGATTGGGATATCTACGTGGTGCGCTATCCCCTGGCAAACCTGGGCCTGTCCAAGACGGTCAGCAGCGCCTCGACCGGGGTTGAGGAGGTTTTCACGTACACGCTCACTGTGAAGAACGACGGCCCCTCCGCTGCGTCCAGTATCGTGCTGACGGACGTGCTGCCCTCCGGCGTGGAGCCTGCCCAGTCGTACGCGGGCGGACGAGGAGATGTTGAGGAAGATCTCATTCTCATGCTCCACCTGGACGTGGTGAGCGATACCGGTATCTTTACTGATGCCACTTTCTATGGCAACAACGCGCATTGTGTTGGGAGTAATTGTCCTACCCTGGTGCCGGGCAAAGTTGGGAATGCCCTGTGGTTCAATGGTAGCAAGACCAGCGAATACATCAAGGTCGATTCCATGAGCGGTTTCCCAGAGACCGAGACCACAGTGATGTTCTGGATGAATTCCACGCAAACTGCTTGGGACAACACTCCTTTCTCTTACGCGGTTCCCGGGAACACGAGCGAGGTGCGCATCTGTGATGTTGTTGGTTGGGATATTTGGTTCGGTGGGCGTGTGACCTATGTTAATCCCCCCTCTTTAGCCGACAGTGAATGGCATCACGTTGCCGTGACGTGGCGCAGTTCTGATGACCGTGTCCAGGTTTATCATGATGGCGAGTTGAAGAGAACCAGGTTCATATCGCGGTCGCCACATGGATACAGGTTGACCGATGGTGGTTCGCTCGTCTTGGGACAGAACCAAACCCCCAACGGGTTCAACCATTACTTTTCGGGTGTGTTGGACGAAGTCGCCGTTTACCGCCGCCTACTCGCGCCCAACGAGATTTATAGCATATACCTGACGCAAGGTGGTGAAGTTGACCCTGAAAACTATAAATCTCCTGTTTTGGCGCAACCGGCGGGCGCTTCGGGGTGGAATTCCATCAGTTGGTTGCCCAGCCGTCCCGTCGGGGTGGACCTACCTGACTATGGCCGGGCGGATCCCGCCGGCTATTCGACGGGGGCCGTGACGACTATGACAGGCAATGTCCTCCTGATGCACTTTAACGAGCCGTCCGGTTACAAAGGGTTCCTGGATACCTCCGGCGCAGGTAACGACGGCGAGTGTACGGGGGACGCGTGTCCCACGGTGGGAGCCCCGGGTAATCTGGGTAACGCACTCGTGTTCGATGGAACGGACGACTACGTGAGCGCGGGATCGGGTAAGAGTCTAGAGATGGACGATCAGGTCTCCATCGAGGCCTGGGTCTACCCGCCCAGTTCGAGTGGGGGCATCATCGTCAACAAAGAAGGGGAGTATGAGGTTGCAGTTACCGCGGGAACGAGAACGATTCGGTGGGCCTTTGCCAATACTGACCCTGGTTGGGGTGGGGTTGATACGCAAAAAGCTGTCCCGCTGGATGACTGGACGCATGTGACCGTAATCTATGACGTCGGCATCGCCGGTACCGGAGTTGTGACGACGTACATCGACGGCGCCCCGGTTCACACGAGTATCGTCACAGGCACCATAGGGGATGTGCTCACCAGCTATAATGAGTTGAGGATTGGTGGGAGACAGGGCAGTTCGCAGTTCTTTACCGGCTCCATCGACGAAGTTGCGGTCTTTGACCGGGCTCTGTCTGAAGAAGAGGTCTTGAACCACTACCTGCGCGGCGCGCTGAAGGTAAAGTTTGAGATAAAGTCGTGCGATGATCCCGGGTGCGATGTTGAGACGTTTGGCGGTTCGTATCCTGATCACACTAACCCCGAGATCTTTCCGCCGGCGTTTGCCATCGACGTTCCAGACAATCCTTATTTCCAGTACAAGGTTACCTCTTTCAATGCCACCGTGTCTACTATTGAGTACAATCCGGGCCTGCAGTGGGTGGAGGTGCACCCCTGGGTGCAGTGCAGCAGTGGGGCGGTTGTCACCTGTACCATTGGCACGGAGGTCGCGCCGTTGGATAGCGATGCCTCGGCCACGGTGGTTCTGCCCGTCATCACGCCCAAGACGGCGGTCTTTTCTTCCTCTAACGTCACTCTGGTCAACACGGCCACCGTGCGCAGTCCGGCCTCCGACCATACACCGGTAAACAACGAGGATCAGGCCGATTCGGAGCTTGACAGCGATTGTTGGGTGCGGCTCGGCGATGACGACGTTTACTTTGTCAATCTACAGGCGGCGGTGGACGCGGCCCCGGAGTATTCCACGCTGCGGGTAGCGGGCACATGCGGCGGCGTCGAGAGGCGTGCCGGAACGGTGCAGACCCTCTATCTCAGCAAGACGCTCACCATCCAAGGTGGCTACGACGTGATGGATGGCCTCGACGGCCCGCCCGATCCCGCGGCCTACACCACCACACTGAACGCCGGGGGCCAGGGTGGCGTGGTCGTTATCAGTGGTGGCGCTCCCACCTTGGAGGGATTGCACATCACCGGCGGCGCCCCGATCACCGACTCGGTCGGCGGCGGAATTCGCGTGGTCACCGCCACGGCTACCCTCAGCGGCTGTCGCGTGTACAGCAACACCGCTGAGGAGTATGGCGGCGGTGTGTACCTGGAAAATAGTGATTCCGTTTTGAACGACAACGTCATTTTCAACAATAATGCAGGCGTCTACGGCGGCGGGGTCTACCTGGAACAGAGCGATGCTGTTTTCGTCAATAACGTGATTCGGTCCAATACCGCGGCTCTAGAGGGTGGCGGTGGGTTATATGTGCTTGATAGCACAGGCGCGTTCACCAACACTGTTCTGGCCACAAACCAAGCCGAGAGTGGAGGAGGGATGTGCGTTGTCGGGAGTGAAACGCAACTTGATATGCTGCATACCACAATCGTTGGGAATATCGCGACGGCGGGCGATTTTGTTGGCGACGGTGTCTCTGTTGAAAGCGGTAGCATCGCCCTGACCAATACCATCGTGGCTGGTCACAATAACGGATACTATAGTATGGGTATCTACGGACCAGACGGGCCTGTTAGCCTGGAGTCTACATTGTGGTGGGATAACCAAACGAATTATGAGATTTCTCAAGATTCCTCTCGGGATTACGTAGGAGATCCTTTCTTCGAGGACGCCTCCGCTGGAAACTATCATATCCAATCAAACTCGGCAGCGATTGACAAGGCTATAGGATTGGGAGTGGTCAGCGATTTGGATGGCAACCCGCGTGGCGCCATGCCAGACCTGGGGGCTTACGAGTCTCCTCACGGTGTAGCAGTGGCCAAAGTGGCCTCTGCCAGCATCGTCGAGCCAGGGGATACGTTGACGTATACGATCTATGTCACCAATACCGGATACATGCCCTTGACAAATCTCGTTCTCACTGATACGTTGCCGGCCAATGTCACGGTGGATCCTCCGGCAAGTGAACTGATCTGGACCCCTGGTTCGTTGCCTGTTGGCGGCACTTGGTCGCCGCCACCGGTGGTTGGCGAGGTTTCAGGCGGTTATACAGGTTTATTGACCAATATCGTGACTGTGAGCGTGTCCGAGCTCGTCACGGCCAGCGCAAGTGTACAGGTGACGGTGTCGGCTCCTGAAGGCGTGTTGCCCTGGAAAGAGGACTTTGATTTGTTGAATGGTACAACGCACGATGCAGGTGATACGGCTTGGAGTACGGATGTTTCCGACCTGGGGCCTGGAGCTGTTTTCTCTGTTCAAGATGGTGAGTTTAAAAGCTCGGATACTGACGGCGAGGGTGTGTGGGTTTCTGGACCGATAAACATCTCTGACGCTGCTGCGGTTGAGGTATCCCTTAGGATAAAGGGAGAAGGAGACCTGGAAACTTTCGGAAGGTGGAGAGACTATATTCGCATCTTGTACAGACTTGATGGCAATCCGAAAGAAATGTTGCTTGATCAAAGATGGGGCCCATTTAATGGTGGAGACTGGCGGTTGATAGATGTTCATGGGATAGGAAGTGGTGCCGAGACAATCCAAATTGTCGTCCGCACCAAGACGACCGGAGAGGATGAGGCTTACTACTGGGATGATGTTACAGTTTCCCTGTTTCCTGAGATGGAAGTGGGAGGAAATGGGAACTTGATCCCGAACGGAAAGACCCCGCCTTCGGTTGCCGATGGCACCGATTTTGAAGGGGCTACAGTAGGTTATGAGACGGTTGAGCACACCTTCACGATCACAAACACAGGTGAGGGGGTGTTGCACCTGGATGGCGATCCTCGGGTAGAGATCACGGGGGATATAGCTGACTTTACGGTGAACCCACAGCCCGACGAGGAGGTTGACCCTGGCGAGACGACGACCTTTGTGATCAC
>CAZKDJ010000025.1:0-9509 GCA_964551295.1 uncultured Anaerolineales bacterium | reverse complement strand
GTGAGGGGGTGTTGTACCTGGACGGTACTCCTCTGGTGGATATCACGGGCGATACGGCTGACTTTACGGTGGACCCACAGCCCGACGAGGAGGTTGCCCCTGATGGGACGACAACCTTTAAGATCACATTCGCTCCCACTGCGCCCGGGCTGCGTGAGGCGACGGTCAGCATCAGCAGCAACGATCCGGACCATCCGTATACCTTTAACATCCAGGGCAGCGGTACAGAGCCCGAGATGGAAGTGAGTTGGAATGGGGTTCCGGTCCCGGATGGGGACGATCCACCTTCGGTTGCCAATGGCACCGATTTTGGAGGGGCTACAGTAGGTCTTGAGACGGTTGAGCACACCTTCACGATCGCGAACACGGGTGAGGGGGTGTTGCACCTGGACGGCGATCCTCTGGTGGATATCACGGGCGATACGGCTGACTTTACGGTGGACCCACAGCCCGACGAGGAGGTTGACCCTGGCGAGACGACGACCTTTGTGATCACCTTCGACCCCACTGAGCCCGGGCTGCGTGAGGCGACGGTCAGCATCAGCAGCAACGACCCAGACGATGACCCATACACCTTTGACATCCAGGGCGCCGGTACAGAGCCCGAGATGGAAGTGAGTTGGAATGGGGTTCCGGTCCCAGATGGGAACAATCCGCCTTCGATTGCCAATGGTACCAATTTTGAAGAGGCTACAGTAGGGCTTGAGGCAGTCACCCACACCTTCACGATCGCGAACACAGGTGAGGGGGTGTTGTACCTGGACGGTACTCCTCTGGTGGATATCACGGGCGATACAGCTGACTTTACGGTGGACCCACAGCCCGGCGAGGAGGTTGCCCCTGATGGGACGACGACCTTTGTGATCACCTTCGACCCCACTGAGCCTGGGCTGCGTGAGGCGACGGTCAGCATCAGCAGCAATGATCCGGATCATCCGTATACCTTTAACATCCAGGGCACCGGTACAGAGCCCGAGATGGAAGTGGGTTGGAATGGGGTCTCGATCACAGATGGGAGTACCACGACTTTGACCACTAATGGCACCGATTTCGGGAATGTCATAGTGACGGGTACGAACTCTGTCACGCACACATTCACGATAACGAACGCAGGCAACGGGGTATTACATCTGGATGGCGATCCACGGGTGCAGATCCTGGACAATCCTGAAGTCTTTACGGTGACCCTACAGCCCGATGAGGACATTGACCCTGGCGAGACGACGACGTTCAAGATCAAGTTCGACCCTGTTAGTGCCATCACGTATACAGCGACGGTCAGCATCACCAACAACGATACAAACGAGAACCCGTATACCTTTGTCATCCAGGGTACAGGAATGCAGTAGGCAATACCCCATTCCCGCAGGTTCGAAAACCTGCGGGAGGGTAAGTTGAGCAATTACCGCAGTAATGCTATGATTGTCGTGGGCTAGGGACTTGCCTTTCATTAGTGAGAAAGGATGCAGCAATGACAAAGCTAGAGAGAATTCCTTGGATAAAGGTGATTATCGCCGTTGGTTCGGCATCTGTCGGTGTGGCGCTGCTATTGATGGTGCCATTGGTAGTGCGGGCAGACTACGTAGATGTCCCCAATGATGGTTCGAAAATACAGGAGGCGATCGGCAACGCCGATGCGGGCGACGTGATCCGGGTAGAAGAAGGCGTGTTTGCCGAGACTCTTGTGATCACCAAGAGCCTGACACTGGAGGGGGGCTACAATAGCAATTTCACCGACCGGACACCGCGCACGACTGTCATCACTCCCCCGTCTGGTCGGGCCATCGCCATCGTCGGTGATGGGATTACGGTGACGATCGACGGGTTCGAGATCCGGGATGGCGATGTGGGCGGCGGGAACGGCGGCGGCGTTGCCATCGATGTGAATGCAGGCAGCAGCGTGACGATCACCGATAATTTTATCCACGATAACACGGCGGATGGTGGTGGAGGCATCTATGCCAAGACGAAGGATTCGAGTCTGGTAATCAGGGAAAATGACGTGATGACAAACACGACGGCTACCGGTGGGGATGGAGCAGGTATCTATGCAGGTACTTATACCAGCACTTTCACGCTGACGGATAACGAGATCAGGGGCAATGTCTCGGGCGATAACTGTGGCGGTTTCTACGTCTTGGTGCGCTACGCCGGCGTTTTTACGGTGGAGAATAACCTGGTATTGAGTAATACTGCGACTACCTCTGTTTCTGATGATTATGGCGGTTTCCGCTTCGAGGCGTCTGAAGATTCTCACGGTACCTTTAGCTACAACCGTGTCCTTGATAATCGAGCAGGTGATTTGGCAGGAGGTGGGCGTATTGTTGTCATTCAAAACTCCAGTGTTACCATGGATGGTAACGAGTTCGGGGCAAACGTTGCCAATAGGTGTGGAGGATTGGATCTTTACATTACGACAGGTAGTCAGGTGATCGATAGCAATCTCCAACTAGAAGATAACAGAGCAAACACTTACGCAGGTGGGGGAATTGTGTATGCCAGCGATGCTTCTGTGGCTATATCTGCTCTCCGGGTTTTGAACAATCAGGCCAACGACGAGGCGGGCGGTATTCGTGTCAGCGCTGTGAACGGTGCTTCTTTTGAGATAATTGGTGGACACTTTTGGCACAACTCGACAGGTACTGACGGCGGCGGCCTGTACGTCGCGGGCGTCGGTAGCAGTGTGCTTCAAATTGCCCAAACCAAAGTTTTCTCCAATGTGGCTGACGGGGATGGCGGCGGGCTCTATTGGGCCACTATCAATGCCACCGGCTCTGTGACCGTGACAGACAGCGTGATCGAGGGTAACACCGCCAGCGGTGATTATGGCGGGATGTACGCCAATAGCGCCGGGGACGTGATCGTGCAGACCTCCGTCATCTCCGGCAACTTGGCCCAGGGGTGCGGAGGTGGGCTGGGAATCGATGGCAGCGGGACGTATATGCTGCAGCGCAACCGAATCCTGGACAACGATGCAGGCAGCTGGTGCGGCGATGGTCTCCTGGTCGACGGCTTGGAAGACGTCTTCAGCGAGAACAACCTGATCGCCGGCAACGGGGGCAGCGGCATTTACCTGGTGGATGCCAATTTCGACAGCGTGAACGATACTGTCGCAGGCAATGGGCAGTACGGCGCTGTGATGACGGGCACGGTGCCCTCCTTGGCCGAGCTGACCGGCTCCATCATTTGGGGGCAGAGCGTCTCCCTGTGGCGCTCCTCCGACGTGACCTTTGACTTTGAGGTCGATTATTGCGACATCCAGCTCGGTTGGCCGTCGGGTATGGGGAACATCGCCGAGTCGCCGCGGTTCGTCGATGCCGCTGCCGGGGACTATCACCTGCAGCCTAATTCGCCTGCCCTCGACAGGCTCGATCCGGGAGTGATCTACGTGCCTACGGTCGACCTGGAGGGCAACGCGCGCCCATATCCTGCGGGCGGTAAGGCGGACATGGGGTGCTACGAGGCGCTGTGGGAGAGCGTGTACCTGCCGCTGGTGCTCAGAGACTACTGAGCGTGGTGACGTAGAGCGTAGCCCGTAAAACTACTCGATAGTTTTGGACGTTTTTGCGATAAAATAACCTAATAGGCGTTGTACAACGGATATCTACCGACTCTCGGTGTGTGAATGGGTAACCCTCACGAATCCCCAGTACAAGCAAAGAAACGACGAAAATACCAGGGGGTGGCGCGCAAGCCAGAGGTTCAGGATGCAGCGCGCAAACCGCGCATTGGTCCTGGGGTCGCTACGCTTGACGCATCGCGGGCCAGTGCCTTCCGGCGTGCGGAGGATGCCGGTTGGGGCGGGGACGGTGGTCAGTCCGATCTGGCCTTTGATGCCGGGGGGCTCTTCGAGGGAGGGACGGTCGAGGCGCAGGCGGAGGTTCTGCAGCGCCTGGATGGGACGCAGCGGCAGAAGGCGATCCAGCGTATTGCAAAGGTGCAGGGGAACCAGCACGTGCAGCGGGTGGTCGCTGCGTATGGCGGCAACGGCGCAGGCCGGGTGCAGACCAAGCTGGAGGTCGGCCGGCCCGATGACGTGTACGAGCAGGAGGCAGACACCGTCGCCGAACAGGTGATGCGCATGCCTGCCCCCCTACCTCCTCCACCGGCAGAGGAGGCCTCTGAGCAGCCTCATTCCCCAACAGTCAGCCGCCTTTCTATCCCTATGAGTTCGCCTCATTCGATGGGCGACGGCCTCGCGGCGCGATCTGAGGATGTGGAATCGTACGAGGAGGAAGAAGAGCCGGCCGAGGCGGAACGGTTGAGTCTGGCGGCAGCACCACCTCCACCGCCGGATGGCGAGGGTGGGGGCAATGGCGCGCCCTCTGTGAGCGCAGAGATGGAAGGGCGTATCGGGCAGTTGAAAGGGAGCGGCAGCCCGCTGCCGCCGTCGGAGCGGGAGTTCTTCGAGCCGCGCTTTGGGGTCGATTTCAGCAACGTGCGGGTGCACACTGGGGAGACTGCGGTGCAGACGGCGCAGGATTTGAGCGCGCGGGCCTACACGGTGGGCTCGGACATTGCGTTTGGGACGGGCGAGTACGCGCCTGGAACGGAGCGCGGGCGCAGGCTAATGGCGCACGAGCTGACGCACGTGGTGCAGCAGGGTGGGGTCAGGCGATTACAACGTGAGCCGGAGAAAACGCCGCTTCCCGATATCCCTGAGGGCGGAGGGGAACCGCTGGCAGAGGAAGTGCGCGGCCCGTTCGAGCAGGTATTGGAGCAGCCTTTGGGGCACGTCGTGATCCACACCGGGCCTGAAGCTGACGAAGCTGCTCGCAAAATGGGGACCCAGGCGTTTACGGTGGGGACGCATATTTACTTTGCCGAGGGTTTCTTCCAGCCTGGAACGCCTGAGGGAGATAGATTGCTCGCGCACGAGCTGCTCCACATCCTCCAGCAGGGCAGTGGGCAGGCTTCGGGTGCTGCGAAGGACACGCCGGTCAGTAGTCCTGATGAGCCTCTCGAGCGAGAAGCTTACGAAAATGAAGACACGATCGTTGAGCGGCTCGCACAGCTTCGGGGAGAGGACCCTGCGCGCGCCAGGTCGGCGGGCGGTCCACCGCCAGTTTCACTCCTGGAGGAGAGAGAACCCAAGGAAGACGAACAGACATCGCAGGAAAAAGCTGTACAGGCCGAGCTATCCAAGCCCGAGGGGGTCGGCGACCAGCTTTCCGATCAACCCGGGGAACAGAAAGCACCTGAAGAGCGATCCGAAGCGCCACCCGTCGAACAGAAAGTCCTGGAATCTGGCGAAGCTGGGGGGAGGGCGGCTGATACGTTGGCATCTACGGAGGTTGTGACCGGCGAGCCGGCGCCGGTTTCGGCGCCTGCACCAGAGCGAACGGTACAGGGGTCCAAGTCAGCCACCATCGAACCTCCAGAGCTTGTTCCCCCTGATCCTGCGACCCTGGCGAGTCCGGCCGCATCGGCGGCCATCGCGCAGCCTTTGGAAGTCGTTCCCTTGACGCCGGAGGACAGCATGGCCTTGCAGGGGGAGGACGGGACTGATTTGGCCAAGTCGGAGGCCGGTGCGATCGAGGCTGCGTCCCGGGCAGCAGTGGATGGCGTCAACACTGCGGGGCAGATGGCCATCGCCAACGTGCAAAACGAGGTGACTCGACTGATCGGGCAGGTGTATGCCGAGTCTGAACAGGCCAAAGCCAGCATCGAAGCGGCTTATGCGGAACAGGAGGCAGCCGTTCAGAACCAGGCTGCTTCTACGATAGCAGAAATTGAGGCCGAACAGGCCAGTCGGTTGAGCGCGATCGAAGAGCTTGCGGGGAGTGAAAGGGAGCGTTTCACGAGCGCCTACGAAGCTCAGCGTGCAGAGGCCGTAGCGTTTGTCGCTGGCCTGCGTGAAGAGATACTGGCGGCAGGTGAGAGCGAGGCGCAGCGCGTGTTGGATGGCAGCGAGAAGCGTGCGACGACCATTATGGGTGAGGCCGGCGGCCGGTCATTCGGTGGGGATGCCGACCTGGTTGAGGCTCAACGGAAATCTGTGCACGACATTGCACAAAAGGCCGCCGACGAGTGCCGGACCACGGGCCGTGACATGGCCGCCCAGGTCCGGAGCGATGCTAAGGAACAGGCGCAGCAGTACGATCAGCCGCTGCAAGACTATCTTGCCCAGCTGGAAACGAGTTACACCGAGACGAGCCAGGCCGTCGACGAGATCGTCGCGTCGACGAAGCAGCAGATTGAAAGCGCTGCTCAACAGGCCGGTCAATCTGTTACAGAGACTGAAGAACAGGGTTTGGCGACGCTGGAGAATGAGCGAACGACTGATCTACAGGAGGTTGACGCCTGGGTCACACAGACGGTTTCTCAGATCGAGCAGGGAGGGACGCAGCTCGTCGCCGCCGTCGAGCCACAGATGGCATCTTTCAGCAGCCAGATTAGCGCGTATGGAGCGAATGCGGCAGCGCAGCTGCGTTCGGTCGAGCGGCCGGTGGCGAGCGACGTTGCGGCATTCGCTGCCGGCGTGCGTCAAGACTTGCAGTCCAATCAGCAGAACGCCCTGAGTGCACTATCCGAGTGGGGATCGGGTGCGTTCACGGAATTGAATGCCGCCTTCGACGGACAGCGCCAGACGTTGGCGACCCTGGTGGAGGGGTGTTGCGACGGGGCGCGGACGATAGGGGAGGGCTTGGTCGAAGCGATCCAGGAGGCCAGTGTCACCGTGGCGACTGGGCTGGATACTTTGTTCGGCGAGTTCCAGACCGAACTTTCGGCATCTATAGACGGTGCACTCGATGAGATGAAAAGCGCAGACGAAAAGTTTCGCGCCGACCTTCGAGTGCCGCACCAGGAGGCGCTGGAGGCTCTGGCCCGGAAGGTGGATGACGCGCTGGCGAGTGAGGACAACATCCTGGCCAACGCACGGGGCAAGATGGCTTCTGCCGTGAGCGAAATCAGCAGCAAGTACCAATCGCTAAAAGCGGAAGCGGATGCCAAGAACGCGCAAGAGCAGGGACAACCCCAGGGGCGCGTCTATCGGTTCTTGGGGGATTTGTGGAACGCGTTCATGGGTTGGGTGGAGAGCGTCAAGCAGTGGTTCAAAAAGGCGTTCGGTGATTTTTGGGGCGGGTTGCTGTTTGGGATCATCTCGACGCTCGTCGTGGTATTGATCGGGGCGGCCATCATCGCCCTGATCGCGCTGGTTTCGTCGGTGGCGGCCGTCGTGGTGGCTGTTGTCCTGCTGGTCGCCGCCATCGGCTTGATGATCTATAGTCGTTTTCAAGAGTTCAAGCTGGCTCACGGAGGCCAAGGTCCCAATTTCTGGCAGGGAGTTGGGCTGGTTCTGTTGGGGATCGTAGATATCACGGGCATTCCGTTCATCATCGAGGGGATCGTCGGCAAAACCGCGACCGGCCTGGAGTTGAGCGGATTCGATCGCGGGGCAAGGATTGGCTCAGGGGTCGTGATGCTTGCCACGTGTATCTTCCAGTCTGTAAAGCAGATTCGAGCTCTGCGCGCAGCTCCTGAGTCGGGTTACACGCCACCCCACAACCAGAGTCCTTATAGCCAGGAAGCGTGGCTCGAGTATTTCAATTGGAAATATGGCCCGGAAAATGTGACGCTGGAGACACCTTGGAGAGGTCCTGGGCCGGTTCCTCCAAATGCGTGTCCTAGTAATCCTTACCGGGCCCATCATCGTGGACCGAACTCTGCCAACCAGGAAGCTCAGCAACAAACAATTGGTGATAAGCTCTATGCGGAGCTTACGTCCGAGGGCAAGAATGTTGAGATTCGCTATGATCAACAGGCTTATTCTGCCGATGGTAAGCCGGTCTACAACCCTGACGGAGGGCGTGTTTATGCTGATGTGCAAGCTTTCGATGCAGAAACAGGTAAGCCTTTGAGTCTACCGTACGAGATTGAGTGGAATCCTGCTAACTGGGCTATTAAAGACATCAACTATGGTGATACGCATTATGAGCAATGGCTTTATGAGAGACCTTGAATTCGTGAGGAGTCTCGATACCAACGTGCCACAACTCAGACAACTGTGCGCTAGTCCTATCCAGCCTGTCGTTGCTTTGAGGAGCTATTCAAAGTCGTCCATTTATGAGTGGGATTTGGAACGGGATGTTTGTCGTGTTGTACGCTCAGATTTGGCTGGGCCAATCGGCATTGCCTACAACGACACGGGAGAACTAATCGTAGTGGATCGACTTTATCCGGCGCTGGCTATTTCTTTGTATACTCGTCGAGCACAGCCTGTGCCATTGGTGGGCGGAAAGAACTTTTTCGAGGCGAGTATTTTCCCCAGGCGATCCCTGGTCGCATTGGTCGGTGGACGACTGGCGGCACTCGTTGATTATCGCTCAGGTGAAAATGTCGCCCTGCCTACCGGTGTGAAACAGGATATTGATCTTGTTACCTTTGGCGATACGGGTGAGCAGTTGGCTATGGTAAGCCGAGGGCACTCGTTGGTTTTGTGGGATGTGGCAGATGTCAAGTCCCCCCGGGTCAAGGCTCATCGAACCTTTCCTCGGGAGATTACTGGCGTTGCTTTTGATTTGCAAGAAAAACGCTTGTTCCTGGGCCATCTGCGTGGCTCGGTTTCCGCCTTGGACCTGGAAACGGGTGATCATGTTCAGTTGTTATCGACTGGTTCGAAAGCCTCTGTCAGCGCATTACTTTGGGAAGAACGATCTCAATATCTGTTAGTGGCGGATTGGAAAGGGATGATGTACGAATATCGCTGAAGGTGAAAAATCTTTGGTTGCGGCAGTAGGCCACGAAAGGTTTCTCGAGCAGGAGGGCTGGCATCCTCAGCAGGTGGAGGATGCACCTATCTACCAGATGAGCTTTTCCGGCGAGAGCGGATCGATCACGTGCTACGCGCCGGTGCGGGTGGAGGAGAAGACGGCGCGGCAGACGGTGGTCGAGTTCATCACCCGTGCCAACTGTGGGCTGTGGATCGGCGATTTCGAGATGGATTGGGGCGACGGCGAGGCGCGCTACAAGAGCAGTCTCGATTTAAGGCGTGGCGCTGACGCCGGAGATGATCGCAACACGCTCTCTCCGTATCTTTTCAATAACTTGGGGAACGTGGGGCAAATTGGCAATTTGCCCCACGCGCTGCCCCAGAATATTGAAAAGATACCTCTCTCCGGCGGTGCAGATGATGGTGTGTTCCTTACCTGGGCTGGTGGGCGTGATCGATGGTCGGTCGCCCGTGGAGACCCTGGCCTAGGTCGATGCAGACTGCAACTGCGGCGGTTAGCGACCGGTCATTCCGAGCAGAGTGTTTCGAGTAGAGCAACGAGCATACAGTTGAAAAGCAGCCTTCTTGTTTCTTTGGGCTTTGCCAAAGAATTCCCCAGGTTGCAGAACGCCCGATTTTGGACTACAATTAGCGGCTGGTTCTCTCGATCGAAATGGAGCCTGGTACAAGCGTAGGTGCCGGGCGATCACTTAAAATGTCCGGGGGTAGACACGTGGACCCAAACAAGCTTACACAAAAAGCACAGGAGGCCGTCATCGCCGCCCGGTCTCTGGCA
>CAZKDJ010000024.1:2496-32557 GCA_964551295.1 uncultured Anaerolineales bacterium | reverse complement strand
ACGCGCTGATCACCAACTTTCACCTGCCGCGCTCGACGCTGCTGATGCTGGTGGCTGCCTTTGCGGGCAAGGCACTGCTCGACCGCGCCTACGCCGAGGCCATCCGCGAACGGTACCGATTTTACAGCTTGGGCGACGCCATGATGATTGTGTGATTTCACGATTTCAGATTGACAGATGGGATTCAATCTGCCAATCTGAAATCTGTCAATCTCCAATCTCCCCTTCGACAATCGCATACGTATAGTCGATTTCCGCCACGCCGCGCACCGTCGCAGAGACGGAGCAGTACTTTTCCTCCGCCAGCTCAATCGCGTCCTGCACTGCCTTCTCCTTCAGCCCCCTGCCGTGCACTGTGAACTGCATATGCAGCTTGCGAAACGTCCAGGGCGGTTCCTCGTCCTGCTCGCCGGTGACGACGACCTGCAACCCCGTCAGCTTCTGACGCTTCTTTTCCAAGATGTCCACCACGTCGTACGCTGTGCAGCTCCCCAGGGCGATCAGCAGCAGATCGGACGGCTTCACCCCGACGCCATCTTTCGGCGAGGATATCACCACCGAGTGATCCGTGCTGTCGATGCCGACGAACTGTCGTTTTTCAATCCATTTCACTCGCGCTTCACTCATTCGTTGATACCTCCATCAACGTCCGCAACTGCCGCGCAGTGCCCACGGCCTGGCCCTGCCAATGATTATTCATGTAGACCAGCGTCAGTGGCGCTTCCTCGTCCAACCGGTAAATCTTGTCCACCCACTCCTGCAATTCCTCATCGCGATACGAATAATCGTACCGCTCCCACGCCTCGTCATGCTGCCACCACTTGTCGTAATTGCGTCCGTGGAAGCGCACATAGGCCACCGGCCCCGTGGCCACCGCCACCGGCGGCACCAAGCTCTTGAACCGCGGCTGATCCACGCAGCAGAAACCAAAATCCAGCGCGCGCAGCTCGTCAAAAGTCTGATCACTGATCCACTCGCGGGAGCGGAACTCGACCACCACCGGCAGGTCAGCAAATCCCTCGCGCACGCGCTTGAGATAGTCACGGTTAGCCGGATCGGCGTGGAAAGAGTGCGGGAACTGGGCCAGCACGCAGGCAAACTTGTCCGCGTCGACCAGCGGCGCCAACGCCCGCGCGAACTGCGCCATCTGCGACGCAAGCGTAGCTTGCGCGTCTTCCCGCTCGTGAGTGATGCCCTTGTACGCCTTGATGGCGAACTGGAATCCCTCCGGCACCTTGGCCGCCATAGAAGCCAACGTGCCGGCATTGGGGATGCGGTAGTAGCTAAAGTTCAGCTCGCAGGTCTTGAACTCGCCCGCGTAAAAGGACAGCCACTCCCGCTTGGGCAAGTCCTCCGGGTATACCGGCCCGACCCAATCCTTATAGCTAAAGCCGCTGGTACCGATCAAGATAGTCATACCGCACTCTCCCTATCAAAGACCCCCTCTCCGCCTATTTTACCCGTCAAGCAACAATCGGCAACACCAACTCAAATCCAATCGGGGTTTTCCACCGTGCGGTCGCCGCCCGCGTCGCCCGTGTTGGGTGTGCCCGCCGGCTCTATGAGCAACGCCTGGCATTCCTCCTCCGCGCGCGGCTTGTGCTCAACGCCCTTCGGCACGACCAACAACTCGCCCGCCTTCAGCTTGGCAGGTCCATCCCGGAAATCGATAAACATCTCTCCCTCGATCACGAGAAACGCCTCGTCGGTATCCGGATGACTGTGCCACACAAAATCCCCCTGCAACTTGACCAGCTTGAAATGATAATCGTTCAATTGGGCCACGATCTTGGGCGACCACTGATCGGTGATCTGGGCCAGCTTTTCCTCGAAATTGATCACTGCGTGCGCCATCTTTTCACTCCTCATCATTGAGATTACCCAACGGCCTCCCGCAGAGCCTCGGCCAAAACCCCCAATCCCAGGTCGATCTCGTGGGCCGTGACATTTAGCGGCGGCATAAAGCGGATCACGCTCCGACCGGCGCCCAAAAGCAGCACACCCCGCTCGTAGCATTTCTGGATTACACGGCCGCGCAACTCCTTGGCCGGTTCCTGCGTCTCGCGGTCGGTCACCAGCTCAATGCCCACCATCAAGCCCAGGCCGCGCACGTCGCCGATCACCTCATGCTCCTGCGCCAGCGACCGCAGACCGGCCTGCAAGCGCTCTCCCATCTGTGTCGCGTTTTCCAGCAGGTTCTCCTCCTCAATCACGTCCAGCGTCGCCATCGCTGCCGCGCAGGCCACCGGATTGCCGCAGAACGTGCTGGCGTGCGCTCCCGGCGGCCACGCCATCAGACCGCGGCTAGCCACGATGGCCCCCAGCGGCATGCCGCTGGCGATGCCCTTGGCCAGGCAGACGATATCGGGCACCACGTTCCAATGCGCCATCGCCAGCCATTTGCCCGTGCGCCCCATCCCCGACTGGATCTCGTCGGCGATCAGCAGAATGCCATACCGGTCACAGATACCGCGCAGCTTGGCATGAAAGCCCGGCGGCGGCACGATGTAACCGTTCTCCCCCTGGATCGGCTCGACCACCACCGCCGCCACTTCGTCCGGCGGTGTCAGGTGCTGAAAGACCTGCGCCTCGATCCAATCCAGACAGGCGATCTGACAGTCTGGATAAGTGAGATTGATCGGGCAGCGGTAGCAATAGGCGAACGGCACGTGGATCACCGCCGGCACCAGCGGCGCGAACCCTCGCCGCTGGATCGACTTGCTAGAGGTCAAGGAGAGCGCCCCCATCGTCCGGCCGTGGAACCCGCCCACGAACGCCAGAAAGCGCGGCCGGCGGGTCTCGTAGCGGGCCAGCTTGAGCGCCGCCTCCACGCTCTCCGCTCCCGAGTTGGTATAGTGGACGCGCTTGGGTGTGTCGCCCGGCGCGATGCGCTCCAGTCGCTCGGCCAGTTGCACCTGTAGCTCGTAGTAGAAATCGGTGCCTGACATGTGGACAAATCGCCCGGCCTGGTCGCGGATGGCCTCCACCACCCGTGGATGGGAGTGCCCCACCACGGTGACGGCGATCCCCGTCGTCAGGTCGAGGAACTTGTTGCCGTCCACGTCCCAGGCCCACGCCCCCTCCCCGCACGCGATCACGAAAGGATAGCTGCGCGTGTAACTGGGCGAGATCAACGCCTCGTCGCTGGCGAGATGCTCCACCGCCTTCGGCCCCGGCAGCGCCGTCCGAATCTCCGGCCGCCCACCTCGTTCATTGTTAGTTACCACCTTGCTCATTGCTCACTCCTCCTGCCACATTTCCGCATCATACGCCGGCAGCTCACACCGCAGAGGCCGATCCTCCCGGTAGCCCAGCGCATAGTCAGCCTGCAGCAGCGTGTGAATCTGGCTAGAGCCCTCGTAGATGCAGGCCCCCTTGGCGTTGCGCAAATACCGCTCGACGTCGTATTCGTCCGAGTAGCCGTAAGCGCCGTGGAGCTGCACCGCGTCGGAGGCAGCGGCGAAGCTGGACTCGGTGGCAAACCACTTGGCCATGCTGGTCTCGCGCGTATTGCGCCGCCCCTCGTTTTTCATCCATCCCGCCCGCAGGCACAACAGCCGCGCCATCTCGTAATCGCGCGCCATCTTGGCGATCATCTCCTGGATCAACTGGTGCTTTCCGATCTCTTTACCGAACGTGTGCCGCTCGCGGGCATACTTGACCGACGCCTCCAGACAGGCGCGGATGAGGCCCGTCGCCCCGGAAGCCACCGTGAAACGCCCGTTATCCAGGCAGCTCATGGCGATCTTGAACCCCTCCCCCTCCTCGCCAATCCGGTTCTCGACCGGCACCTCCACGTCGGCCAGGCTGATCCAGCCGGTGGACCCAGCGCGCACGCCCAGCTTGCCGTAGATGTCGCCCGTGGTCACGCCCGCCATCTCCCGCTCGACGAAAAAGGCGCAGATGCCCTTGTAGCGCGGCTCGGCGCGCGGATCCGTCTTAGCAAAGATGAGGAACTGGTCGGCCACATCGGCCAGGCTGATCCACATCTTTTCGCCGTTCAGGACGTAAATATCCCCCTCCTGGCGGGCGGTGGCGACCATTGCGACCGGGTCGGAGCCTGCGCCCGGCTCGGTCAGCGCGTAGGTGGCGATCCGCCCCCCGCGCGCCTGGGGCACCAGCCAGCGCTGCTTTTGCTCCTTCGTGGCCCACTGGAGCAACCCCAGGCTGTTGAGCCCCACATGGACGCTCATCACCACGCGCAGCGAGGTGTCCACCCGCTCCAGCTCCTCGCACACCAACCCCAGGCTGACGTAATCCATCCCCTGCCCGCCGTAGCGCACGGGGATGCAGATGCCCAGGATGCCCAGCTCCCCCATACGCCGGATCGCGTCCCGGTGCACCTTGTGCTCCTGGTCGTAATCCTTGATCACCGGCGCGACCTCCCTCTCGGCAAAGTCCCGCACCATGCGGACGACCATCTCGTGTTCTTCGGTCAGGTTAAAGTCCATAACACATTGCTCCTCTCCAAGATGATGCGAATCAGCGAGTCAGCGAATGAGCAGTCTATTTCGCTGACTCGCTGATCCGTCGACTCGCTCACCCGCTCAACACCTCTTCCGGCACGCGATCCCCGATGTCGCTCTCACGCACCAGCTGCGCCAGCGCCTCCGGCGGCACGACGCCCGTCTCGCGGGCGAAAACCATCAGGCCGTACAGTGCGGCGCTGCGCGGCCCGGCTCGCCCGCGTAAATCCACCGCCCGTAACTGCGCGCCGGTCTGCGGCACTTCCAGCCCAGCATCGATCCACACCGTCCCGCCGTCCATCGCCCGGATGCGTTCGATATTGTGGCGCAGGCCATCGGCCGAGGCCACGATCACCGCATCGGGCTGAGAGACGCCGTGGTAGTCGATGGGCTCGCGTGAGAGGATCAGATCGACGTCCGAGAACCCCACCCCCACGGTGACCGGGAAGCTGCCTTTCTTGGTCACGTGCAGGCCGCAGGCGATGGCCGCCTGGGCCAGGAACTCGGCCGCCCGCTGCACGCCCTCGCCCGCCGAGCCGCTCACCAGCAGGGCCATACGCCCCTCCAATGAGGACGCAAAGCGGACATCCACACTCGGCAGCTCATCAAAGAGAGAAGGCCGCCCTTTGCGGCGCTCCAGGCGAAAAGGGGCCCGCGGCTCCCCGATCCAGACCCGCGGCTCGCAACTGGTCCGCTGGGCCAGATCCCGCAACCGCAGGCCGCGATTGCGCTTGGCCCCGTGGCCAGGACACAGCTCCAGCACTTCTACCAAAGCAAACCCTTCCACCTCCAGCGCTTCTCCGATCACGTCGGAAAAATCGCCCTGGCCGATCACCCGGCGGACGTAGGATGCGCCAGCGTCGTGCACCATGCGGCACAGGTCGTGCTGGGGCAGCGGGTTGCCCTCCGGCGTGATCACCGTGCGATAGCCCGTCGGCGTCAGCCCGCTGGGCTGCCCGCCCGTCATCCCGTAGACAAAGTTGTTGTGCACCACCACGGTCATGTCTACGTTGAGCCGGGCCATCTCCAGCAGATGCTGCAAACCGATGGTCGCCCCGCCGTCACCGATAAAGACGATCACCCGCTTGCCCGGCGCCACCTCCATCGCGATTCCGGCTCCCAGCGCCGTCGACCGGCCGTGCAGACCGTGGACGGTGTGGGTGGCAAAGTTGCGATCCACGATGCCCTGGCAGCCGATATCGGTGACCAGCACCACGTCCAGCGGGCGCGCGCCGGCCGCCTCCAGCGCCTTGACGACGCTGCACGCGGTCAAGCGGTGGCCGCACCCCTTGCAATACGGGAAACTGGCGCTCACCAGGAAATCGCTCACGCGCCCCGCACCTCCCGGACGATCTGCTCCGGCCGCACCATACGCCCGATCCCGCCCACCCGGCACACGCCCGGCGGCCGCCGGTGACCGTAGAGCAAATGGGCCAACTGCCCCTCCAGATTCTCCTCCGCCACGACGACGCGAGAATAGCGATCGAGGATCTCGCAATAGACGTCGGGAATGGGCAGGAGCGTCCGCGCCACCAGCAGAGAGACTGCCTCTCCCAGCCCCCGCAGGGCTGTCACCGCCTCACGCGCCGCCCCCGCGGTAATGCCATACGTCACCACCAGCGTCTCTGCGTCCGTCTGCTCGTCCAGTTCATAGAGCACGGGCGTCCCCGCCTCGATCTTTGTCTGCAGGCGGCGCGTGTTTGCCAGCACCGCATCGGAGACGGGGCGCAGGATACCGCATTCGTCGTGGGTCGAGGCGGTCAGCCGTACCTGGTGCTCGCCGCTGCCGACGGGCAGAAACGGCGGCACGAGCCCATCACCGGGATCGTAGGAGCGGTAGGGAGCCGGGCTGTCGTAAAAAGTCCGTTTCACCGGCGCAATCTGCGCCAAGCGATCCAGGTCAAAGCTGCGCTGGGTCATCACCATCTCCTTCGAAGTCAGCAGGACGACCGGGCTGCGCAAATCGACCGCAGCCTGGAGCGCCAACGGCGGCAGCTGCCAGCAATCGCCCGCATCGGCGATGCAGAACACAGGCAGCGTGTAGCCGCCGGAGATGAGCCCTCTCAGGAGCAGCAACTCCCCCTGCCCGCCACACGTGGCGGCGCCGGTGGAGGGGCCCAGGCGCATCGCCAGCACGATCAGCATCGGCAGCTCCATCATAACCGCCATGTTGATCCCCTCCACCATCAGGGCCAGGCCGGGGAAGGAAGTGGCCGTGACCGGAAGACGTCCTGCGGCCGACAGGCCCGCCATCCAGTGCACGACGGTGATCTCGTCTGGGGCAGGCAGCAGCGAGGGAAACCGGCAGCTGGCATAGGTGTAGATCAAGCTGGCCGGGGTGATGGGGTAGCCGACGTAGACGTCGGCCCCGGCCTGCGCGCAAGCTTCGACGATGAGACGAGAACCGTCGATCAGTACCAAGTGAGGCTCATTCTCGGGCAACGACAGCTTTCCTCAGTTCAGATGACGTAGCGCGCAAAAACAAACAGACAAACGGCGGGAAAAGTGACTTGGCCAAGCTACTCGCCCTGGGCCGACGGACTTGGCCTTTCTGCAGAAGGCTCACGTTGCTGTAGCAACTGCCGGCGCTGGGCCAGTCCCTTGCCCACACTCTCGCGCAACTCGGGTATGCGGCAGGGCTTGAACATATAATCGTAGGCGCCTTGCTTCAATGCCTCGAATACAGTTTCCAGAGTAGGGTGGCCGGTGAGCAAGATAACGATCGTATCCGGCCACTGCTGGCGCATCGCCGTCAGAACCTCCATCCCTCCGACGCCGTCCATCTTTAAATCGATCAGCGCCAGATCAAACTCCTGAGCGGCAATACACGCCAGTGCAGCCTCACCGCTCTCCACGGCCAAGACCCAATGCCCTTCGTGCGTCAGCACTTGCTCCAGGTAGCTACAGACGAGTGCGTCGTCGTCCACGACCAGTATCTTGGCTTGCACGACCATGGCTGCTCCCTTCCCGGTGTGTAAGAACCCTCCCACAGTGGAAATCGCCGCCAACGTGGGTTCAGTTTAGCACAGATCACCCGGCAAATCAAATTGCACGAGATTTCAAATTTAGCGATCAAAGACTGAGAAATTGAAATACGAATCTCCCAATCTCTAATCCACCAATCTCCAAATCTCCAACTCCCTTGACATCCGCCACGTTTAGGGTATCCTTGCGGCAATGTTTTACGACGAGGTCGATATCTATGTCAAAGCCGGGGATGGGGGCGACGGCTGCGTCGCCTTCCGACGCGAGAAGTACGTCCCCTTTGGCGGGCCGGCCGGCGGCGACGGCGGCAAGGGCGGCGACGTTCTGCTCGCCGTGGACACCCACCTCAACACACTCTACCGCTTCAGCAGGCGGCGCCATTTCAAGGCCAAGAACGGCCAGCACGGCCGGGGCAAGAATCAGCACGGCGCAGCCGGAGCAGATGTACGCGTTCCCGTCCCTCCTGGCACCGTCGTCTACGACGCCGACAGCGGCGACCTGCTGGGCGACCTGACCGAGCCCGAGCAGGAATTGATCGTGGCCCGAGGAGGGCGCGGCGGGCGGGGGAACGCCCGCTTTGCCACCTCCACCAACCAAGCCCCGCGCGTCGCCGAGCATGGCCAGCCTGGTGAGGAGCGCAACCTACGGCTGGAGCTGAAACTGCTGGCCGACGTGGGCCTGGTGGGTGTGCCCAACGCGGGCAAGTCGACGCTGCTGGCAGCGGTGACTGCCGCCCGTCCCAAGATCGCCCCTTATCCGTTTACCACCCTGCAACCCAACCTCGGCGTCGTCGTGCTGGATAACGAAACCGACTTTGTCCTGGCCGACATCCCCGGCCTGATCGAGGGCGCGTCCGAGGGCAAGGGCCTGGGCCACGAGTTCCTGCGCCACATCGAGCGCACCCGCGTGCTGATCCACCTCCTCAATGGCCTGTCCACCGATCCCCTGGCAGATTTTGCCGCCATCAACGGCGAACTGGAGGCGTTCGGCCACGGCCTGGCGGAAAAACCTCAACTGGTCGTGCTCAACAAGCTGGACGAGCCCCAGGTGCGCGAGCGTTGGCCACAGATCGAAAAGGCACTCAAATCACAGGAGATCGAGCCGATGGCCATCTCCGCGCTGGCGCGCGAGGGCACGCGAGAACTGCTCTACCGCGCAGCACAGGTGCTGGCCGAGCTACCGGAGGAGCCCGTTGCACGAGAATTGCCCGTCTTCCGCCCGGGAGAAAACGAGGATGCGTTCACCATCGAACGGGAGGCGGAGGACGAGTGGCGCGTGCACGGCATACGCATAGAACGAATCGCGACGATGACAGTATGGAATCTGGACGAGGCGGTGCATCGTTTTCAACGCACGTTGGATCGCCTGGGCATCACCGAGGCGCTGGAGGAGGCCGGCGTAGAGTCTGGCGACACGGTCCACATCAGCGACCAAGAACTCGTATGGGAAGAATGACAAACCCCCAATCTCCAATCTCCAATCCCCGATCCCTGGGCATCCTGGGCGGGACCTTCGACCCGCCGCACTACGGACACCTGGTGCTGGCCGAGAACGCCCGCGTGCAGTTGCGGATCGACCGCGTGCTCCTCGTCCCGGCGGGACAGCAGCCCCTCAAGCGCGATCGGGACATCACAGCGGCCCACCACCGCGCGGCGATGGTGGAGGCGGCCATCGCCGACAACCCCAATTTCTTCCTTTCCCGCGTGGACCTGGACAGACCCGGCCCGCACTATACCACCGACACACTGGCGCTGCTGCGAGAAGCATATCCAGGAGCCGAGTTGCTCTTTGTGATCGGCGGCGACAGCCTGGCGCAACTCGCCGCCTGGCACGACCCGGCCAGCATCGTGCAGCAGGCTCGATTGGCCGTCATGCCACGCCCCGGCTGGGAAGTGGATCTGAGCGAGCTGGAGCAAACCGTGCCCGAAATCCGCGACCGGCTGGTCTGGCTGGACACGCCCCGCCTCGACATCTCTGCCACTAATCTGCGGCGGCGCGTGCGCTGTGGACTACCGTTGCGCTACCTGGTACCACCGGCAGTGGAAGCGTACATCCACAAAAATCGCTTGTACACAGGAGATTCTGAATGAGACGTATCGTCTGGCTTCTAATCATCGCCCTCTTGCTGGCCTCATGCACCAACGGAGAACCCCCAGAGGCCACCGTGCCATTCATACCCACCGACACGCCGCCCCCGCCGACGGCGCCCCCGCTGGAGGAAAACCTCACCACCGGCGCGCGCATCCGGGCGCGCGGCTATCTCGTCGTCGGCATCCGCTACGACCTGCCCCCGTTCGGCTACGTGACCGACGTGGGAGAAGTGGCCGGTTTCGGCGTCGACATGGGGCACGAGCTCGCCCGCCGCTGGCTGGGAGACCCTGAGGCAGTTCAATTTCGCCAGGTGCGCACCGACACCGCCGTCGAACACCTACAGGCCGGGGACGTGGATGTCGTCGTCACGGCTCTCACCCACACGCAGGACCAGGAAGGCGGCGCGGACTTTTCTCTACCCTACTTTATCGACGGCCAGGCACTCTTGGTGCGCGCCGTCGATGCAGAGGTCCTAAACAACCCAGTGAGCCTAGCTGGACGACCGATAGGGGTCGAGGCCTGGTCGGGCGCCGAGAATGTGCTGTGGGCGACCGTCGAGTATACGCCGACGATCCGGGCGTATGACCGCTTTGACGAAGCCGTGGACGCATTGAGTCGGGGAGACGTGGACGCGGTAGCCGACCTGCGGTTCAAGCTGTTCATGGGCCGGCACCTGTTCCCCGACTCGGCCATCGTGGGGCAATATACGACCACCCCAATGGCGTTCGCCTATCCGGAGAACGACCCGTTCTTCGCCAACCTGGTCAACCTGACCTTCCAAGACATGGTCGCCGACGGCACGTATGCCGACCTGTACAGCAGCCGGTTCGGGCCGGAGTACCCGCCCGTCGTCGAGAGCTGGCCAGGGAAGGAAACACCCGTGCTGGCAGAGGCGCCCTACACCGCCAACGTCCTCGATAACGTCGCCGCCGTCCAGGAGCGGGGCCGCGTGATCGCCGCCGTGGTCGACCACGCACCCTTCGCCTACTTTGACGCCTCCGGCGCGCCAGCCGGATACGAGGCCAGCCTGGTGCGCCAGATGGCCGCCCGCTGGGTGGGCGACGCGACGGCGGTCGATTTCATCCGCGCGTCATCCGAAGAAGAGGGCCGGCAGATGCTGCGCGATGGCAAGGCCAACCTGCTGATCGGCGGTCTGACGCATACCCGCGCCGCCGAGATGGAGATCGACTTTAGCCTGACGACGTACAATGCGGGCGAGGGGTTGATGGTGCGGGCCGGGACAGTGATCACCGACCTAGCGAGCCTGGACAGGCAACAGATCGCCGTCGTCGAGGGAAGCGGAAGCGACGAGGTGCTGATGGCCGCCGCGCGCGACGCGGGCATCTCGGTAACGACGCTGCCGCAGCCGTCCCTCGACGCAGCCATCGCGGCGCTGCAAGAGGGCCGCGTGATCGCCATCGCCGACGACCGCGCCGATCTGCTGGGGCCATCCTACACCGTCGAGGGCATCGGCGTGCTGCCGCTGCATCTGACCCACGTCCCGCTGGCGCTGGGAGTAGCGCCGGGGGATTCCGCCTTCCGCGATCTGGTCAACATGACGCTGCTGGCGTTAAAGGCGGATAACCAGTTGGCCACCGTCTACACCACCTGGTTCGACGACACGCCGGTGACGCTGGAAAACTGGCCCGGCTCGCCTTACCGGGCGTTGAGTTTGAGATAGCTCAAAACTCAACTGCCCGGCACCTGCGAGATGCCAGGCAGTTTAAATCAGCGTTCATCTGCATCCGCTCTGTAAGAACGCATCTGCGTCCTACCTCTTCGCAGCCCGCGCAGCCACTCCCGCACTGCCTCCACCAACCCCCCGTCCGGCGGCTCGGGGCGGTAGGCAGCCACGTCCACCGCGGCGGCCAGTTCCGCCAGCTCGGGGCGAGTGGCGGCGTGCTCCTGTACCGTCTGCGGGAGGGCGCGGCGGGAGCGCAGACGACGCTGGGCACGGCGATAGGCAGCAAAGATGCGCCGCCGGTTGGGATGCGTGTGCAGTCCGCGAAAACGCGGCGGGTGCCCGGCCCGCCACCATTGCCACAGAGCCCAACTCCCCCACCCCAGCGCGACCACCGCGCCCAATGCGCCGATGACAGCCCCGATCACGCTCAGCGGTCCGGAGAGCGCGCCCAAAAGGGCCGCCCCGGCCGCGCCGATCTGCGAAGCGGAAGAGGTCAGCCCTCCCATCCCAAACCGCTCGGTCGCCCCTGAGAACAGCCAGCGCCGCATCGGGCCCGAGTAGGGGTCGCGCGTCCAACCGGGCGTGGGATCGAAGGGCACCCAGCCCTGCTCGGGGAAATAGACCTCTACCCAGGCGTGGGCATCCTTGGCCCGCACCTCGTAGAACCCGGTGATGGGATTATGCGTGCCGCTGCCGTAACCCGCCGCCAGCCGGGCAGGCACGCCCAGGCTGCGCAGCATGACGACCATCGCCGAGGCGTAATGCTCGCACACCCCCTCCTTATCGACAAACAGGAACTGATCGACGGCGTCAGCGTCCTGTACCTGTGGAGGCGGGAATGGATTGTAAGGGTACGCCTCGCGCAGGTAGTCGCGCAGCGCCACGGCCTTGTCGTACGCCGTCGGTGCGCCGCGCGTCAGGTCGCGTGCCAACTCCCGCGTGCGCTCGGTGACCGTGTCCGGCAATTGCAGGTAGGTTTCAGCGATGTCAGCCGGATACTCTGCCCCGGCAGCCCGCAGCGTCTCAGGATCGAAATCCTGGCGGATCGACCAAACCGAGTAAGCCATGTCCGGTTGCAACGCTTGGGGCGCGCGGATGCCGCCGGTGAAATCCATCGAGACCCTATTGGCAGGGAATATCATATCGGTGGGTTTGCCCCCGGCATACACCAGGTTGGGCATCGGCCGCTCGATGTAATAGGTCTGCACAAAATAATCGCCAGAGGGAAAGGGATAGATGAACCTAAAGTAATACGAACCCGCAGGCTCGATAGGCTTCAAGTCCCGGCTCGATTGCGCCCAGTGCCGCCCGTCGTAGCGATCGAAGGCATGGCTGCGCCAGTAGCTCCACACCGGGCTGCGCACGTACATCATCAGCGTGTCGTTCAGCCCGCCGCGATACCCCAGGTCCAACTGGCTATCAAAGCCGTAGTAATAATCGCTCGATTCGTTCGACCAGCCCTCGATCTGCACCACCGGCACCGCCGGGTTGATGATCTCTGAGGGCGGCTGGCCCTGCAGCGGCGCGCGGATCGTCAGCAGCGGCGCGATGGGCACGCCAGCGAAGCGAGGGTAGAACACAAAGATGATGACACCAGCGAGGACGAGGACGAGCGTGAAACGTAAGGCGTAAAACGTAAAACGGGATGCAGGCAACCATCGATTGCCTGGCGTGATGCGTGAGACGCCCGCTGAGACAAATCTGTGTTTTACGACGATGGGATTGCTGCGCTTGCCGTCCTCGGAATCGGCCCACCACAGGAACGCCAGCAGCACGCCAAAATAGGCCGTCAGGAAACCGCCAAAGACCAGATCGCGGCTCAGCGTGCAGGCAGCGTATAAATTGATCAGCCCCATTCCCATGGCAGAGTAGAGATTGAGCCGCTTGAACAACTCCCAGCTCACGACCGCCATGGCCAGCATCGCCAACTGAGCCTGAGGCTGCGGCCAGGCATTGACGATACCCAAGTAGGCCCAGCCAAACGTCAGGTGAAACAGCACGAAAATCACGATGCGCACCCAGCGTTTGGGCTTGGCGCGGTATCGATAGGAATACAGGTGCCCCAGAGCCAGCACGATGGCAGAAAAAGCGGCTATGCCCCACAGACCCGTCCCGTAGCCCAGAGAGAGCACGCCGACCACCTGTGCGACGAAGGCCAGCAGGCGCAGGCGGATGGATGGCTCGATCTTTTGGCGCTTGATGTAGCGCCTGATCCCGACAGTGAGCTTGGGCACACAGGCGAAAAAGACCGCAGCGCCGCCCAAACAGACCACGGGGATCCAGGTCGCCCATCCATAGGGCCACTTCATGAATAGCATGACCACCACCCACGTACAAAGGGCGGCCATGCCGTAGGCAAAGAGCACGAAAAGCTTGCCCAGGATATTCCTAGTGGGCGATTTTCTCGCCAGCGTAAGCATAATCCTCCACCTTGCCGGGCAAATTGGCAATCTGCTCCACAGGATCAAGCTGCTCTCGCCAATCCTCTCCAAACCGCACCAGGCTGACCTCGAGATCGGAGGCGCGCATCTCGTCGGCCAAAGGGCCGGCCGCGGGCCCGCCGGCGGGGAAAGAGGAGGGATCAAGAAGGATAGCAAACACCGCCAGCCCGCGACGGCGCAACGCGATCAGAGGCTCCAAGACGGTCTCATCAGGCCAGGGCAGGATTGTGGCTACGCACGGTGTGATGAACGGCGACTCCCGATCCAGGATGTCTGTCAAGGGCCGTCTGCCGGTGGGATTCACCCGCGCCAGGTACTCTAGCAGCGGCAGGCGGGCAACGTGCCCGCTGGGCGGCGGCCAGGCGTCTTCGTCGGCCAGGAGATGCAAGGGGTAGCCGCGCCGCTGCGTGTAGTCGCCGATGGAGGCGGCGACCTTGACCGCCCACTCGAAGGGCGTATGCTTGCCCGCCGTCAGCGGGTAAGGATGCTTGCACACGTCCAAAATCAATGTCAGGCCGGGACGACTCTCGTCGACAAACTCCTTGCTGATCAGTCGCCCGGTGCGGGCCACAGAGCGCCAGTGGATGCGGCGGGGCGAGTCGCCGCTGCGGAACGGGCGCACGCCGAGGATCTCGGTCCCCACCCCGGCACGCGGGCGGACGACCTCCAGTGCCAGGCGGTGATCGAGCAGCCGAAGGTGGCGCAGCCGCCGCACCTCGGGGTAGACGAGCACACGCGTGGGCCGGTCGATGCGGCGGTGGCGGCGGAAAAAGCCAAAGGGCGCACGAGAGGTCAGCTCCAGCGGCGGAAACTCGTGCACGCCCCGGCGGTCGATCTCGACCTCGTACTCGAAATCCGCGCCGCCACGTCGGGGCAGAAGCAGCGGCACGAACAAGTCCAGTCTGCGCTGCGGGCTGCTCAGCCCGGCCAGGGGACAACGCTCAGTGGCACGGATCTGGGCCGCGAGGAGACGAGCAGCGTTGCGAAACGTCAGCTTGGCCGCCACTGCCTCACCCTCGTACAGTTCGGCATTTGGTGATGCCCCAACCTTACGCTCGATCTCGACACCGCGCAGCGAGTGGCGGTTGAGCATCCAGGCCGCCAGCACCGTCCCGGCCAGCAGCGCCGACATGACAAACATCCAACCCACCTGTGTCTGGTTGCCGAACAGATAGAGCAAGAAAGCCGCAACCAGAAGCGTGACGCTGCGCGCCGTGGGCAGCGAGAGGTGGTATTTGAGGCAGTCCGTTACGGGACGAAGAAGCGAACGGATCATTTAACGACTAATCCACCGGCACAGGAACCGTGCCCATCACCTGGGCCACGATCTCTCGCGCCGTCTCGGAGCGGCGGTCGCGGGTCAACAAGCGATGGGCCATCACGGCGGGGGCGGCGGTCTTGACGTCGTCAGCGGTGACAAAGGTGCGCCCGTGGATCAGGGCCAGGGCCTGCGCGCAGCGCTGCAGGGCCACGCCGCCGCGCGGGCTAACGCCCAGCACCGCGTCAGGGTGCGTGCGCGTGGCCGCGATCAGCCGCACCATGTACTCCTTGAGCGGCCGCACCACGTCGACGGCCAGGGCGGCCTCCTGCAAGACCAGGATATCGGCCAGGTCCAGCACCGGCTCGACGGCCTCCAGTGGGTCGGTGTGCTCCTCCCACTCCAAAATCATCACCTCGTCCGCGAACTCGGGATAGCCCAGGTCGAGCATGACGAGAAAGCGATCCAACTGCGCCTCCGGCAGAGGAAAGGTGCCCGCCACCTCGATGGGGTTCTGCGTGGCGATGACAAAGAAGGGCGGCTCCAGCGTGTGGGTGAAGCCGTCGCTGGTCACCTGGCTCTCCTCCATACACTCCAGTAGGCTGGATTGGGTACGCGGCGAGGCGCGGTTGATCTCGTCCACCAGCACCACGTTGGCAAAAACCGGCCCCGGCACGAATTCGAACCGTTGCTCGCGCTGGTTGTAGATGGCGCTGCCGGTGATGTCGCTGGGCAACAGGTCGGGGGTGCACTGAATGCGCTTGAAGGTGGCGTGCACCGAGCGCGCCAGTGCCTTGGCCGCCAGCGTCTTGCCGATGCCGGGCACATCCTCCAGCAGCACGTGCCCCTGGGCCAGCAGCGCAGCCAGGATCAGCTCCAGCTTGCAGGTATCGATCACCACCGCCCGGCGGATGGTGTCCATCAACAAGCGCACGGTATCGTGATACGGTAGGCGCGGAGCAACCTCGGAGATTGGCATAACGATCTGCGTCCTTTGAGCGATGTCAACTTGCATTATACTTCATCCCTCCATCCCAAACAACCTATACCTGAGAGCATCCCTGCCGGATGCCCCAACCTGTGAGGCGACAATTGGAAACCGCATCCAGCTTAGCACGGAAATGTGAAGATTGTGTCGGGGAAATGCGGAGGTTGTGCAAAGATTCGCAGAGATGACTACCGACGTCAAGCGGGGGCCTATGTGTCTTGTTCTCTCGACATCTCGGACTCTGCCCGCGCCAGCAAGCGGGCGGCGCCGGGCATGCGGGGGTTGATCAGCAGCACCATGGCCAGGCGATCGGAGGCGGCTTTGTACCTGCCCTGCTCTATTGCTTCCTCGGCTGCGGCCACCTGTTGATCGAGCAATTTGACCTGCCACTCGACCAAACTGTCGGCCACCTCGTACAGCCAGTTGTCCGCCGTCCACTCGTTTAGGGTCGGGCTCAACAGGGGATAGCGATCACCACGAACGATCAGAAAAGCCACCGGGGCCTTGTCGGGGAAACCTGGGCCGCAGGCCAGATAAAAGACTACATCCTGGTGCTCACTCTTTGGCATCAGCCGAAAGACCACCTTCCCATCCGGCGCCACAGAGGACTCGACACGATAGCGCTGCACCAGCCATTTGTGCTCCACCTCCAATCGCTCGGCGATCTCGGGATGCTTGTACCAATCCTTTGGCTCCGGTGGAGGCGGTGTCGGGGCCTGCCGCGTTTTCTTCGGCTGAGGTTCCTCTGAATATTCCCCCGTCGTGAGCTCTAACGCCGTCGGCACCGGCAACTGTCCTCGGGCAGCGCGATACCGATCAAAGAAAAATGCATAGGTCTCTAGATCGCCGCCGTAGAGGCAGAGCACCAGGCAGACCATGTCCTTGAAACGATAGTCCGGATCTTCGAGCACCCGCTGGGCCTGCACCCACTCGTCGTCGGTCAGCTCGCCGGTAGGTGTGCGATGAACGTACCACACCCCGCAGTAATCGACCTGCTGGGAGGCCCGCTCCCGCGCCGCACGGAGCTGCTGTGACGTGCGCGACTGGTCGAGGCAAAACTCGCGCTCTCCAAAACAAACCTCCGGCCGAGGCTTGACCGACGCGACGACCAATCGCCTGCGTTCATCCAGCAAGTATCCAAAGAGCAATCCCCCCACGATGTCGCCGCTGGCGCTCGTGCTCTCGGTCTCGGTCTCCAGGGCCGCCTTGGCTTCGGGGCTGATCAGGACAATGGGAAGCACCGTCTCGCTCATAAGTCAACGTTCCTTCCGTGGGATTCAGGCATCACATTATACGATGCGTGACAGAAAAGGGCAATTCAAACCAGATTCACGGCCGTATACCTTACGACATATACCTACAGCCTGAAAGGGATATTTGTCTGCAAGATATCCCTCCTGATAGATACGACACCGTCGCTTTACAGATGTAGTTGCCATAGCATCCAGAATGTGGTAAGATGGGTGTCACGTTGCAAATACGCCCACCAACCACCGAAGCTGTCGCCCCACCAGCTAAGGCAAGTACAGTACACGTGTGTTTGAAGAGGAAAGTAGCGTCGTGAGAAAAACGGTTGGCGCAATCATCGGATTTGCGATCCTGTTCGGCTTGCTTCTTGCCGCCGCTTTCTACAACTGGCCCACGCCAGCAGGCATGAGCCAGGCCGAGTCTCTAGCGTTGGCCGAACTTGGACATAGAGTGGCCACCGTGGACGACCTGGAACAGCGAGGCATCCTCTCGGAAGAAATAGCCGAAGCGGAAAGGCGGCGCTACCTGGCCAAAGCCCAAACCACGTTCAGCGAGTCGCACATTCAGGCCCTGATCGAGATCAAATACAAGGTGGCCACTGTGGATGACCTAAAAGAACGCGGCATCCTCTCGGAAGAAGTAGCCAGGGCAGAAAAACAGCGTTACCTGATCGAGGCTCAAAACATAGTGGAGGGGACCCTCAACCCGAATCAACTCGCGTCGCTGATCAAGCATTTGGACAGCAGCCAGGTTATCGAGACACAGCAAACGGCACAAAACGGTGGGAGATTATCCGTTCCAGCCATTACCCGGTTAGTGTTAGGCTTGGCGCTCGTCATCGTAGCAGGCTGGTTGATTCAACCCTATCTGTCATCTGTTCGAAAGCGCCTACTCTCCAGACGCACGCCCCCCCACGCGCCAACTCCCTCCCCCCACGCCACACAGGCTAAAGCAGGCTCCGGTGAACAACCCGACACCAAGGAACGTACCCCACCCCAGCCCCAAGTAAAGCCATCTACACAATCAGCGGCGTTTTCCCTCGAATCTTCTGATTCACAACCTTCTTTTGCTGAATCACTCACCAGACGCGAACTCGAGGTGCTCGCCCTCGTGGCCGAAGGCCTCACAAACCGCGAGATCGCCCAGAAACTCATCATCACGCCAGGCACGGCCAAAGTACATGTCAGCAACATCTATAGCAAGCTGTGTGTCAATAGGCGTGTGCAGGCCGTCACCAAAGCGCAAGCACTGGGCATTCTGCCGGCCGAACAATAACAAACGCCCTTGAAGTTGACACCTAACTACATCTGTGGTACGATAGCCGCAACATCGCACCACGAGCTGTAAAGTCTTTGCCGCCCATCTAGTCGCTTGCTTCTGACCCATGGAGGTTGTCTCGTGAAAAAACACGCCAGAGAATTAACCAACCTACAAATGGACGTCATGCAGGTCCTGTGGCAACAGAGTGAAGCCACCGTCTCACAGGTACACGCCGCTTTGCAAGAGGAGCGACAACTGGCCACGACAACCGTCGCCACCTTGCTTTCACGTCTTGAAAAGTATGGCCTGCTGACCCATCGTACCGAAGGACGGCAGTACGTCTACCGCCCCTTGGTATCGCAAAGCGAGGTGCGTCGATCACAGCTCACCGACCTCATCGACCAATTCTTCCACGGTAACCCAGCTGATCTGGTGTACCACCTGATCAGTGAGGCAGAAGTCGACGACGAGGATCTGGTACGTCTCCAAGCATTGATCGAGTCCAAAGAATAAGAAAGGCAATGGGAGCAATTGGCGACCAGATGTCCGTGTGGACCATAGTTCTGCTAGGCAGCGTAGGCTGGCTATTGACCTACGCAGCTCACAGCACGCTGTTGCTAGGTTTGGCATGGCTGTGCACGCGGTACGTGCGGCCATACCGACTGAAAGAGATCATTTGGAAGACCGCACTGGCCGGCGGCATACTCACAGCCACGCTTCAAATCACCCTGGGTATAAGCCCCCTGACAGGACGAGTCAACCTCCCGTCGAACCCGCTAACCGAGCCACAGGTTCAGGAACAACCCCCTACGTTTCAGGTAACACTTGCCTCTCCCAACACCGACGCTGTCGACCCCTCACAGGATCGCCGTGGACTGTCGAGTCGGAACGCGGCGGCCGAGGCCGAAGTAAACGAGCAAGCCACAGATTTTGCCAATCAGGCACCGTCATTACCCTGGTCCGACCTGGCTGCCGCACTTCAAATTGGTGCCGGATGGATACTGGGACTCTGGTTGGTAGGGGTGACAGCAGCTATGCTGCGCCTGGGCCACATCAGGCACCAGCTCTATGTTACGCTCAAAGACCGCCGTGATATCCGCGCCCAATCGCTCATCGACGCACTCACCCGGCTATGTCGAGTAGCAGGCGTGCGCAGACCCGTGCATCTGACCTGCACCCCGCGCATCTCCCGTCCGATAACCCTCAACTCTCGAGAAATCTGCCTGCCCCAGCGCGTGACCCAACTCAACGCCGATCGGCAAGAAAGCCTGCTGGCCCACGAGCTCGCTCATGTGAAGCGGCGCGACCCCCTGTGGCTGACGATAAGCCACGTCCTCGAGGGTTTGTTCTTCTTCCAACCGTTGCATCGTCTCGCTCGTCACCACATCCAAGAATGCGCCGAGTACCTGGCGGACGATCGCGCAGCCCGTTACACGGGCTCCGGACTGGCGCTGGCCCGATGCCTGGTCGAGGTCGCCGGCTGGCCCTCGCACTATGCCCTGCCAGCCACGGTCGCCAGCATAGCAGGAAGCATGTCCGACCTCGAAAGGCGCGTGCGGCGGCTACTGAACGGCTCGGCTGTCCGAATCGAGACGCCCCGCTGGTGGTGGGCAGTGATCGCCATCAGCATCCTAGCCGTTGTCGCAGGGGTAGGCCCCAATATATCCGTCAACGCGAGCAATGTGCCGCCTGCCACCATCAATCAAGATGGCAGCCCTTGGCAGGTCATACGCCTGCTGGAATTCGACCGGCAGGTTGCCTTGGCCGGCTTCTCCGACGAGCAGTTTGGTATCATCGTGCAACAACTGGACGGCCTCGCGCGCTACACCAGCGACGGTGGCCAGACCTGGAACACACTGGACGACCAGTGCGAGTCACCGGGCGATCCAGGCTGCGAGTGCCAATCCTGGGCGATGTCATACTGCTTTGGCCTGGACGTCGTGGACGAACAGATCGCCTGGCAGTGCGGGAGCGAAAACTCTGTTTGCCGGACCACAGATGGAGGCCAGACCTGGCAATCCATCACCGAACAAATGGCCACCTACCCTTACCAGTGCCGATTCCTGAGCTTTTTGGACGCCCATACCGGCTGGTCTGCCACGCCCTGGCGGCTCCTGGCGACCGAGGATGGCGGCACGAACTGGACAGAGATCGCTCTGCCAGAGAGGGGGCAACGCATCACGACGGTGGCACGCCGGACAACCGTGGACGGATACGTGCTAGACGACAAAGGCAACTTGCTCGTCACACACGACGCTGGAGAATCGTGGGAGACTCACAGCCTAGGACTGGAGCAAGGCGAGCGGCTGTTGAGCCAGTGTAATGCCACCACGACGATGCGCTTCCTCGATGCCGACCACGGCATCGTCGTCTTTTCCAGCGTCGCCGATGGACAAATCGGGCAGACCTGGGTTGCGCGCACATCCGACGGCGGGCAAACTTGGCAGCGGGAACAGATCCCTTCCCTACCAGAGATCAGAGGATCGATCTACTACCATCACCTGTCGCACGACGGCAAGACGTTGACAGTCACCGGAACGAGCGGTCAACGAGCCGCCGTGCTCCGCTACCAGGAACCATAAGCTCTTCCCCTCAATTGCCATTTGCCCCAAGCCCTCTCCTCATTCGAACAGGCGCTTGACAAAAACTACAGTCGTGGTATCATACCCTCAAAATACCACAGGTGTGGTTTTGAAATCAAGGGAAGGGGAAACAAGTGAGACATTCCTACATTCTACTGACCCTGTTTTCATTGACCCTGCTGACAAGCTGTGTGCCCGTGACATTTTCGCTGGCGCCCACAGCCCAATCGACGCCAACAACACAAGCCAACACAAGCTCTTGGGAAATCATACACCGGACGGGCATCTCGCAATTTGCCTTTACGGCGGCCTTCCGAGACGATAAATTCGGCCTGACGGTGGGACACGCCGGCGACCCGCTCTACACCACCGATGGAGGGCAGACGTGGGAAAGCGGAGAAAATAACTCCTTGGACCTGGATGGACTGGACATCGTGGACGAGGACGTGATCTGGGCGAGTGGGCGCAACGGCCAAGTTCGCCTGTCCACCGACAGCGGTCGAACCTGGCATGCCACTGCCTCAAGCGTCGGCAATGGCACCACGGTGCCGTACATCAGCTTCTTGGACGTGCATACCGGTTGGGTGGCTACCAGAAACTGGCAGCGTCTGTGGGCTACCGCCGACGGAGGGGAAACCTGGACCGAGCTCACACTGCCCGAGGATATCGCGACCCTAGCCGGGATCTCGCTGCGCACGGCGACGGACGGGCATCTGCTGGACGATAGCTGCGCGTTGTACACCACCCGAGATGGCGGTCAGAGTTGGTCGCGGCAAACCCTGGGGTTGAGCGGCAAGATCGTGACCGCCTACGAACTCCCCTTGACTGCGATACGCTTCACAGATGCCGACCACGGGCTCGTCGTCCTGAGCATCGAGAGCGGTGGAGGAAAAGCCCTGGTGCTGCGCACTAACGATGGCGAGACCTGGGAGCAGGAAGATGCGCCTGTGCCAACAGGCTCCCTCCACCTGACGCACGATGGCGCAACGCTGACGGTTGTCGACAGGCCACCGGCAGAGATCATCGTCCTTCGCCACAAGGGTTGGTAAAAAGTAATTGCTGCGGAAGATTGAGGCCGTGCTACCCTTGATCCAACTGGGGCAAATAGATCTGTGGATCCTGGGGCACATTGTTGTGACGAATCTCAAAGTGCAGGTGGGACCCACTGGACCAGCCCGTGTTACCACAATAGCCGATCAAGTCACCTTGATAGACCGAATCTCCGCATTCAACAGTGGCGCCGCTGAAATGGGCGTAGCGCGTGATAAAGCCGCTGCCGTGGTTGATCTCGACCAGGATACCGTACGTGCCATACCAACCGGCCTTGGTGATCACCCCATTATCGGCCGCGTATATGGAATCCCCCACCTTACAGCGATAGTCGAGCCCAATATGCATGGGGCAACGTCGGTCGTGGAAAACCCACCCCGAAATCTCGGATCGACCGGTCGGATACGTGAACCAGCCGTGCCCTCCTGGCCCCTCAACTACCTCACCGTCGCAGACCTCGTAACGGCGCGTGGCAAGTCCAGGCTTAGCGTATCTGACCGGCGGCTGCCAAGGTAACGCCCCCCCCTTGCCGCCGGGCACGACGAGCCGTTGGCCTTTGCGCGGCTGTCTCCCCCAGTTGAGATCGTTCCACTCGTTGTACAAATCCGCGGCATCTACATCATAGACAGCCGCGATACTCGCCACTGTCTCTCCATCGCGAACCGTGTGATAGACACCGTCCACAGGGAGGATGAAGAGCTCCAATCCTGGTCTGATCAGCCAGGGGACACCTCGTAGCGCTTCACGGTTGCTCCAGATAATCGTGCGCAGCGATAGATCGAATCGGGCGGCGACGCCGGATAGAGTATCCCCCCGTTGAACGGTGTAGATCATAACCTGTGCACGTGGTCGCTCAGGTACGATGGTGTGCAGAACGGGCAACCGGGAAACGATACGAACGTCTACAGGGGCGGACCAGTCACGCGAGTCAAATAGCGGCGCTTGCTGCTGCCCTTTTCTTAGCGGGGAGGGCACCGCAAAAGACGCCGCATCGATACTGAACGGACCACCGGCAGCAGAGACGCGCGTGCGTGGCGCAGGAATTTCCACGCCGACAAAAAAGATGGTGGCGAGAACAAGAGCAAGAACGCTGAGATGAGCGGCGACTCGAACCAAAAGAGGACGTCGGGCGCGCCAGTCCACATTCCTGTACCAAAATACCAAAACCGCACACCAAATCATAAAGCGCAGGAAAGGGGAACGCAAACGAGCTGGTTGGGACGCCTCCTCCCAACCTGCTCGTTCAGTAGATACAGAAAATGTTGACCCACTCATTGCATCCTTCCCGTCCACAGTATGCAACAGTGGTCACCCTGTCCGATTAGATTGTAATAGAGCAAAGGTACTACGTCAATGGGCCAAGGGTACTAGGCCAAAATCCAACGGGCAATTGACTTCCCAGCTAAATTAGCCTATACTCCGTACCTGATGAATCGTCAGCATCTCTTCTATGTCTATGTCGCCACAAGCATACTGGTTCTAGCCGTTCTGATCTGGCTGACGCTCGCCACGCCACCAGACCTATCCCAATTGCTGCCCGCGCTTCTCTTTGGTGTGCTGATCGTCTTTACCGATACCTTCGGCGTGCGTCTCCCCGCCGGGATGGTATCTCTGCTTCCGATGACGGCGGTGGCCGCCTACCTAGTGATGGGCCCCGTGCCGACAGGCTGGGCTACTTTCGTAGGCACGCTAATCTATGGCACGATCCGTCTGCGTTGGGCGGAACAACTGGAACTGCCGCCAATAGAAGACGGCAAGGCGTTCACCACGATACTGACTGCAAACATCACCATACACACTAGCAGCATCCTCACCGGTGGCGCGGTCTTTCGCCTGTTGGGCGGCGAGACCCCGCTAGAATCTGTCTCTCTCCCCCAGATTCTGCCCCTGATCACGCTTGGGCTGACTTATCTGGCCGTCAACCACCTGACCATAAGCCCTGCCATCGCCACGCGCGGCAGGAAAGCGCTGCAAACCTATCTCCGCTCCCTGCCCAACCTGCTCTTCTACGAAGGCGGCCCGCTGATCTTTGCCCCGCTCGTGGCCTTGATCTATACCCAGCTAGGCATGGTGCTGTTCATCCTCTTTGCGCTGCTGGTGACCATCTCTTCGCTGATCACACGCGGCCTGGCCATCACCAGCCGGCGACTCGAGCGCCGGGTGAAGGAACTCGGCAGCCTCCAGGCTGTCGGCCAGGCGCTCAGCGCCAGCCTGAACCTGGATAGAATTCTGGAGGCGATCCATACTCAGGTCGCCGCCCTCATGCCGGCCGATAACTTTTACGTGGCGCTGTACGATTCCGAGACCAACGAGGTTTCCTTCCCGCTGGCCTTTGAGGACGGAGAACGCAAGCATTGGAGATCGCGCTCAACGGGCCAAGGATTGACCGAGCACATACTGTGGACACACAAGCCCTTGCTGATCCAAAGAGACGTCGGTACCACTTTGCAGGAAATAGGCATCGAGCAGATTGGGCGACCGTCCGCCTCGTGGCTGGGGGTGCCCATCCTGGCCGAGCGGGAACCCATCGGCGCCATTGCCATCCAATCCTATGACGCACCGGGCGCCTATGATATCCCCCATCAAGAGGTACTGGTGACCATCGCCTCTCAAGCCGCCGTGGCGATTCAGAACGCGCGCCTGTACGAGCGCACCGACGAGGCGCTGGCCCGCCGCGTCCAGGAGTTGGCCTCGATCCTCAGAACCGCCAGCGAGGGGATCATGCTGTTCGGCCGGAATTGGCAGATCTTGGCCGCCAACCGCGCGCTGGCCAGCTTTCTAGGGATGGCTCAAATCGAGCTGGTCGGCCAGAAACTCGACGCGCTTCAATTGGATCATGATCAGTCGCTAATCACACTGATCGGATATACACCAGAAAGCTTGCGGAGCGATTGCCAGGAAACAGCAAAGGGAGACGCGCTACACAAGCAGACCATAGTCGTCCCCGGTCCACCTGAGCGACACGTCGAGCGCACGCTGACCCCCGTGCAAGGCCAAGAGGGTGAAATTACCGGTTGGCTCCTCGTCCTCCGCGACATAAGCGAGGAGGTCAAACTAGCGCAGTTGCGTGAGGACATGATGCATATGCTGGTCCACGACCTGCGCTCCCCGCTGACGGTGCTCAGAGGCAGCCTGGAGATGATCGAACTCGCCGTCGACGATGGCAAGCTAGAAGACGTGCGTTTCCTCGAGCAGATGGCGCAGCGGGGCAGCGACCGCATGCTGCGCATGGTCAACGAACTGCTCGACATCAGCGAGCTAGAGAGTGGAGAGCTGCCTTTGCACCCGGAGGCCGTCGAAGCGGAATCGCTGCTGAGAGACATCTCCACCCGACTCAGGCCGCTGGCAACCGAGGCGCACATTACCATCAACATGCTGATCGCTCCCAACCTGCCCCTCCTGTACGTCGATCCCAAGTTCATCGATCGCGTGTTGCACAACCTGGTCGATAACGCCATCAAGTTCACCCCCGACGATGGCCACGTCAAGCTGTGGGCCAAGCCCGACCCGGAAAATGCAGACAGCGTGCTCGTCGGCGTGACCGACACCGGCCCCGGCATCCCTCCGCAGGAACGCCACCGCGTCTTTGAAAAGTTCCAGCAGACCTCCGTCACAGGCCGGCGGGTCGGCACCGGCCTGGGCTTGCCCTTCTGCAAGCTGACCGTCGAGGCCCACGGCGGGCAAATCTGGGTGGAGAGCGAAGTGGGAAAGGGCAGCACGTTCATCATGCGACTGCCCGCAAAGCCGGAAACGTAGCCGATGCCAAAATCAGCCCTCGCCTTCGATCTCCTGGCCGCCGACGGCCACGCCCGCGCCGGATTGATCCACACGCCGCACGGCCAGATTCCCACGCCCGTCTTTATGCCCGTCGGCACCCAGGCCACCGTCAAGGCCATGTCGCCCCGCGACCTGCGCGACGTGGGTGCAACGATCATCCTGGGCAATACCTATCACCTCTACCTGCGCCCCGGCGACGAGCGCATCGCCCGCTTGGGCGGCCTGCACGCGTTTATGGGTTGGGACGGCCCCATCCTCACCGATTCCGGCGGCTACCAGGTCTTTAGCCTGGCCCAGCGGCGCAAGATCGACGCCGATGGCGTCACCTTTCGCTCACACATCGATGGCTCCGAGCACCGCTTCACCCCGGAGAAAGTCGTCGCCATCCAGGAGAACCTGGGCGCCGACCTCATCGTCTGCCTCGACGAGTGCGCCCCCGCCAACGATTATGACTACAACGTGCAGGCACTGGCCCGCACCCACGCCTGGGCACAACGGTGCAAAGCCGCCAAGACCCGCACCGACCAGGCGCTCTTTGGCGTCGTCCAGGGCGGCGTCTTCCCCGACCTGCGGGAGCAGTCGGCCCGCTTTCTGACGGACATGGGTTTCGATGGCTACGCCATCGGCGGCCTGAGCGTGGGCGAGACGAAGGAGCAGATGCACGCCTCGCTGGAGGTCGTCACGCCGATCCTGCCCGCCGACCAGCCGCGCTACCTGATGGGCGTCGGCACGCCGGGTGACTTGATCGAGTGCGTGGCGCGGGGCGTGGACATGTTCGACTGCGTGCTGCCCACACGCACGGCGCGCAACGGCTCGGCGCTGACGCGCACGGGGCGGATCAACCTGCGCAACGCGCGCTTCGCCGACGACGCCGACCCCATCGAGCCCGGCTGCACCTGCTACGCCTGCACCCACTTTAGCCGCGCCTACGTGCGCCACCTGACCAAGGCCAACGAGATCCTGGGCCACCACCTGCTCACCGTGCACAACCTGCACCTGCTGCTGACTATCGCCCGCGAGATGCGGGAGGCGGTGCTGGAGGGGCATTTCCAGGCGTATCGAGAGGCGTTTTGGCAGACGTGCGGGCAGCCAGCAGTGAACCTTGCGTAGGTTTTCAGGCCCTGCGGGAGGACTGACGATCCCGCATTTTGCCCCCCGCGTGAAACGGGCTATAATAGCAGCGCCAATCTATGAAATACGGGGAGAATTGTACACACGAGAACACCGAATGAGCATTCGCCAACTGGAATCTTTGTCTCTCAATGTTGAACAAAAAGATCAAACCTGTCGCGAGAAACTGGTTGATCTTCTTTCTCAAGACCTGGATTTTCACAGCCAGGGTAGCGACTATGCATCACACAACTTTCATTCTTTCCCTGCCAAGTTTCCACCGCAATTACCACGCAAGTTTATTCAATCGCTAACCAGTCTCGGCGATGTCGTACTTGACCCCATGATGGGATCGGGAACGACTTTGCTCGAAGCCTTCTTGTTGGGAAGATACGGGGTAGGGTTTGATATTGATCCGCTTGCATTGTTGCTAACAAAAACCAAGGTGACACCACTCAATGCCAGACAAGTTGCTACAGTCGGCAAAGAAATTGTAGGGCGAGTGAGGCTTGCCATTAACGGACGTCGGAGCGAATTAGAAAAAGGATTAGCCGAACGTTGGGACTCGAAGACGCGGTCTTTTGTCGATTATTGGTTTTCGTACGAAATACAAATAGTCCTCTTAGCCCTAGCGAATGAGATAGAGCAAATAGCAGATAAGCGCATCAGGGCTTTTTTCGAGTTAATATTTTCTGCTATCATCATCACCAAGTCAGGTGGGGTTTCTCTAGCATTCGATTTGGCGCATACGCGACCGCACAGAGCCAAGGTAGTAATTGATGAGACTGGTGAAATCATCATAGGCAGCGATTTGATCGACAAGCCCACGCGTCGTATCAGATTACTAACCAAGAAATTGCGCTCCCCTCTGGAAGAATTCGAAAAGCGAATTCTTCAGAATTTGAAAGGGCTGCCCCAGAAGGAAAAAGATGAACAGCAACCTTTTTTGGAGGGATTATTCGAGCCCGAACCCGATAGATTCGTGCCATGCATTACAGTTGGAAACGCACAGAGCTTGCCCTTGGACAATGATTCTATAGATTTAATCGTTACTTCGCCTCCTTATGCCTCTAATGCCATCGACTATATGCGCGCACACAAGTTTTCGTTGGTATGGCTTGGATACCCCATTGACGACCTTGGAGAAAAACGCAAAGAGTATATTGGAGGTGAAGCGATCACCGGGTTTGCCTTTGAAAAACTGCCTGAGAGAACAACGGAAATAGTGGCTGATATTGCCTGTCAAGACAGGAAAAGAGGACAAGTACTGCGTCGTTACTACTCCGAAATGACTCGGGCTTTGCGAGAAATGTTCCGCGTGCTAAAGCCAGGGAAAGCGGCGATTGTCGTGGTAGGAAACTCCATAATGCGAGGCAAAGACACTGAAACCCAAGCTTGCTTATCTGAAATCGGACAGGCGATCGGTTTTCAGGTGCCCAAAACCGGAGTGCGCCATCTGGATCGGAATCGCCGGATGATGCCGGCTGGAATGAAGCTCGATCTGGACTCTCAGATTCAGCAGCGAATGCATGAAGAGTACGTAATTGGTTTCTACAAACCCCACACCTGAATCAACTAGATTATTGGAGGGTGCAATGACTATCTCGGATCTGCGCAAAGAATACCACCGGCGAATCTGTAACGAAATCGTCAGGCTGCAAAGAGACGGAGAGACCGAATACCCGAACTTTGCGGACAAGGGAAACAGAGCCAGTAGAGCGATTGCCCAAGGGATCATCAATCGTCTCGGCTATCCTGTGGGTCATAACGGTCTTTCTGGGCAGACTGCCGGCGGGCTTTTTGAAACAATTACCAAAGACTTTCTCGAACTCGCTTTTGCGCTCTTGCACCATCTGCGCCCTGGCAAGTGGCACTATTCCACACAAACGCCGATCTCGGATTTTGATCAATACGAGCACTTGGCAAATCTAGAAAGAATCGTCGGTCAGGACAATGAACTGGCCTCTGCACTGGGAACAGACTACATCATCAAACCCGATATCGTCATTGGCAGATGGCCTGTTTCAGACGAAGAGATCAATCAAAATCAAACTGTAGTGACTGCTGAGGGTTCTCATGCCAAGTTCACCCCTCTGCGCCAAGCGAACCTTGAACATCCCCACCCAATCCTCCATGCCAGCATTTCTTGCAAGTGGACACTCAGAAGCGATAGAGGGCAAAATGCTCGAACTGAAGCCCTCAACTTGATTCGAAATCGAAAGGGACATTTGCCCCATGTCGTGTCTGTAACCGCCGAACCCCTCCCAACCCGCATTGCATCTCTCGCTTTAGGCACAGGTGATTTGGACTGTGTGTACCATTTTGCTTTGCCAGAACTCCGGGAATCCATCGCGGATGCAGACAATGAGGATCAACTAGACATGCTTATGATACTCGTCGAAGGCAGACGTTTGCGCGATATTAGCGACTTGCCTTTCGATCTAGCTGCATAAGTCAATCGACGCGCTGGTGTACGAGCTGTACGGCCTGACGGAGGAAGAGATCGCCATCGTGGAGGCCAGCTAACCCTCCCGCAGGTTAGCGAACAAAATCAAACTTTCACCGTGGAAAATAAAAATTCCACGGTGGAAAATTTTTCCTCCACCGTGGAACTTTTGGGAAACGACGCGATCAGTCCTCAATCGGATCTTCGGGGTACAGTTCGTTCCATATCACGATCATCTCCGCCTCGGACTTGCCGACGTTCTCGGCGTTCACCCACTTGGCGTGCTGCTCGCTATCGATGGACTTGGTCATCCGCGCGCCGAGACGAGCCTTGACGCTGATGGACCCATCCTTCTTGCCCACCGGACGAAAGATGGTGCCGTTGGGCAGCTTGACGCTCCGGCCCGCCTTGAGCGCCTGCTCGAGGATCACGTCCAGCTCCGCGAGGACGCTCAGGACGCTGCCGCGCGTCTCGTTGGTGGTCGCCACCAGCGCCTCGATGACCTCCTCGGCCTCCACAGGGGTAGCCGGGGCCAACTTGGGACCAAGCCGTTGCCACATTTGAATCTTTTTCGCCATTGTGTTGCTCCTTTCACGAATATATTTGTACGACGATTACCCACCTGCGTACAGGAGTCATTCTAGCACGGAACGAATCATTTGCAAACCCCGCCGA
>CAZKDJ010000024.1:0-2396 GCA_964551295.1 uncultured Anaerolineales bacterium | reverse complement strand
AACGCCACGCCCACCCCGGCGACCAGCATCAACACGAACCCCGGCAGCAGCGCCCGGCGCAGCGTGCGCGACCCGCCGGTCAGCACGATACCCCCCTTGACCACCGTGTTCGACATCGCGGCCAGCACGATGGCCCGCGCGCCGACGCTCAAGGTCAAATCGCCCGCACGGCTCAACCCGGCCACGGAGAGCGTGATCGCGTCCATGTCCGCCAGGCCAGAGAGAACGCTGGAGAGATAGAGACCGGCGTTGCCCAGGTACATCTGCGCCGCCTTGGAGACCAGCAGGATCGCGGCATAGATCAGGCCAAACTTGATCGCCGGCCCCAACTCGAACGGGTTAGAGACCTTTACCTCTCCCGCCTCGTCGGTGCGCTGGGAGAAATAGAGATAGACGCTATATCCCAAACCCGCTACCGCCGAGGCGGCCATCGGCAGCCACAACACGCCCAGCAAGGCAGGATTCAGAGCCGCGACCTCGACCACCACGCGCGAGAACATCACCGTCCAGGCGACCATGATCGCCAACGCAAACGGCTTGGCCAAGCCGCTCTGCCGCTGGCTGCGCTGCGAAAAGCTCAACGTCAACGCCGTGCTCGAAGCCAACCCGCCCAGCAGGCCGGTCAGCCCGATACCATGGCGGGAGCCGACGACCTTGACCAACACGTAGCTCAGGAAGCTGATGCCGGAGATAAAGACGACCATCAGCCAAATCTTGTACGGATTCAGCACGTCAAAGGGTGACACATCGACGATCGTTTTGTTAGGCAACACCGGCAGGACGATGGCCGTGATCACGGCGAACTTGAGCGTGGCGTAAATATCCTCCCGCGTGATGCGCCGGACAAACGTATCCATCTCCACCTTGAGGGAGAGCAAGACCGTCGTCGTCACTGCCAACGCCACCGCCAGCGGCAAATAGTCCCAGTAGCACAGCGCCCCGGCGAGGGTCGTCATCAACGCGGCCACCTCCGTCGTCAACCCCACTTTGCCGCGTCTGGCATCCACGAAATGAGCGATCGCGATCAACCCACTTTGTGCGAGAAAGATGCCGATAAACGCCCAGGCCGAATCCAGCACGTCGGCCGCCATCGCCGCCGTGCAGCCGACCAGGCCCATCAGCGCCAGCGTGCGCTCCCCGGCAAATATCTCCTTGCCGGCGCCTCCTCCTTTGGCATATTCCCGCTGCAGGCCCACCAGGAATCCGATGGCCAGCGCCACGCCAAAGCGGTAGAAAAGTGTCGTGGTGTCCATCGCCTATCTCCTCACGAACTGTCCTCTACCTCTGCGTCCAACGAACTGTCCTTCGCGATAGACAATACTCCCCCGAGAGATCGTCGCCCTGACCTGGCCCTGCACCCGCATCCCCTCGTAAGGCGTGTAACCGGCCCGGTGATGCAGGTTCTCCGCAGCGACAATGCCCTCCGGCGCTGGATCGTAGACGACGAGATCGGCGTCGGAGCCGGGGAGAAGCGCCCCCTTGCGCGGCCACAGCCCCCAGATGCGGGCCGGGTTGGCGGAAAGCAGCGCTGCCAGTTGCGGGAGCGTCAGATTGCCCTCGCTTACGCCGTAGGTCATCATCAATGGCAGCAGCGTCTCCACCCCCGGCAGACCGCCGGGCGTCTGGGTAAAGTCATCCTGGGCCACCTTCTGATCCAGCGTGTAGTCGCAATGGTCGGTGGCGATCAAATCCACCAGCCCCGCCTCGAGCAGCGCCCACAGCCGATCGGGTTCCTCGGGATCGCGCAGGGGCGGCTGCAGGATGATGCGCCACGGCTCCGGCCCCTCGTAGGCGGTGTTATCGAGCAGCAGATACTGCGGGCAGGTCTCGCAGGTGACCTCCTGCCCGTTATCGCGCGCCTCGGTCACCAGGGCGACGGAGCGGGCGGTGGAGCAGTGGACGATGTGCACCGGGCTTCCGGCGGCCTCGGTCAGGAAGAGCACCCGCTGCACCGCCTCCTGCTCGGCCAGAGCGGGGCGGGCGCGACCGTGGCAGTGCCAGCCCGTCTCGCCGGCGGCGACCAGCGCCTCCGTCTGCGCCGTCACCAGCGCGTCGTTCTCGCAGTGCACCAGGGGCAGCAGGCCCAGGTCGGCGCAGGTCTCCATCACGCGCAGGATCGTGGCGTCGTCGGCATAGTAGTTGGGGCGATACGGCGTATCGCCCTTGTCAGGGCGATACGTTGTATACAGCTTGACGCTGGGCGTGCCCAGCTCGACCAGGTCGGCCAGCTCTCCCTCGCGGCCCGGCGGCAAATCCGTAACCATCACGTGGAAAGCGTAGTCGATGGCGGCATCCTGCGCCTCCGCCAGCCGCGCCTCGACCGCCTGGCGCAGCGTCTGGCCGGGGAACTGGGTGGCGAAATCGACCACGGTGGTGACGCCGCCGCAGGCCGCCGC
>CAZKDJ010000023.1:0-32829 GCA_964551295.1 uncultured Anaerolineales bacterium | reverse complement strand
AGGGAGAGTACAAGCCAGGGCGGGTGCGCTTTACGGTGACCGACCTGACGGTGCCAGTGGCAGGATTGCCCATCGTAGTAGGGCGGACGTACGACAGCCTGGAGCGGAACCAGGTGGGCGACTTTGGGCACGGCTGGTCGCTGGCGATAGGGAACCCCAAGTTGGAGGTGGACCCAGATCACAACGTGACGGTGACGATGCCGAACGGGCGGCGGGTGACGTACTATTTCCATCCGCGGACGGTGATGTTCCTTTCGATCCCGCACTATATCCCGGAGGCGGGGGTGTACGGCAACCTGAGGCCCAAGGCGTGTGGGGTGGTGGTCACTTCTGGGGGGCAGTGGTTCTGCTTCCCCGGCGGGCCGTACCAGGAGAGCGTCAGCGGCTACGTGTACACCGACCCGTACGGGCGCGAGTTCGAGATGAGGACGGACGGCAAGCTGCAGTCGATCAAGGACCTGAACGACAATGTGTTGACATTCACGCCCGATGGCATCAGCAGTAGCGTGGGAGGGTTGCACGTCTCGTTTGTACGTGACGATCAAGGGCGTATCATAGAAATGAGCGACCGGGCGGGCAACGCCTACAGCTATGACTACGATTCGGCAGGTGATTTGGTGGGTGTGGGACTGCCGGGAGTGGAAGACTCCGTCAGATACATCTATAACCCAGATCACTTCTTCCTAAGTGCAGTAGATCCGCGTGGCAATACTATGGCTGTAAATACATATTACCCAGACGGACGGTTGAAGAGCGAAACCGACGCCGTGGGTAATACATTCCAGTACGTCTATGATTTGGATACTAGCACCACCACTTTACTCAATCCGGATGGCGGCGTCGTCACCTCGACGTACAATGGTTATGGTAACCTCCTTACTCAGACGGATCCATTGAGCCGGACGATGAGCTACGCTTATGACAACAATCACAACAAGCTTTCAGAAACCGACGCGCTGGGGTACACGATTCGTTACGCGTACGATAGCAAAGGGAATCAAACCTCGAGAACCGACCCACTGAGCAAAACGGCTCTCACAGAATACAACCGGTATGGTGGGCCTATAAGTTCGGTGGATGCACTCGGCAACGTGACAACTATTGGCTACGATGCCCATTATATGCCATCCGGTATCAGTGACGGCCTGGGTACAATGGCTAGTTTCACATGGGGCCTTCACGGTAATCCTTTGGCACAGATAGACGCCAACGGCGAGATGACGACGTACACGTACGATGACTATGGAAACAAGTTGAGCGAGACCGATCCGCTTGGGAACACTGCGGCATATACCTACGATCAATTGGGACGCGTGTTGACCAAGACGGACCCGTTGAGCAATACCACTCATTACAGTTACGACGCCTTGGGTCGGCTCCTCACGGAAACGGATCCAGAAGGGTATGTTACCCCCTATGAGTATGACCGCAACGGCAATCGAACGGCGATGGTGGACGCGGCTGGCAGGCGGACGAGCTACGTCTATGACGCAGCCAACCGACTGACGCAAATCACCTATCCAGATGATACAAGCCAGAGCTATACCTATGATTGGCGTGGCAATGTGCTCACAGAAACGAATCAAAACGGGCACGTGAGTCGTTATGGGTACGATTTGGCCGGTCAGATCGTTAGCATAACCTTCGCTGAAGGAACGCCAGAGACCAGTACTATAGGCTACGAGTACGATGCTACCGGTCGCTTGACGCGAGTGATCGATCCATTGGGGCGTGCCACAACGTATAGCTATGATGCTGCAGGTAATCTGCTAAGCGAGACCGACCCGTTGAGCCATACGGTCACCTATGCCTACGATGATGCCGGTCGACGCATCTCGGTTACTGATGCTAACGGTCATCAAACCCACTACACGTACGACGCCCGTGGCCGTTTGATTCTGACCACGTACCCCGATGGTACGACAAGTCGGCAAAACTTTGACGGGATGGGGCATCTCCTGAGCAGCACTGACCAGGCTAACAAGACTACTTATTACACTTACGATGCTGTTGGCAAGCTTTTGGCGGTGCGTGACGCGCTGAGCCAGACGACTACGTATCGTTACGATGCGGTCGGGAATTTGCTCAACATCACGGATGCCGCCGATCACGTCACAAGCTTTGAGTACGATTCCATGGGTAGGCGCACGAGACGCACGCTACCTCTTGGTATGTCGGAGACTTATCGCTATGATGCAGTTGGCAATTTGATCAGCAAGACCGATTTCAACGGCAAGACGACAACCTACACTTATGACACCATGAATCGCTTGACTGAAAAGTCGCCTGACCCAAGCCTGGGTGAACCGACGATCAGCTACTCTTACACACCGACCGGCAGGCGCGCCAGCATGACAGATGCCAGCGGGACGACCGCCTACACGTACGATGCGCTTGGCCGTCGGCTTAGTAAAGAGACGCCGTATGGGACGTTGACCTACACCTGGAACGCGGCTGGAAATCTTACATCAATACGCTCTTCCAACCCCAACGGAACGTCGGTAGACTATGCATACGACGCACTGAACCGGCTCGCGACTGCTACGGATAACCGCTTGACGGCGGGCACGACCACGTACAGCTATGATGCGGCAGGTAACTTGATGGGCTACGTCTATCCGAATCAAGTACAAACCGCCCACACCTACGACGATCTCAATCGGCTAACCGGTATCATGGTCAGTAGAATGGGTGCCTCCTTGTCTTCTTATGAATATGTGCTGGGAGTTGCTGGCAATCGCCTTTCGGTGGCTGAACTGGACGGACGGAAGGTGGACTATGGCTACGATGCCCTCTACCGGTTGACCAGCGAGACTGTTACAGATGATCCCATTGCTGCTAACAACGGTGTGATTGATTACACATGTGATGCAGTGGGGAATCGTCTCAGCCGTAACTCTACGATAGCACCGGTGCCTTCGGCAACTTACACTTACGACGCTAACGACCGACTGACCAGCGATACCTACGACGCTAGCGGCAATACGGTCGGATCGGGTGCCAATACATACGAATATGACTTTGCAAACCATCTCACACAACTTAACAGCGGCGATGTGAGCATAATCTACGACGGCGATGGCAATCGGGTATCTATGACTATCGAAAGTGTAACGACGACCTACTTGGTAGATGATTGCAATCCCACAGGGTATGCGCAGGTAGTTGAGGAGATTGTGGACGGAGTCGTGCAGCGCACCTATGTCTACGGACGTGACCGCATCAGCCAGAATCAATTTGTCAATGGTGAATGGATAGCAATCTTCTATGGGCACGATGGGCAGAGGAGTGTGCGGTTCTTGACAAATGCCTCTGGAGAGGTCGTGAATACCTATACATACAATGCCTTCGGGGATCTTATTCACTCTACAGGGACTGTGCCCAATGTCTACACGTACGTTAGTGAGCCGTACGATCCCAGCCTGGGATTGGTCTACCTGCGGGCTCGCTATATGAACCCTACTACCGGGCGCTTTTGGACAATGGACTCCTATGACGGATATATCTACCAGCCGTTGACACTGCACAAGTACTCGTACGCTCATTCAGACCCTGCTAATAACTGTGATCCAACCGGCATGGTTGTCTGCTTTTCCAATCTGTTTTTTGGGCAGGAAATCCATAGGAAGATTGCAGAGCACTTCCGAGCGACTGTGCCTTTTGGTATTTCGGGCCCGGCGATCGGTACCATTCTGGGGGTTGCGCTTGATCCACTGTTTCCTGATCTAGTTGATATGATGGGCTCGGCTTCTCCACCATTCCAGTATCCCCAAGTTTATGAGATCAAGCCCGTGCTCTCCGCCGCTGCGGGCCTTGTTCAACTGCAAGGCTATCTGACCATACTGAACACGTTTGACCCACAAAGGCGACACTGGGTCCCTGGGCAAACCTATGTTCCTCCGACTCCCATAGCCATCACCGCCGGTGTTTTTGCTTTTGTGTTCCCGCCCACCGCGGGGCTCATTGTGTACTGTCCGGTTGACCTTCGTGGACTGGTTTTCCTCGCAGTGGCGCTAGCCTACCATGCTGCCACCACGATGCCTACGTACCATACTGGTCAGGCGGCACTCCAGGGGGCTTAGCAGTCCCGAGTAAGTTAGGGAGGAGACTTGCACGAGCGCACATATTGAGAGCGGGAGGTAGTTGAGATATGCATGTACATAGAGTAACAGAGGAATTCGCAGTGCGATATTACAGATGGGCATCGGGAGATTTTCGCCGAGAGATACAAGAGGACTTTCCCTTTCTGCGCAGGATCAAAGGAAGAGCATCCCTCCGACTAATGGCCGCAATGAAATCACTGCAACGCGAAGAACAAATGCGTTTCTCTACAGCGTTGGTCAAGCGGTTTCATCCTCAAGCACTTGCGATTACCGGCGAGTATCTAACTGCTGAGGAAAACGAGCTAGTTCAACGTTACGTCGATTCGATACTTGTTCCCACAAAGGAAGAACAGGAAATCGACAGGCGGATACAAGCAGGGACTCTATGCTTAAAGTTGAATAAGAAAGAACTTGCTACTCTGATCAACCGAGAATTGCAGATGATCTTGGGATCTCCTTCTAAAGTACGGGGATCGCGTGAATGGTGGTACTTGGCTTCTATTGGGGACTGGAATGTGCATACCAATGTCAATGTAGCTGGGAGGCATCTTTACCAATTAGATTATCATCATAGGATCGGCACCGTGGATCACTCTTGTTACTTGGCACAATGGGCAACTTTTCTATCTTGGCTAGGTGTCTCAAGTCAAACGACGTGGGATTTGCTCACCGAATCAGATACACCTGAAGCTGTTGAAACTCTAGCTCTTCTTTGTTCACACTTCATGCAGGCGGTACTTGATCTGTTGGATGGCCTCATTCTCGATTAGTATGAACATCCAAGAGGCAACTGATGAATTTGTGACGCGGTACTATCGATGGGCACTAGAGGATTGTCAGCGTGAGGTAAACGAGGGATTTCCGCTTCTGCGTGCGATCAAATCGCGATTCATTCTACGTGTGCTGGCAGTGATGGAACCGCTCCAAAAGGAACAGAGAATCCGCCTTTCCATAGCGCTGGTCAAGCGATTTCATGAAAGGGCCGTCGAGGTTACAGGCGAATATCTGACCGCTGAGGAAGAAGAGTTATGCAAATCCTATCTTGGCGCGACAAGCGTCCTCGCGCGCGATGGAGTAGAGACAGATCGTTTCGAGGTGAATAGAAAGGGATTCGCTGATCTGGTCAAACAGGAGATGCAGTTAGTTTTTGAGAGTGTTCCTGAAACTTTGGCGGTAGTGGATACGGGTGGCAGGCGCACGGAGTACGTGTACGACGCAGCCAATCGGTTGGAGCGCGTCGACTATCCCGAAGGCACAAGCGAAAGCTACACCTACGACTGGCGAGGTAACGTGCTTACCCACGAGGACCGGGCTGGATATGTCACGCGCTACCAGTACGACTTGGCCGGGCAGCTCGTTGGGGTGACATACGCTGATGGGACACCTGACGCAGGCCTGGTCTCTTATGCTTACGACGCCGCTGGCCGCACGGTGGCTATAACAGATCCGTTGGGGTATACGACGGTGTACACCTACGACAACGCCAGCCGCCCAGTCCAGGTGACGGCCCCGCTGAGCCGCACGATGACCTACGAGTACGACGCCGACGGCCATCGCACCGCCGAGATCGACTCTCTGGCTCGCCGGACTGAATTCGCCTACGACGTGCGTGGGCGGTTGACTGTGATCACGTACCCTGACGGCACGACCATCCAGCAAAGTTACGATGGGGCCAACCGTTTGATCAGCCGTACCGACCAGGCGGGCAAGATGGCGACATATCGCTACGATGATGTCGGGCGGCTGGTGTCGGTGACAAATCCGATGAGCCAGACGATTGGTTACGACTATGATGCGGTTGGCAACTTGCGCTTCATTACTGACGCCAATCTTCATCGAACTGGTTTTGAGTACGATGCGCTGGGCCGTCGAGTACGCAAGATTTGGCCCGACGACTCATTCGAGACCTTCCGCTACGACGCGGTGGGGAATCTGGTTGAGCATCGGCTTGCCGATGGTCACTTCAATGCCTTCGACTACGACGACATGGACCGGCTGACGCGCGTTGACTATTTCGACGGCCAGGTCGTGATCTTCGGCTACACCGCGGTCGGCCTGCGCGAGACCGTGACCGACGGGCGCGGCGTCACGACCTACGCGTATGACAGCCGCAATCGTGTCACTCAGATCACCCAACCAGATGGATGGACCGTCGCCTACACCTACGATGCCGCAGGCAACCGCTTGTCGATGACCACGCCAGTGGGCGCGATAGCCTATGGCTACGACGCGGCCAACCAACTCATCACAGTCACCGATCCAGAGGGGCGCGCGTTCACATATACATACAACGACGCCGGGTTGCGGGCGCAGTTGAGCTATCCCAACAGCGTCACCGCCGACTACAGCTACGACCAACTGGACAGATTGACGGGCATCGTGCAGCGCAAGGGCGGCATGACCTTGGCCTCCTACACGTATACCCTCGGAACTGCCGGGAATCGCCTGGGTGTGACAGAGGCTGACGGTAGTTCCGTTGAGTGGACGTACGACGATGCCTATCGGCTCCTTGAAGAAACACGCCTCGACAGCGGTGGTACTGTCATTACGCGGACCGCCTACACGTACGATCCGGTGGGCAACCGCTTGAGCCAGGTTGTCAACGGACAAACGACGACCTACATCTACAACGAGCTTGACCAGCTGACCAGCGTCGGGGCGGCGCAGTACAGCTATGATGGGCGAGGCAATCTGGTGCAGATCTCTGATGACAGTGATCTCACTACCTACGTCTGGGACGCAGCAGACCGGCTCGTGGAGGTGGTGCTGCCCGGCGGCACGGACATTGCCTACGATTATGACGCAGACGGGCAGCGGGTCAGGCAGACCATCGGAACACAAGTGATCAACTATCTATGGGACGAAGCCTCGCTCTATGGCGACATCGTTCTGGAAACAGATGAAAGTGGCACGCCGCTGGCGAGCTACGTCCTGGGCGGTGCGGAATTGCTCTCGCAGGAGCGTAACGGCACAACAAGCTACTACCTGCACGATGGACAGGGAAGTGTACGTGCCTTTGCAGACGCAGATGGGAGCATCACCGATCATTATAGATACACGGCTTTCGGTGCGTTGTTGGAGCATCAAGGTGCCACAACTAATTTATACCTGTACACGGGACAGCAGTTCAATAAGCTGACCGGCCTGTACAGCCTGCGGGCACGGTATTATGCGCCGCTCGATGGACGGTTCTTGAGCCGCGATACTGCTGAAGTTGTACTCAGTGATCCGGTTGAACTCAATCGCTATGTATGTGTGGCGAATGATCCGGTAAATGCCGTTGATCCATCAGGCTTACAGGCTTTAATGGAGTATTCACAGCAGGAGGAGGAGTCATCAGTAGAAACAACTACTGTGGCAGATGAGTTGGGTTATACTGAGGGCGAGGCTCTTGAGGGGATTACTGAGGACATGGTAAGAGCCGGGGAGGGTATTCTTGAAACACCACCTCCGGGGGGTACATCCGAAGCTCGGGCTGCCTATGAAGCTGCGAGAAACGTTAATTACCGAGGCACATACTTTGCAGACAATCCTGCTCTTCGCGCGCATCATAGTGAGATAGTAGTGCATCATAATGTACCGCTGGAGACATTGGTCAGGCAGCCTGGCACATTCACCCCTGAAGAGCTCAATGCAGCATCCAATTTGCGTGGCATTCCACTTGAGATGCATCCGGACCTGCATCTCAGTCAGATTCATGGGGCTTGGAGAACGTTTTGGCAAATGAACCCAGCGGCCACTCGAGCCGATATTTTGGCGTTTGCACAGAGCCTGGAGGTAGAGCATGGTTTGCTTGAGTTGGTATATTTGTGGTTCTTGGGCTGACAGGACAATCACGAACTAAACAGGAGAATTCTATGTTACCGAAGATATACACACTGGAAGCAATGCCTATAGTTGGATACCTTAGTAATGTCTCGCCGAGTATTCACTGCCCACAGTGTAACCGCCAGATGATGCACTATCAAGAGCTTCAGCTTTTTCTGGACGTTTGGCCAGAGTGTGATCTCGTGACGGACCGCACTGACGATCAGCTATTTATCTCGGATCGACTTCTGTTAAAGTTCGAGTCTGCTGATATAGGAGGATACAATTGTCGTCGAGTAGCTTTGGAGTTCACAGATGACTTTCGACTTCAGTATCCTGAAGGCACTGAGACACTCAAAGTCCCCGAGCTCTGTTATCTTGTGATTGCTAGTCAGTACGATGGCCCTTGGCAGTACCACAGCAAAGGTGCCTCCTGCTCCTCGTGCGGTCAAACTCGTTTAGTTGGGGAATCGGCTGTTTCCTATGATGAAATGCAAGCGCTGGCATTTGGAGACGTTTCGAGTGTTAAACCCACTCTTGTTTTCTCAGAAGCCTGGGAAGGCGAGGATATCTTCTACCACACAGAAATGCGCAAGGTAGTGATCACGGAACGAGTTGCTACAATATTGGCTGAGACAGGGAATCTGCGGAAAGAGGAGATTAAGAATAAAGACAAAGTACGTCGCCTAATGCCCAAGTATGCTGAGCGCCTTGAAAAGGTGGGTTGGCTAAAGCCAGTCTGTTGTGTGCTTGGTCCAGCGGATTGGGTGATAACTCACTGAATAAGTAGGCTAGGTCAAGGTACGTGACCTAGCAAAATCCAATTGCTCGGGCAGCTGGCGCCAAGCTCTTGCACCTTACAAATCACATACAATCCGAGTAACGATACGATGGGCGCGGCAACCTCATCCGCGTCACCGACGGCGGCGACATTGCCGAGTACACCTGGGATGCAGCGGATCACCTAACCGGCGTGGCGCTACCTGATGGCACCGATGTTACCTACGGCTACGATGCCGACGGGCGGCGGGTGCAGCAGGCGGTGGATGGGCAAGTGACAAACTACCTGTGGGACGAGGCCTCACTCTATGGGGATGTGGTACTGGAGACGAATGCACTTGGTGTAGAACAGGCTGCCCACGTGTTGGGCGACACCGAGTTGCTGGCGCAAAACCGCGATGGTACGACCAGTTACTACCTGCACGACGGGCAAGGCAGCGTGCGCGCGTTGGCTGATGACACAGGCATCATCACTGATCAGTACTCTCATACTGCCTTTGGCGCGCTGCTGGCCCACCAGGGCACAACGGAGAACCCGTATCTCTATACCGGCCAGCAGTTTGATGCTTTGACAGGGTTGTATAGCCTGCGGGCGCGGTACTATGCGCCATTTTTTGGACGCTTCCTATGCCGGGATACTGCATGCTGTGCGCTAGACAATCCTAGAGAGCTAACCCGTTATGCATATGTGGCGAACAATCCAATCAACTTCACTGATCCAACAGGTTATCTATTGGTTGAAGAACAGGAAAAACTCACGTTTGTCGTTGCCGAGACGCAACCAATGGTTTGGTATGTTGCCACGCCGACGTATTGGATTTACATACGTATTTTAGCTGTCTTGGCTGCTGTGGGAACGCTTGTTATTCTTCCTCCTCTTTTGTTCCCAATGCCGCCGCCAGGATTGCCACTGCCGCTGCCAGTGCCAACGCCGCCACCACCATGGCCAGGAGGGCCGGGACCGACGCCAGGTCCGGGGCCACAGCCAGGGCCGACACCAGGGCCAGGGCCGACGCCAGGTCCGGGGCCACAACCGGGGCCACAACCGGGACCGAAACCTGGGCCAGGCCCACAGCCGCAGCCACAGCCGCAGCCAAAGCCCAAGCCAACGCCGCCACCTGCGCCGCCCACGCAGGAACCGCCAAAAGGAAAGTGTGATCCTGTGAGCTTTGCAAGCTGGTGGTCTGCTCTTCCACCGGTAGGGGGTCCGCAGCCTGGTGTAGACTGGTACGATTACGAGCAGCGTTCTGCTCGAGGCCCCGGTACAATGGGGGGGGCTCTTCCGCGTCGAGTTCCTGCGGGAGGCGAAACCATAGATGCTGACGGTGCTAGGGCGCTCGATTGCCGGCTTTTGGACGCAAAGTTTTCCGCAGACCCCGACAATTCTCAGTATCGTGTAGGTGGACCGCCCTGGGTGGTTTCACAACTGATTGATGAGATGAGGCGATATCGACTGGCGATTTACGTATCCAACGGCGTACCAGGAGCGCAACCATCGGGGCTGGACATCTACATCAACTCGGAAAAGCAACGATCTTTCTTTGAGTCGATGCTGGTTGCCAATGGTTTTGTGCTTGGTGTTGATAGCTACGTTTGGGTGGTACCGTGAAAGGAAGTGCAAAAATGATCAGTTTCTTTGTCGCTCCATTTAGACCTGATAACTGGGAAAGTGCTGTATCCGACCTGCGAATTGCTCCAGAGTCATACTGTAAGCAAATGCGACAACAATGGCCACATGCAAATATCTACTCTCCTCCACCAGATTCAACTTACGCGCTTCGTTGGGAACTGAACGAGGAGGAACAACTAGGGGCAGCAGGCGGCCTCCAGAAGGACCAGCAGGTTGTTGAAATTAGTCCCTATCCGCAAACGAGTTTTCTAGGATTTGTACTCTGGCACCGTGCTGCCGTTTCAAACAAGTATAGGCTTTTCCTTTTTAGTTCCAGCTCTTTGGACTATCTAGAATTGACATTTCAGACAACGGCCGAGGATGTCAAGCAGTTCTGTTGGAGACATTCGGAGTGATGTATACGTCAAGGTAGTTTGGCTGGGCAGGCTGTGAGTTGCATAGAGGTGGCGGATGTTCACATACGAAAGCGTGTACGAAGAATTGAGGAGCGGTTACCAGTCGGCTTCCCCAGAGCAAAGGCTGTCGATTTTAAAACACGAGTTACTCAGACCCATCCACACCGTTGAAGCTGTGGCAGCTGTATTGGATCTGATAGACGTGGATGCCTTGGCGGGCTTGCCTGAGAACCTTACCCCGGAGGCATTCGATTGCTGGAGAGGGCGACTGGCTGGCTCGGTAAAAGAAATGAAAGAGATATTGGATGCATTGACTTTGGATTAGTTTAGCAGTGTAACTGTCGTTCGGATTCCCCGAACGAGGAGAGGGCACGATGAAAAAACTGAACGCAGCGTTGGCATTGGCACTGATACTCCAAACCCTGGCCGGTGCGCTACCGGTGCAGGCGGCTGAAGCGCCGCCGCTCCCATCCAGCTTTTACGGCACCGTCACGCTGGATGGGGCGGACGTGCCCGCCGGCACGCCCGTCACGGCCTGGGTCCGGGGCGTCCAGGTGGCCCAGGCTCCGTCCAGGACCACCGATGGCGACTCGGTCTACGTGATCGACGTGCCCGCCGACGACCCTGCCACGCCCCAGATCGAGGGCGGGCGCGAGGGGCAGGCCGTCCTCTTCAAGGTCGATGGCTATGCCGCCGGGCAGTTAGGCACGTGGCGCAGCGGCGTCGTCGCCGAGCTGAACCTGGCCGCCGTCGGCCACGATGGCCCCGACCTGGCCGTGGTCAAGGATAACGGCGAGACGGAGGTCTATGCCGGGCAACCGCTCACCTACACGCTCACGGTGGTCAACGTAGGGCGGCAGGGGGCCACCGGCGTCTCGGTCGTCGATACGCTGCCGGATCACGTCACCTTCGTCGCCGCCGGCGAGGGCGGGAGCGAGGCGGGCGGCGTGGTCACCTGGCCCGCGTTCGACCTGGACGTGGACGGTATCGCCGAGCGCACGGTCGTCGTCGAGGTGGGCGATCCGTTGGCGGCTGGGGTGAACGTCATCACCAACACCGTATCCGTTGCCGACGACGGCGCGGGTGGGGCCGACCCGACGCCGGTCAACAACACCGCCGTCGACGCCGACGCCGTGGCCGCCGCACCTGCACTGGCCGTCAGCACGCGGGAGCTGCTCCTCTGCGCCCCCGACGACCCTGTTTTGCCCTCCCTCTCGAGCTTTTTGATCAGCAGTGTGCAGGAGGTGGAATACAGTTGTGGGGCGGGAGAGCTCTCCACCGGCGCACGTGACCGGCTGGCGAGTGCTGCCCGCGCTTTGGGGCGCGCGTTCGAAGATGATCCCCTGGTCACCGGCAGTGACGATCTGCTCGCCCTCGGCGATGCCATCGGGGCGCACATCACCTGCGACGCCGCGCTGTTCTCCGACCTGAGCGAGCTGCAAGTCGCCGTCGCCGACCTGCAGGACCAGGTATGTGGCGTTGCTCACCATGGCGTGAGTGCTGCCTTCCAGCCCGGCTCCACCTTCACGCTGGTGGGTCGTCCGGTCACGGTCACGCTCTTCCTGCAAAACCGGGGCACAGATCTCATGGCTTACACCGTCAATCTCCAATCCCCAATTTCCACTTCCTCAACGCCATTCACCGTAACGCTCGACGCCGGTCAAACCTTCACCGCGCCCGTCGTCGCCACTCCGATGGAGGTGGGCAACTTTACCCTGGTGGCCGATGTGCAAGCTGTAGGACAAGATGGCATCTTGTCCTACGCGCCCCACACGCAGGCCACCGCGGCCCTGCGTGGACTGGATGCCTACCTGGAGGTGGTGGAGGTAAGCGCACAGCCGGTCTTTATTGAGCACGCGTCCGGCACGACGGCCACGCTTCACGCGCGCATCGCCAACCTGACGCAAGCGCCGATCTCGGGCCGGGCCCGCACGCGTGTGTGGGATTCCGCAGGCTCCCCGGTGTTCACCGCCACGCGCTTGCTGCGGTTCGAAAGCGCGTTGCTGGACGTGCAGTACGACCTGGGCACGCTCGATACCGCCGGCCTGGAGCGCGGCTTTTACACCGTCACCCTGGAGGTGATAGGCGCAGACGACACCCTGTTCCCAGAGGGGGATACGATCCCGCGCGGGGCGGGATGGGGGCTTCTCGGAGTGGGTCAGGCGGTCGAGGCCCGCTCGTGGGTGGATGCCGACGTCGTCGTGCCCGGCAACCCGACCGTGGGCACGTACATCGAGACGGAGCTGGTGGCGTACGAGGAACCGTTGAGCATGACGGTGGACCTCGATCGTGCAGTGTTCACGGCAGAGGCAGGCAGTGGCGTGGTAGGCAGCACGCCGGCCAAGTGCGCCCTATGTGCCGGGGGGCCAACGTTGGCAGCGCCGTCTGTGCCGCTGGTGGTCGATTCGCTGCCGGCGACCGTCGAGGAACCTGTAGGCATAGCGCCTGGCGTGGTGCTGGATATGGATGCCGCGCCGGTGCAGCAATCGGCCTGGCCGTACACCAAGACGGTGGCAGTCTACAACCCGGGGACGAGTGCGTTGACCGACTACCAGGTACGCTTGGATGTGCCTTATTTGACCGGCATGAACGCCGATTTCTCCGATGTGCGGTTCAAAGCCGATCCTGCCGGCGACTTTTTGCCCTACTGGACCGAGAGCTACAGCGAGTCCGTCAGCGCCGTGACGTGGGTCAAGGTGGACAGCCTGCCGGCGCAGTCCATCACAGAATTGATTGTGTACTATGGCGACCCCACGGCGGTGGATGAAAGCGACGGCGGTTCGGTGTTCGAGTTTTTCGATGATTTCGAGGGATCTGCCATAGATGGCGGCAAGTGGTCGGTCATCGGGAGTGCAGATCGGCTGGTCGTGAGTGACGGGTACTTGGATTTGACGGTGGCCGATAATAGCGGAGTGAGTGGAGAAATCGTCAATGGGATCAGAGCGCACTCAAGTTATACAGTGGGACACTCCATCCTTGGCCGTGTCAGAGATCCTGATGGAAGCCCTGACAACCACATCTCCTACGTTGGGATGACCACCCTTCCTGCCTGTCATACTTTTTGGAACTGCAGCCAAAAGGGATTGACGATCTACCAAAACACGGACTATGATTTCCTAAGCAATTCCAGGGACACATCCCAAGAATACACAGAGAACAATTACGGTTCGATTTCCGACTGGCATACATATAGAATCGACTATGCCGGCGGCTCTCTGGCAAGGTTCTACCGGGATGATGAATTAAGGAGCATGCATACCGCCGATGACGTTATTCCGGATATCGACTCCCTTTATCCTGCAATAGGCGGCAACGACTATTCCAATCGTGATCCTCATATGTACTACGACTGGATACTGGTCCGCCAGTACGCCGATCCCGAGCCGATAGTTGTGGTGAGTTCTGATGATATTGTCATTGATGAAGACACGACATGGGATGCTGGCATTTATCATGTGCGGAATCTGACTGTAACAAACAGTGCGAATCTGATACTGTCATCTCGGATTGATGCCGACAATGACTACGCCGATGACTATGGCATAACAATCTATGCAGAAAATGTCGTCGTAGAAGAAGGTGCCTCAATCATAGCCGATGGTCAGGGGTACGCAGGCGGGATGGGTCCCGGCGTTGGCGGTGCCAGCAGTGCTGGCGGCGGGGGCGGCTACGGCGGTCGCGGAGGTGTCAGTAATTCCGGTGGGGTCGGCGGGGCGGTGTATGGCTCGATCTATCGCCCCACCCATTTGGGCTCCAGCGGCGGGATACCTTCCGATGGGGCGCCTGGAGCGGGAGGCGGGGCGGTTCACTTGGTGGTGAGTGATACCCTGACGGTCGATGGCATCATCTCGGCCAATGGAGCGGCGTCCTATCGCCGAGGGGGTGGGGGATCGGGCGGCTCGATCTGGGTCGAGGTAGAGACGCTGGTGACGACGGGGAGTGGAGAGCGCTTGATCCGTGCCAACGGAGGAAGAGGGAACGAGCACTATGGTCGAGGTGGCGGTGGGAGCGGTGGTCGCGTCGCGGTGTATGCAGCGGACGTCGACGCCTTCCAGGCTGCAGGCGGGCAGATCGAAGCGCGCGGTGGGTCCAGCAACCATCAGTGGGGCGGGGCTGGGACGGTGTACCTGTACGAAGAGGGGCAGAACGTGCTGGGTGATCTCGTCGTCAAGAACGGGGCGAACGAGGGAACCGAGACGGAACTCGAGCCCGGCTCCTGGGAGTTTGACACCATCGAGATGGCGGAATACGGCCACCTGCGGGTGGTGAGCAGGACGTCGGTGCTGACCGTGGCCAACGGGATGGTCAGCGGAGACGGGACGGCGCGCCTGATAGGAGAGGGCATTGTTGTAGCACCACAAGAGTTGGCCGTGGACGGCGTGGTGCTGGTGGTGGAGGGAGACCTGGCAGGGACAGAGGTGCTGACCACGACGGGGAGCGGCGGTGTGGAGTTACACGCCCACACCCCGTGGCGCAACGGGGTGTACACCTTCACCGAGGTGACGGTGGGCGCAGGCACGACGCTGCGGCTGATCCCACACGACGATGGGGACACCGACTATGAGGACGACTATGGCATGGAGTTGCGGGTGGAAAACCTGACCGTGGCGGCAGGTGGCGTGCTGGAAAGCGATGGTCAGGGGTACGCAGGCGGGATGGGTCCCGGCGTTGGCGGTGCCAGCAGTGCTGGCGGCGGGGGCGGCTACGGCGGTCGCGGAGGTGTCAGTAATTCCGGTGGGGTCGGCGGGGCGGTGTATGGCTCGATCTATCGCCCCACCCATTTGGGCTCCAGCGGCGGGATACCTTCCGATGGGGCGCCTGGAGCGGGAGGCGGGGCGGTTCACTTGGTGGTGAGTGATACCCTGACGGTCGATGGCATCATCTCGGCCAATGGAGCGGCGTCCTATCGCCGAGGGGGTGGGGGATCGGGCGGCTCGATCTGGGTCGAGGTAGAGACGCTGGTGACGACGGGGAGTGGAGAGCGCTTGATCCGTGCCAACGGAGGAAGAGGGAACGAGCACTATGGTCGAGGTGGCGGTGGGAGCGGTGGTCGCGTCGCGGTGTATGCAGCGGACGTCGACGCCTTCCAGGCTGCAGGCGGGCAGATCGAAGCGCGCGGTGGGTCCAGCAACCATCAGTGGGGCGGGGCTGGGACGGTGTACCTGTACGAAGAGGGGCAGAACGTGCTGGGTGATCTCGTCGTCAAGAACGGGGCGAACGAGGGAACCGAGACGGAACTCGAGCCCGGCTCCTGGGAGTTTGACACCATCGAGATGGCGGAATACGGCCACCTGCGGGTGGTGAGCAGGACGTCAGTGTTGACGCTGGCAAACAATACACTTGTCACTGATAGCACCTCTCGCCTGACGAGTGAGGGTGCTGTCATAGTCCCTGCCAGTTTCGATGTCGTCAGCATGACGCTCAACGTTCAGGGCGAGTTGCTCGGGGCAGAGGATATTGCCATCACCCTCGACTCTCACCTGATTCTGCATGCCGGTCCCTACCCGCTAGGCACTCTCGCACTTGGCGATGTCACCGTCAATGGCACGCTGACACTGGCTTCGTACGATAACGACGATGCGATATACGACGATGGTAGCGATTACGGTTTTACTCTCCACGCCGATAACCTGACCATTGGCGCGAGCGGAGTGGTGGAGGCCGACGGGTTAGGCCATTTGTTGAACAATGGTCTGGGTACGCATGCCGATGGCGCCGGCCACGCTGGCTACGGCGGCGGCGAAGCGCCCATCTATGGTTCACCCTACACCCCGGTGACCCTTGGCTCCAGCGGCGACGGTGGCCGTGGCGGCGGCGCGATCCACCTGGTGATCAGCGACACGCTGCAAGTGGAGGGCGCGTTGCAGGCAAACGGCGTTTCTGATGGCAGCGGTGGTTCGCTGTGGGTGCAGACCGCCCTCTTGACCGGGACAGGCCACATAGCCGCCGATGGCGGCGATCAAGCCGGCGGCGGGGGCTACATCGCCATCTACGCCGGCGACTCTGTGGGCTACACGGGCACCTTTGGCGTGGCCTTTGGCCACGGTGGCGTCGCTTGCCCTGTCGCGGGCAAGTGCGATGGGGTCGTCTACCGCGACGATGTGGATCCCTATGCTTCTACCATCGATGTTTCCCCCGATGAGCTGGTGGCCGACGGTATCGGCACTGGCATCATCACCGTGACCTTGAAGACGATAGATGGCACCCCCATGCCATACAAAGGCGTGGAGGTGCGTATCTCGCCAGAAAACGCGGGGGTGTTCATTGCCGGCCAATCGGCCATCGACTACGTGCCTATAGGTACGACGGATACAAGCGGCATGGTGACGACTGTTATCACATCGACCGTTCCCGGTGCCAGAACCGTTGAGGCCCGCACCGTCGAGGGCGAGGTAGTAGAGCAAACGGCGACCGTTACCTTTACCGTCGGCGACGTGGATGAGGACGCCTCCCTCGTCGAGACAGACGAGACGACCCTGTGGGCCAGCGGCGAGGACGAAGCCACCGTGACGGCGACGCTGGTCGACGGTTACGACCATCCCGTCTCGGGCAAAGTTGTCCTGATCCAATCCACCGGCGTCGTCACGCTGACGCAAGCCCTGACGACCACCGACGCCCAGGGGCAGGTGCAGGCCACCGTGCGCTCAACGGAGGTGCAGACGGTGACCGTGACCGCCTTTGACCAGACCGACGACATCACGCTCACGCAGCAGGTAACGCTGTCCTTCATCGCCGGTCCGGTGGACCCGGTTCACTCGACCGTGACGGTCACTCCCACGATCTTGGTGGCCGGCGTGCAGACGGCTACCGTCGAGGCCGTGCTGCTCGACGAGCTCGATCGTCCGGTGGTCGGCCGGGAAGTGGAGCTGGTCGTCGGTGGCAGCGGCAACACCATCACCCCCGATCCGGGCATCGCCGACGGCTCCGGGCGGGTGACGTTCCTCCTGGCTTCGACAGGAGCGGGGATCAAGGACGTCTCCGTGCAGAGCGACGGCGTGGTGGTGGATGGCGGGCAGGTGCTCTTTGTCAACGACGTGCCCGACGCAGATGAGAGCAAGGTGACGGTATCGCCGTCGCGTGTAGCTGCCGACGGCGTGCAGACGGCCACGGTGAGCGTGGTCGTAAACGATGAGTATGGTAACCCGGTGGCAGGCGTGCCGGTGACCCTCAGTCACGATGGGGCCACGCTGCCGGTGACGCTGACCCAGCCGTCGGCCCTCACCGATGAAGATGGTCTCGCGACCGGCTCCATCGCCTGCGCGCGTGCGGGCCAGGTGACCGTGTCGGCGGCGGTCATGGAGATGCCCATCTTTGATACGGCCACGGTGACTTTTGAGGGGGCCGACCTGGATGTGCTGGGCACGTCCGGCCCACAGAAGGTGATCGCCGGCGGCGTGATGACGGTCACCATCTCCGTGGCCAACGTGGGCCGGGTGGTGGCCGAGGACGTGATTCTCACGGCCACCCTGGCAGCCGACGTGAGCGACATCGTCGTCGGTGGTACGCATCCCTTCACGCAGACAGGTCACGTCGTCGTCTGGCAGCTCGACGAGATGGCGGCGGGCGAGGGGATCGACGTGCCGGTGCGGGTGACGGCGCCGGGCGCATCCGCTACGTTGGAAACCTGGGTCGAGGCGAGATCCTCCACCGAAGAGGAGCAATTGAGCAACAACGTCGATTCGATATCGACGACCGTCGTGGGGGCTGAGTTGGATGTGCAAAAGAGCGCCTCGCCGGTCAACGTCGTGGTCGACTATCCGGTGACCTACACGATCCACCTGGAGAACCAGGGCTGGACGACGGCCACGAGCGTCGTGCTCACCGATACCTTGCCGCAGCACCTGCACTTTGTGACCCACACGGCTCCATATCCCTTTACCCAGGACGGACGGCTCCTGACGTGGCAGGTGGGCGACCTGCCGGCGGGCGCGGATGTGGATTTCGAGGTCGTGGCCACCGTGGGCGATACGGCCCCGCTGGATGCGGTGCTGGTCAATCGCGTGGAAGCGACCTCTGAAGCGGCGCTGGACGACGAGGACGCTGCCAGCGTGACCATCAAGGCCGGCTACCGCTTCGACGCCTGGTTGCAGCCGGCAGAGGCGACGACCAGCGTGGGCGCGCCGACTACCTATCGGATCAGGGTGCGCAACACCGGCACGATGCCCGACGACTACGCCGTGGCTTTGGACGGTCTGGACTCTCCCTGGTACACGCTGGAGCCGGCGACGCTGCACCTGCCTGCCGGGGCGACCGGCGAGGCGCTGGTTACGGTTTTGGTATCCGGCTGTGCCTACACCGGCACGCACCCGTTCGAGGTCGAGGTGACCGGGGTCACCAGGGGCGTGAAAGAGACGCTGGATGGCACGCTCAATCTGCACGCCGAACCCTTCATCTCCGGTCTGTCGCCGGCCAATAGCGCCAAGCTAGGATCGACCAGCGCCCTCTTTGCCTGGACGACCAACGTGACTGCGACCACATCACTCCTCATCCGCCCCGATGATGGAATATCGCCCTACACCGAGGTCACCGGCGCGAGCGGCACGAGCCACAGCGTGCTCGTCGAAGGGCTGGATCGCAACACAACCTACCTGTGGAAAGTGCGCAGCCAGTCTGCCTGCGGCGTCGAAGAGAGCGGTGAGCGTGCGTTGACCATCGGCAACGGCCTGGTCTTTGCGCCGTGCACGTACGATTTCACCGTCGACCGCGACTATGACCAGCGAGTCACAATGCAGGTGCGCAACGACGACCTGGTTTCTCACACGCTATTGTTGACGATTGAGGTTTCCACAGAGGACCTGATCGTCGGTTTCATCGGCTCGGGCAGTGTGGACGAAGAGGTCACGCTGATGCCGGGAGAGAAGCGCGACGTCACGCTGGCCATCCACGCCCAGGACGCGCAACCCAACGGCGAGTACGATCTGGTGGCGCACCTCGTCGCCGACGAGGGCGGAGATCCCATCGTCGACTATGCGGACGTCCACGTCACCGTTTTCGTGCCGGTGGTCGAGTTCGAGATGGCGGTGCTCGAATACAATCCAGAGACGTTGGTACACACGGTCGTCGTCACTAACAACAGCAACTTTGCCCTCACCGATTTGGATGTGACTTACGAGGTGTTGAGCGGCACTGGAGAGGTGTTCGTCAATCCTGCTATGGAGCACGTCTATCTGCCTGAGGGGGCTTCGCGCGAGTTTGACGTCATTCCGATGCCCGGACAGGATTTCGATGGCATGCAGGTGGAGTTGACGGCCCTGGCAGCGGGGGCGGAGCGCTCGGCGACCCTGGATGTCGCCTGCCTGGAGGGATGCAATGTCCTGGAGGGGCAAGCGGAGAACGTGATGATGGAGGCCAGGAGCGCATCTGGTTATTGCACCAACAACCCGACCGTCAGGACGTACATCGACCTGCCGTCTGGTTTCCGCCGGGAAAACGTGGCCAACGCGACGTTGCGGTTTTCCGCTCGATGGCGCTGGCATTTTTGGGCCCGCGAACACCCGCGGCCCCACAACGTGCACATCTATATCAATGGGCACCATACGGGCAGCCTGACTGACACGATTCCCATTGGGATTTACACCTTCGAGGTAGACCCGGCTTTTCTCAACGAGACGGCGGTCGGTGTGAGCCGCAACGAGATCGTGCTCATCACGGAACACCTGAATGGCGGTCATTACATCATGGCGACCGATCTGGCGCTGTCCATCTGTCTCGACGAGTACACCGAGATGGTCTGTGCTGCGGATCAGGCGCAGGCCGACGGGATCGTCGCCGGCCGCAGCTACCTCATCCCGGCCGCCGAAGAGATCACGACCCGCATCCTGGAGCCGGGCGATGGCGCTGGCGTGCCATTTGGCTCCGAAATCCTGGTGAGTGCCTGGATCACGGACAGCCTGGCCAGCGACCACTATTACACTGTCATCGGATATTCGGACAACAACAGTGGCAGCTTGATACTTCACGACGATGGCCGTCATGGGGACGGGGCGGCGCACGACGGCGTGTATGCCAACACCTGGACCCCTCTGCGCCCCGGCCAGACCGTGCTTTCCGTCGCGGCCGGCAACTGCGACTGTACCGGCTCCGATAGCGTCATTCTGGACGTGTACACGTCCGATGCGCGGCTGGACCTGGCCCACAGCGTACCCGTCACCGGCGTTTCGGTGCTGGAGGAGACCTTCTCGTATCCCCCGCTCACCTCGACCGTGGGAGGGCAGGACGTCACCTACGATTGGAGCTACGAACTAACGCCGACGAATCGCTCGCGGACGACCTATTTCCAATCCACGCTGCCCGATATGCGACCTGGCGAGGTGCGGCAGGTGGCCGCTGCCACCGTCGTCAGCTACACCACGCCGGGTGGCCACGGCGAGGTCACGCTACCGCCGCTTTACGTCAAGGCGGCCAATCTGACGGCCATCGCGCCTTCTCTCTACACGGCCAATCCGGGCGGCGAGGCATACTACGACGTGACACTTTACAACCCGCAGTCCACTTCCGACGTGTTTACGTTGACGTTGGATGGGTTGCCTACGGACTGGATTGTCGACTCCCATATCGTGCCTGTGGAGGCCGGGGCGACCGTCGTCGTGCCGGTGGCCGTGCCGGTGCCTGCCGGTGCGGAACTGGGGGACTATGCCTTCGCTGTCACAGTGGAGACCGGCTCAGGCGGCCGCGATAGCGCCACGGCGCAGTTGGAGGTCATCGACTTGGTGCAGGTTGACGTCGAACCGTCCCTGCTGGCTGCGGACAACGGCGAGACGGTGACGTACACGCTCACCATCACCAACCTGGAAAACGCAGATCGCACCTACACGCTGGCCGTGGAGGGATTGGAGGGCAACGCGGTCGATCTGCTCGAAACGCTCGACGTCGGCGCAGCGAGTGCCGTCACCACGACGATGCGGGTCACGGCGTGGGCACCCAAGGGGGTGTACGCTTTCCGCGTCACGGCCAGCCACCAGTCCTCTGAACAGAACGCCCAGGCTTCCGGCGAGGCGGCGTTGGCCGTGCTGAGCGAGTTGGGCGTCGAGGTGGCGCTCGATCCGGCTGAGGCGACCGGCGGGCGCGGGTCACCGGCAGCCTACACCGTATCCATTACCAACATCGGCTCGCTGGCCGATACGTACGACCTGGCGGTGAGCGTGCCCGATGGCTGGACCGCAGACCTGAGCGCCAACGGCGCGCAGGTCTCTGAGATCACGCTGACGCCCTACGTGTTCAACGAGGCGTCGCTGCAACTGCTCGTCATCCCGGCAGAGGATGCCTCTCCAGATGACTATGCGTTCGAGTTTGTAGCCACTTCGCAGACCGATCCTGGGATACAGGCGGCGATCACGGGCACCATCCTGGTCTCGCGGCGGGGCGTCACGGTTCAGATCGCGCCCCACAGCACCACGATGGATCCGACGGGCACGCATACGTGGGATGTGACGGTGCGCAACACAGGGGAGTGGCAGGACACGTTTGACCTGGAGATTAGCGGCATCGTCTCCGGCACCGCGCAGTTCGACGTGAACCCGGTAACCTTGTCGCCGGGTGAGTCGACGGTGGTGCAGATGACGGCGGGGCCGCTTCCGTTTGCCCTGCCACAGACCTACCCGTTTGGCGTCACCGCGCGTTCACAGGGTAATCCTGAGATAATTGGCTACGACGTGGCAGAGATCACCTTTGAGGGCTTTGAGGCGGTGGACGTCGGCATCCTGCCGGCCACACAGACGGTCACCGACACACTCTCAGCGTCGTTCCTGGTCGTCATTACCAACACGGGCAACATCGACACCGTCTATGCGCTCAGCGCCTCGTCCGATCCGGCGCTGGATCTGGCGCTGGAAGTGGACGAGATCTACATCCCACCGCACATGGCGGCCGGTATCCTGTTGACGGCGCAGGCGGATGACAGTGGCACCTACGATATCGCCGTTCAGGCCGATTCGGTGAGCAGTTCAGCTTCAGATATGGGGTCAGCTACCTTGACCATCGTCATCACCAACAAAGCGCCGGTGGCAACGGATGACGACGTGGCGACGGACGAAGATGTAGCGGTGACTATCGACGTGCTGGCGAACGACAGCGATCCCGATGATGACGACTTGAGCATTGACTCGGTGACGCAAGGGACGCACGGTAGCGTGGTGAACAACGGTACCGATGTGACCTACACGCCGGACACGGACTACAACGGCACGGACAGCTTTACCTACGTGGTGACCGACGGTGTGCTGACGGATACCGCGACGGTAACAGTGACGGTCAGCCCTGTGAACGACGCGCCGGTGGCAATGAGTGACAGTGCAACGACGGGCGAGGACACGGCAGTGACCGTAGACGTGCTGGACAACGATGACGACGCGGACGGTGACAGCCTCTCCATTGACTCGGTGACACAACCGATGAGTGGCACCGTGGTGATCACTTTTGAAGACCTGGTTCTTTACACACCGGACCCCGACGCCTGCGGCGGCGACAGCTTCACCTACGTCGCCACCGATGGCACCCTGACGGACACTGCCACGGTGGACGTGGCCGTCATCTGTGTGCCCGACGCGCCGGTGGCGATAGACGACAGCGCGGCGACGGACGAGGACGCCCCGGTGACCATCGATGTGCTGGACAATGACTCTGACGTCGATGGCGATTCGTTGATGGTCGACTCGGTAACGCAGCCTGCACACGGCACAGTGACGAACAACGGAACAGACGTGACCTACACACCGGGGGTGAACTACTGCGGCAGCGACAGCTTCAGCTACGTCGTGACCGATGGGACTCTACCGGACAGTGCCACCGTCGACGTGACTGTCACCTGTGTGCCCGATACGCCTGTGGCTAACGACGACACGGCGACGACGGATGAGGATGCCGCCGTGATCGTCGACGTGCTGGCGAACGATGGCGATGTGGACGGCGACAGCCTGGGCATTGATTCCGTGACGCAAGGATCGCACGGCTCGGTGGTAGTGGTTGCACTTGAAGAACTGGCGATGTACACACCAGACGAGGACTATTGCGGCGGCGACAGCTTTAGCTACGTCGTCACGGACGGCGTGCTGACCGATACCGCCGTGGTGGATGTGACTGTCACCTGCGTCAACGACGCGCCGGTGGCAGATAACGACAGTGCGACGACGGAAGAGGACACAGCGGGGATCATCGACGTGTTGGCAAATGACAGTGACGCAGACGGCGATCCACTCTCTGTCGATTCGGTGACACGGCCGGCAAATGGCACGGTGGCGAACAATGGCACGGATTTAACGTATACGCCGGAGACTGACTACTGTGGTGGTGACAGCTTTGCCTACGTCGTGACTGACGGTGTGCTGACGGATACTGCCACAGTCGACGTGACCGTTGTCTGCGTGCCCGACACGCCTGTGGCTAACGACGACACGGCGACGATGGATGAGGACACGACGGCGACCATCGACGTGCTGGCGAACGACGAGGACGCGGACGGCGATCCGCTGGCAGTGGACTCGGTGACGCAAGGATCGCACGGCAGCGTGGTGAACAACGGGATAGATGTGACCTACACGCCGGATATTGGCTACACTGGCCCGGATACTTTTACCTACGTGGTGACAGATGGTGTGCTGACTGATACGGCGGTGGTGAGTGTGACGGTGACGCCGATCGTGATCACGTGCGAACTCTATCCGATTGCTTTGCACATAGAGACGCTCAACGGCGTGCAGGTGGGCGAGGAGATGGAGGACATCTACAACGGTGGCGGTCCTGGGAACTTTGGCTGGCTAAGCTGGACGGGGGACCCGAGCGTACCTACGTTGGTACAGAGTCTCACGCCTCCTGGAGACAGCGACACGTACGTGAATCCCTACGATCCTGTCGATCACATCCTCACTACGAACGACTGGGTGTATGGCAAGCCGGGTGTCAGCAACAGCAAGAACGTGCGAGATGCTTTGGATACCCTGAAGGCGTACACCATCACCGTGCCGGTGTGGCAGGAGGCGACCGGTGAGGGAAACCACCTCAAGTACCGCGTGGTTGGGTTTGCCCAGATCAGGATTACGGACTATCGTCTCTCTGGCACCGACCGCATATCGGCTATTTTCCTGGGATATACCACCTGCGGGGATGGGGGGCCGAACGTTGCGCCTTTGGTACAGGTGGGGCCTGACCAGGTCGCTGACGAGGGTGATCCGGTGACTTTCGAGGGCTCGTTTACCGACCCGGATGTCGGGGACGCGCATCAATTCCTGTGGGATTTCGGGGATGGGACGACAGAGGCCGGTGTGCCGGATGCCGGGCGCATCTTGACCACGACGCACGTTTACACGACGAGTGGTGTGTACGCAGTCACGCTGACGGTGCTGGATAATCACGGCGGCGTGGGGATCGACAGCCTGCAGGTGACCGTCGATGAGGGAACGCCTGCTCTGGCTTGCCTGCATGCCTCCGAGTCTATCGACATACGGGATCGGGTCGTCATCGCGGCGGATGTTTGTGGCGGTGGATACCTGGAGCTAGGGGCCGATGCGCGGGTCGAGGGGGACGTCGTCGTCGATGGCGATGCCTTCCTGCGCTCGCGGGCGCGGGTAACGGGCGACATGACGCTGGCGGGTAGCTTGCGAAAACAGACGGACGTGGTGATCGAAGGCTCACTCGAGGAGGGAGCCACGGTCGCCTTGCCGGATATCCCGGTCAAGGATGTGCCGTATGGGTCGCGCAACGTGACGGTCAAGAATGGGAAGCACGAGACCTGGGCGCCCGGAGACTATAAGGACGGTATGGTGCGCGCACGAGGTTCTGTGGTGCTCACGGCGGGCACGTACAACTTTCGCAAGCTGCAGATCGAGCCGGATGCAGAATTGATCCTGGACACCACCGGTGGAGAGATCGTGGTGAACGTCGATGGGCAGCTCGAGTTTGGAGATCGATCTCTGATCAGCACACAGGGTGATGGAACGGTCACCTTCTATACAAACGGCACGGGAACGCTGAGGATTGGTACCGACGTGACGTTCCGGGGCGCCATCGTCGCGCCGTATGCGGAGGTCCACGTATTCTCCCGCACGCAGGTCAACTGCTGCATCGCTGCGAGGCGGATCGTCATTGAGCCTGATACAACCCTGAGACCCTTTCGTGGTGGGACTCCTGCGGTTGGCTGGCCCACATCGGTGGTGGCGACGAAAGGATCTAGGGATCTCTTGGCAAAGGTCGGCATGAACGTTGGCTATCTCTCGATGATGATGGTCGTCGGGCTTTTCCTGGGAAAGAATGGCGCGCAGCGGAAGAAGAGAGGTTGATCGAGTGCGCCACACGATTAAGACATCTTCTCAACAAGTAGGGTGAAGATAGGGGTGTGAGGGCGGCTGCGCCACCCTCACACCCCTGCTCCTTGGATTATGCCAATGGCCTGGAGCATCGTCGGCCAGTAAACGGCGTGGGTGGTGAGAATGTCCTTGCCGATGAGGTGAATTGCCTGCGACCAAAGATGCTCGAACCGCGCACCATCCGTCAAGTAGCCGGGCGCGGAGATGTAGTTGAGCAGCGCGTCGAACCAGACGTAGGTCACGTAATCGGGATCGAACGGCAGTGGAATGCCCCAGCTCAGTCGGCTGACTGGCCGGGAGATGCACAGATCAACCAGCGGCCGGCGCAGGAACCCCAGCACCTCGTTGCGCCGAATCTCGGGCTGGATGAAATCGGGATGCGCGTCGATGTACGCGATCAGCCAGTCCTGGTAGGCGCTCATGCGGAAGAAATAGTTGGGCTCGACGGCCCGCCCGGCCGGACGGTCGCAGTCGGGGCAGTTGCCGCCGACGAGGTCCTTTTCCGTCCAGAACCGCTCGCAGGGCACGCAGTACCAGCCCTCGTACTCGCCAAGGTATATCTCGCCCCGCTCCCACAAATCCTGCAACACCGCCTCGACGACGCGCACGTGGCGCAACTCGGTGGTGCGGACAAAATCGTCGTGGGTGATGTTGAGCCGCTCCCAAGCCTGCTGAAAACGCACGACCATCTCGTCGGCATGCTGCTGCGGAGTGACGCCGCGCGCCTCCGCCGCACACTGCACCTTTTGGCCGTGCTCGTCGGTGCCGGTGAGGAAAAATGTCTCGCCGCCGCGCAGCCGGGCGTAGCGAGCCATCACGTCGGCCAGGACTGTCGTGTAAGCGTGGCCCACGTGGGGCTCGTCGTTGACGTAATAGATCGGCGTGGTGATGTAAAACGGCTCGTTCATTGCGATACCTCCTCATCGGAATAGAAAAAGGCCTCCCGTGGGGGAGACCTTTTATCACCAAACTAGAGATCGATTTGTGCGCCTACTCTCTCCCCAACGCGCCATAGCCGAGGCTCATCACCTCGGCGCTGCGCATCATCATGCAAGAAGAAAGGGTAGGCAACTGTTTCATCATGCACTCATCATACCACACTTCTGATTGGCCGTCAACGCGTTTTCAAATGACCAAAACGCGACCGCCCCGAAACACACTTGACAACCCTCACCGCTGAGATATACTGGTATTCAATTGTTCAAAGCAAGTGGGAGGAGGCGTATGATGCAGAAACAATTGATTCTTTGTGCCGTGGCCCTCCTGGCCGCGGTAGTACTCGTGGCTCTCTTGGGCGCGCTCACCGGCCCTTCCAACGCGCAGACCTCCACGCCCCTGCCGGCCGACCGGGCCGCCGCCAGCGCCAGCAGCGTCACTCCCACCACCTACGTCACCACCATCATCCCTGGCGTGCCGATGACCATGGGCGATACCGACGTCATCCTCGAGTTCACCCCCGGCGCCAGCGGTCTGGTCACCGTGACCATGGTGCCCACCACCCCCGTGAACCCGCCGGTCTATGGCGCCATTCCGATGAACTGGCACATCACCACCACAGCGACCTCCTACGAGGTCACCGCCACCTTCGTCTACAGCCGCACGACGCGGGACGCCGATATCGCGCTGGTGTTTGATAAATCCGGCTCGACGGAGTTTGACACGCTGTGCTACGGCTGCTGGGAGCAGGATCCCTTCCCCAGCGGAACCATCTATCCCCTGAAGTGGTCGCAGGATGGCCCCACGGCCACGGCGAACCACTGCTTGACCGGGCGCACGATTGACACCAACTATTACGACCCCGTCAGCGGGGATTATTTCACACAGCAGGATGAGTTCTATCGCCGAAACTCGGGCAACCAGGACTATTACATCGTCATCGAGGCCGAGGAGTACTCCTCCTACGACACGCGCGCAGACTATCACTCGTGGCAGTATGCACCGTACAGAACCTTTTGGGTCATGCAGCGCAATGCGTTCAACTTCTATTATGGGACGAGCGTCGGCGCGCTAGGAAGAGACAGCCGTGGCGGCTACATCTCACACCATCCCTGGCCTCACAATGACAAATGGACCGGCTACGGCGTGAGCTGCCGGTGGGACGACGTGACCAGCGCTGGCTACGACGGCAACGGCCCCTACTGCAACAGCACCGACTCGGACGTCTTGGACTTTGGCGGGCCCTTCCCTGTCCCGCGGGTGGATTACGAGTTCACCGCCCCCTCCGGCGGCACCTACTACTTTTGGATCCGGGGGCAGGGAGGAGATCGAGATGTACACGTCTTTTGGGGCGTGCAGGAGGACACCCCCTTGCAGTACCCCACGAATCAAGAGAGCTCTTTCAGCACCGGGGCGGACTATGACGCAGCCAGAAGCAGTCGGTGGGAATGGGAGCGCATGGGCAGCGTTTTTCTCCAGGAAGACAGGAAATACGTGCTCAGCTTTTGGGGCGGCGGGGCCGGCTTTGACATCGACCGCATCATCGTCACCAGCGATGACACTAGTTATAATCTGCCGTTAAGGGACTCGCCGGCAAACAACGCCCGCACCGGCTGGGCCTGCGAGCGCTGCGACCCGCGTTTCGCCGGCCTGCCCGGCGGCCTGCTGCAGAGCGACGGCTGGTGGCTGCCCGATTGCAGCGTCAGTGATCAGTCGGATGATCCTATTTACGATGGAGAGATGCCCATCCAGCCTGCCCTAGGTGCCGCCACGCGGTTCGTATCCCAGATCGACTGCAGCCGCGACCAGATTGGCTACGTGTCTTACAGCGCCAACTCGAGCATCCGCAACGAGTTGGAATGCCTGCTGCGCCTGGGGCCGGGAGGCTGCACGGCGGACGTCATCAGCGCCACCGTGACTTCTGAGGTATACACCACCACTGCTGGCGGCAGCACGAACATGGCCGCCGGGGTGATAGATGGCATCAATGTGTTGAGTGCAGAGTCGGGACATTATGGCCGACCGGAGGCAGCTCACACCATGATATTGATGACCGACGGCGTGGTCAACGTGATTCCTAACGACTACTGCGACGACGATCCCTCGTTGTGGCCTCCAACCTCCTGGAGCGACTCCCAAGAGGACAGGGCCAAGGACTGTGTGATCTATTACGCCCTGCAGGCGCGCGCCAACGGCATCGTCATCCACACCATCAGCCTGGGCTACTCCGCCGACATGGAAATCATGCAGGCCGTGGCCGACCTGACCGGCGGGACCCACTACTGGGCCCCCACGCCCGATCATCTGGACGACATATTTGAAGAGTTTCTCACCATGCCACTGTTGCTCCATTCCCCCTCTCCTGCCGTCGAGGCGATCTACCACCGTGACAACCCCACCAGCCCCTGGACCGTGCACCCTCTCAACCTCACGGACAACAACACCGCCGCCTGGATGATCACGGGGACCAACATCACGGCACTCTCCCAGTGGACGTTGGGACCTGCCACGCCGCAGGAGCCCCATCACATCACATTGGAAGCGAATCCTACCTCCCTGCCCGCCGACGGAGGCTCTGAATCCGACGTCACAGCAACCGTCAGCGATATCTATGGACTCCCTGTACAGGATGACACCGTGGTCACCTTCACCACATCACTGGGCGCCGTCGCCTCCGTCACCGCCACCACGACCGGCGGCGTGACCACAGGGACGCTCACCGCCGGCACCACCGCCGGACAGGCGACCGTCACCGCCGCCGCCGAAGGAGTGAGCGGCACGATCCAAGTCACGTTCACCTCCCTGCCACCCCACCAGGTCACGTTGGAAGCAAGTCCCACGGCCCTGCCCGCCGATGGCGTCTCCACCGCCACCCTCACGGCGACCGTGGTCGACGTTCACGACAACGCCGTGGAAGACGGCACCGTGGTCACCTTCACCACCTCCCTGGGCGACCTCGCCCCCGTCACCGCCACCACGACCGGCGGCGTGACCACAGGAACGCTCACCGCCGGCACCACCGCCGGGCAGGCGACCGTCACCGCCGCCGTCGAGGAAGTGAGCGGCACGATCCAGGTCACGTTCACCTCCCTGCCACCGCACCAGGTCGCGTTGGAAGCCAGTTCCACCACCCTGCCCGCCGATGGGACCTCCACCATCATCCTCACGGCGACCGTGGTCGACGTTCACGACAACGCTGTAGAAGACGGCACCGTGGTCACCTTCACCACATCACTGGGCGCCGTCGTGCCCGTCACCGCCACCACGACCGGTGGCGTGGCCACGACCACCTTCACGGCGAGCCTGACGCCCGGCAGCGCCACTGTCACCGCCACGGCGGGAAGTCAGGTGGGAACGACCAATATCCAGATCGGTGAGATCTGCTACCTGCCCTTGATCCGGCGCGGGGAAGGCGATTGAGGGAACCGCAGAGCACTTGGCGTCTCACCGGTTTGAGATACAATAATCGGTGATGGCTACCTTCGAACTCCAACTCACCACCATCACCCACGGCGGCGCGGCGCTGGGACGGCACGAGGGACGCGCTATCTTTGTCCCATACACTCTGCCGGGCGAGACCGCCCGCGTCGAGATCACCGAGGACAAGGGCCGTTACGCCTTCGCCCGCCCGGTCGAGGTGCTGACCCCCTCGCCCGACCGCGTGGAGCCGCCCTGTCCCTACTTTGGTATCGATGGTTGTGGGGGCTGCCAGTGGCAGCACGCCGATTACGAGGCTCAACTGCGCTTCAAGACCGAGATCGTGGCCGACCAGCTCGCGCGCATCGGCAAGATCGCCGACCCCATCGTGCATCCCATCATCCCCGATCCTACCGGGTGGACCTACCGCAATCATGCCCAGTTCCATCCGGCAAGCGACGGCGGGCTGGGCTTTCAGGCCGCGGCCAGCAGCCGCACGATTGCAATAGACGAGTGCCTGATCCTTCACCCGCTCCTGTCTGATCTCTACGCAAACCTCGACCTGGAGATCGAAGGGCTGAAGCGTCTGTCCCTGCGCGCAGGCACCCAGACCGGCGACCGCATGCTGATCTTTGAGATGAACGACGACCTGCCCCCCGCCCTGGAGAGCGACCTGCCCGTCTCCTGTGTGCTGCTCCTTTCCGATGGCGTGCACGCCAACCTCATCGGCTTCAACCACGTCACCGAAATCGTCGCCGGCCGCGCCTACCGCATCTCCGCGCCGTCCTTCTTCCAGGTCAACACGCCCCAGGCCGGCCACCTGGTGCGGCTGGTGACCGAGTACCTCGACCTACGAGGGAACGAGACGGTGCTGGACGCCTACTGCGGTGTGGGCCTGTTCACCGCGCACCTGGCCCAGCGGTCGGCCCTCGTCGTCGGCATCGAATCCTCTCCCGCCGCCGTAGACGACCTACTGGAGAACACCGCCGAGTTCGACAACGTGGACGTCGTCGAGGGGCCGGTCGAGGCAGCGCTGCCCGACCTGGATATACCCATCGACGCCGCCGTGGTCGACCCGCCCCGCGCCGGTATCGATCGCTTCGCCCTCGACGCGCTGATCGAGCACGCGCCCGCCCGCCTGGTCTACGTCTCCTGCGACCCGGCCACGCTGGCCCGCGATGCCAAGCGTCTGGTCGCCGCCGGCTACCGCCTGGCCGAGGTGCGACCGGTGGACGTGTTTCCGCAGACCTATCACACCGAGAGCGTGGCGCTGTTCACCCGCGAGGGATAGATGGAACGGATCGTCATCGGCGTCGATTCTAGCACCACCGCTTGCAAGGCCATCGCCTGGGATCACGAGGGTCGGGCAGTGACCGAGGGCCGGGCGACCTACCCCCTCCTACAGCCCAGGCCCAACTGGTACGAGCAGGATGCTGAGCAGTGGTGGGACGGCCTGTGCGCCGCGCTGCGGGCACTGCTATCCCAGACCGACGCGACCCAGGTGGACGCTCTCTGCATCACCCACCAGCGCGAGAGCTTTGTCCCAGTGGATAAAAAAGGCCGCCCACTGCGCAACGCCATTCTCTGGCTCGACGAGCGCAGCCGTCCCCAGGTGACTTTTCTGGAGGAGCGCATCGGCCGGCACCGTTTCCACCAGATCACGGGCAAGCCACTCACCACCAACCCCTCCGTGACCAAGATCGCCTGGCTGATGGAGCACGAGCCGGAGTTGGTGGCCCGCACCTACAAGTTCCTCGACGCCCACGCCTTTCTCGTCCACCGGCTGACGGGCGCGTTTCGCACCAGCATCGCCTCCGCCGACCCGATGGGGTTGGTGGACATGCAGGCCGACGCCTGGGCGGTCAGATTAATCGCTGAAGTGGGCTTGAGTCCCGACCAGTTCCCAAAGCTGATCCTGCCCGGGCGCGTAATCGGCTTTGTGGACGATCGGGCAGCCGCCGCCACCGGCCTGCCCGCTGGGCTAAAGGTCGTCGCCGGGGCGGGAGATGGCCAATGCGCCGGCCTGGGCGCCAACGCCATCGGCGGCGGGCGCGCCTCCCTCAACCTGGGCACCGCTGTAGTCAGCGGCGTGGTCAGCGCCGACTATTTCACCGAACCGGCCTTTCGCACCCTCTACGCGCCAATCGCGGGCAAGTACTTTTTGGAAACGGTGATCCAGGGCGGCGCGTTCACGGTGAGTTGGTTCGTGGACCAGTTCGCGGGCGATTTGGGCGACTCTGGCTCAGTTGCTCCTGAGGACACACTGGAAACCGCCGCAGCCGACGTGCCCCCAGGCTCGCTGGGGCTGGTCGTGGTGCCCTACTGGAACCACGCCATGACCCCCTACTGGGACCCGGCGGCCTCCGGCATCACCATCGGGTGGACGGGCGCGCATGGGCGGGCCCACTTTTACCGCGCCATCCTGGAGGGGATCGCCTTCGAGCAGCGGCTGCTGGGCGATGGGC
>CAZKDJ010000022.1:0-32853 GCA_964551295.1 uncultured Anaerolineales bacterium | reverse complement strand
CCCACAGGCTGTCCATGTGGATGGTTCACATCGGACGGGCAAATGGTAGATTTTATTCCACCGCCATAGCCTGTCCAATAAATCATCGAAACCTTGTCTTCTAGCTAGATGTGTGCTATCATGCAGCGCGGTCATCCCCGCGCTGTTTGTTTGATTTCAAGCGGTCAAACTCTCGTTTTCGATGACAAGACGATTTTCAACCAACGTATGTCATCATACGGCGTGGAGCTAAGAGCAGCTCCGCGCTGTCTAATTCCAGGCGGTTGGTTGGGTCTGGGTGTTTTGTTCCTATCATTGGTGGAAGGAATGCCTGGAATGAAAGAGGCTCCTCCTCATCGGGGAAAGGACGAAAATATGGATATCGCGAAAAGATTGCGGGAACTGTGGCGGTATCGGGAGTTGATCCGCAATCTGGTGCTCCGCGATCTGAAGGTCCGCTACAAGAATTCGATCCTGGGCGTAGCCTGGACGTGGGTCAACCCGCTTCTGATGATGGTTGTTTATACTGTCGTTTTCAAAGTCATGGCCGCCGGCCAGTCCGACCTGCCGAATTACCCTGTCTTCATCTTGTGTGCTCTCTTGCCATGGAATTTCTTTGCTGCATCTGTCACCCAAGCTACCGATAGCGTCGTTGAGGCAGCTCCTTTAGTAAAGAAAGTCTACTTCCCCCGTGAGATCCTGCCCGTTTCCACCGTCCTCAGTAACCTGATCAATTTTCTCATCACTTTGCCCATCTTCTTCTTGCTGGCACTTGTGATGGGCAGCCCGATCACCTTGTGGGCTCTCACATTGCCCCTGGCCATACTGATACAATTGCTCTTCACTCTTGGATTGAGCCTGACCACTTCTACCCTGAACGTCTTCTACCGTGACACTCACCATATATTGAACGTGCTTTTGCTGGCCTGGTTCTTCCTCACCCCTGTCTTCTATCCCCTCACCGCTATTCCAGAACAGTACACCTTATTGGGGGTGACGCTCAACTTGAGAGTCTGGTTGCAGCGAGTGAACCCAATGGCCTCGATTATCACCTCGTACCAGGATCTCCTGTACTGGGGTGTGCCTATTGGCTGGGACTTTGTGTTACCCGCGCTTGTTTCGCTGGTGGTCCTGGCTGTGGGTTATCTGATCTTTTCGCACTATAGCTCGCGGTTTGGCGAGGAGGTCTGATACGATCATACGATCCCTCGGCCAAAGACGCTCAGGCAAAGTGTGGGGCGAAAAAAGGCCGCCATTGGCTCGCCTTTCGACTGGTGCGTGGTACTGCAGCGCAAGAGTCTTCAGGGTCCCCTGCTGTTCGACGGAGGGTAACTGCATAGCATCCGATACTTGAGGAGGACTGGCAAGAGTCTGTGGAAACAGCGATTCGACTGGATCGTGTATCGAAGAGATTTATCCTTCGCCGAGAACAGGCGCGCTCTTTCCAGGAGTTGCTGCTTAACGTGCTGCACAGGAAGACGGGTGAGCAGCGCAAGGAGTTCTGGGCCCTGCAGGATGTCAGCCTCGAAATCACGCCTGGGGAGACAGTGGGGCTCATAGGCCCGAACGGGGCAGGTAAGAGCACGATCCTTAAACTCATCTCCCGTATCATTGAGCCTACCTCAGGGCGGATCGACGTCAGCGGGAGAGTAGAGGCTCTGCTCGAACTGGGTGCCGGGTTTCATCCCGACCTGACGGGGCGGGAAAACGTCTACTTGAATGGTTCGATTCTGGGGCTGAGCCGTGCGCAGATTCGGCGGAGGCTGGATGAAATCGTGGCTTTTGCCGAACTTGAGCCATTCATCGACACTCCTGTGAGGCACTACTCGTCGGGAATGTACGTGCGACTGGGATTCTCCGTAGCGGTGCACACCGACCCCGGGATCCTGCTGGTGGATGAGGTGCTAGCGGTGGGAGACGCGGCGTTCCAACAAAAGTGCCTGGACAAGATCACCGAGTTCAAACGCGAAGGTCGTACTGTTCTGTTTGTTTCTCACAATATGTATTTGGTTCAGCAGTTCTGTACGCAGGCGATTTGGCTGGAAAAGGGGGAGATCCAGCGAATGGGATCTGCAGACCAGGTCGTCGCGAGCTACACCGCTGCTATCGCAGAGCAGTTTCAGGCCAAGCTGGATCTCAGAAACGCAAGGCGTGCTGCAGCGGCACAACAGGGAGATTTACGTATTCGTGATGTGATCATGGTCGATGCCGCGGGTAAACCAAGCTGGGTCCTGCAGTCTGGCGAGCCTATGTGCATTCGCATCTTGTATGAAGCTATAAAGAGAGTGGAAAAGCCCGTCTTCAGCATCCTGATCCATCGGTCCGACGGCGTGTATATTTCGAGCACGAATACCTATAACATTGACCCCATTGAGATAGGGGGCATTCTTGGCTGCGGCGAACTGGTTGTCAACATTGATGAGCTAGACCTGTACGGGGGTGATTACCTTCTTTCTGTAGGAGCTTACGTGGAGCCCGACCCGCCGTATTGGTCAGCACCAGCGCACTTCTTGGATAAGCGATACAGGTTTCGGGTGCTCTCGCCGGATGGACCGCATGGTATTATAGTGCTGCCAGCCAGGTGGGAACACCACACTGAGAATTGAAAGGGGCACCGAGAGAATGGTTCAGCTAGAAGGAGCGTTTTACAATTGCATGCATGACCTGGACCAAGTCAACGAGGATTGGAACAGAGATGTGCTCGAATTCTATGTGTCCCACTTCGCTCAATGCCGGCGGGTGCTGGATGCGGGCTGTGGTCAGGGGCAGTTCATCGAGTTGTTGAGCGTGAATGGTGTTGGGTCGGTTGGCATTGATATTGATAGCCGGATGATCGAACTCTGCCGTGGAAAGGGGTTGGACGTTGTTGAAGCCGATCTCTTTGACTATCTTGGAAGGGAAAAGGAGCAATTCGATGGCGTTTTCAGCAGTAATGTGGTAGAGCACCTCTCTGCGGAGAATGCGCTGCGCTTCGTCCAGATGTCTTTTGATGCACTGTCCCCTGGTGGTGTTTTACTGATCGCCACTCCGAACCCTGAAAGTCTAATCGTCCATCTTCACGAGTTTTGGCGCGACGCGACCCACGTTCGCCTGTACGACCGCTTTCTGTTGGAATTCCTGTTTACCTACGCTGGTTTCGAGGACGTTCAGTCGGGGGAGAATCCCAGAACGGTCTGGACGCCCTCCTCTCAAATGCAGGCAGTGCCGGGATTGCTCGATTACTTATCATCGTGGGAGACCCTCGACCAATGGTGGAGTTCTGTATTGGAACCAGACATCGACGAGAGACAACGACCATTTTGGCGACGTCTGATGTTTGCTCTGCGGCGGCGCCTGGCGCGGTTTCTGGCACAGACAGTCTTGGCCGAAGAGTTTGCCACCCTCGTGGCTATTTCGCGACGTATTGGATATGCTTTCTATGACAATCAAGAACGTATGCTCATTACACCGCGTGAGATCTTCGCCAAGGGAGTCAAGGCTCATAAAGAGTTGGTATGAGAGTCGCCGTCTTTACGCCTTATCTGCCCTATCCGCCTGACACCGGCGGCAAGATACGAAGTTACCATCTATTGCAGGCTTTGACGGCGCGCTTTGAGGTGGACCTATATACGGTCTACTATGGAGAAGAGCCGTCCGACGCGAAAACGCGGGCTTTACGAGAGCATTGTCGCCGGGTTGTGCTCTTTCATCTGGTCAAATCAGGACGTACGCGTGATCGCATCCGACGTGCGCTTGCTCCCTTGCCACGTTCAGTGGATTATTTCCATACGCCGCTTTCGCTAAAGCAGGCTCGAAAACATCTATGTGAGGCCAAGTATGATCTGGTTGTCGTAGATGAGATCTGTATGACGCCGTATGCCGAGCTTGTACCTGATTTGCCTCGCGTTGTTGCCCGGCAAAAGGTTGACCATCTGCATTATCTGGAAACGACACTGGCACGACCCTGGGGGATCGAGAAAATACTGGACTTTCTCGAGGCGGCCAAGTTACGATGGTACGAACGGGCCAAAATGCCTCTATATCAAGGCTTTCTGGCCTGCTCTGAGCAGGACGCGGCGGTCATCCGTCGGGATGCCCCAGGAGTGCCTTCATTGGTGATACCCAATGGCGCGGACCTGAGGACATTTGTGCCAAGTGGACTTTCGCGCTCAGAGGAGCCCACGCTGCTCTACGTAGGCTCGATGGACTACTATCCAAACATCGACGCTGTGCAGTTCTTCTTCAAGTCGATGTACCAAACCATCCGACAGGCCGTGCCGAATGTGCGTGTGCAGATCGTGGGACATGCGCCCCCACGTGAAATCCAGAAACTAGCGAACTTGCCCGGCGTGCAAGTAACCGGCACAGTGCCCGACGTGCGGCCTTACTATGAGCGGGCGACGGTGCTCGTCGTTCCGTTGAGGCTGGGTGGCGGCACACGGCTCAAGATCACTGAGGCGATGGCGATGGGATTGCCAGTTGTATCAACCACAGTGGGGGCAGAGGGACTGGACATCTCCCCCGGAAAAGATATCCTCGTTGCCGACGATGCCTCTTCTTTCACGAAGCACGTGCTACAGTTACTCTCTGAAAAGGCTTTGCGTGATCGCATCGCCGAGGGCGGTCAGCGCCTGGCACGTCGTTACGATTGGGGAGCGTTGACCAAACCTTTCGCCGATTTCGTTGAGAATGTAGTTGTGCAATGGAGACAGAGGTGAATAAGCAGCGGATCGTCCGCTTGGTCAGTTTGTATCCTCCCTATATCGTGGGGGGCAGTGAAATGCTCACCTGTGATATTGTCGAGGCCCTACGCGCGCGAGAGTACGATGTGCATGTCCTCACCGCGCGAGGTTGCCAATTGAACGACATTCCCTACGTCCACCAGGTCTTTAATTACAACCTGGAGGACAAACAGGCCATATTCCAGGGAGGTAGGAAGCTCTCTCCAGTTGAGCTCTTTCATCATCACGTGTTCGATCCGGTGACGTATCGTAATGTCCGGCGTGTGGTGCAACAACTCCAACCAGCCCTCATCGTAGCCGACAATTTGTATATGGCCTCGGCAGCGCCGCTCCTAGCCGTCCGTGACGCGGACTGCCCGGTGGTGGCACAGGTAGCGGACAAGTGGTTGATCTACCTCCTACGGAACCTGAGCTTATTGTTGGACCCTGGACCGCGGGAGTGGCGTTGGTTGCTTCAAGGCTACGTTCGACTGATACAGCCACTGTTGTGGCGGCTGGGAAGACCTGATGAGATCGTCTCCGTATCCACTTTCATCAAGCGATTCTATGTTGAAGCGGGCTTTCCGGCTGATCGCATCATGCCGCTGCACCTTGGGGTGGATATGGAGCTATACGGGCCTCGCCAAAAGCCCCATGTCGGCAATGACTGTTTAGAGGTCGTTTTCGCCGGTCAGCTTTGGGAGGGCAAGGGCCCTCAGGTATTGATAGAAGCTTTGGGACGGTTACGGAAGCGTGAGCCAAGCCTCGCATTAAGGTTGCGCATTATCGGTGAAGGGAGCAAAGAGTTCAAGCAGTATCTGCGCAGTGAGATCGAGCAGCATGACCTTGGGGACAGCGTGGTTTTTGATGGGTTCTTGCCACTGGAACGTCTGGCAGAGCGTCTCCGCGGCGGTGACATATATGCCTTTCCCTCCGTCTGGGATGAGCCTTTTTCGATAACCCTGGTCGCTGCTATGGCATGTGGCATTCCCGTGGTCGCGACAAACACGGGGGGCACGCCGGAGGCGTTTGAGGACGGTGTTGAGGGAGTTCTCATACCGCCACGAGACCCGGAGGCTTTGGCCGATGCTCTACTGCGGCTGGCGCGCGATCCGGCGCTACGTAATCGTCTGGCTCAGGCAGCAAGCGCGCACGCACGGCAGCGATGGAGCTTTGACGCGTACATCGATCGCATGGAGCAGCACTATCTGCAAATCATAGAGCGGGGTCGGTGAGATGAAGGCGGTGGTTACAGGGGGCAACGGGTTCATCGGTACCCATGTTGTGGACAGGCTTGTAACACTGGGATGGCGGGTAAAGGTGCTGGATCTGTTTGACCGCCGCTTCTCCCCCCTTCCTGACAGCGTCGAGTTTATCAGAGGCGACATGTCGAACGACTACACGCTCCGTGAGGCCACAGCGGACGTGGATGTTGTGTTCCACTTGGCCTGGGGCAGTATTCACGAAATCGCCACGCGTGATCCACTGAAGGATATCGAGATAAACGTGGCACCGTCGGTTCGGCTGATCAGCCATTGTCACAACGCCGGTGTCCGACGCTTCGTCTTCCTCTCGTCCGGCGGCACTGTCTACGGCTCGGCACAGTATTTACCCATGGATGAAGAACACCCCACTGATCCTATCAATGCCTATGGCATTACAAAGCTCATGGTCGAGAAGTATCTGCAGATGTATCATCATCTATATGGTCTAGACTATGTCATTTTGCGCCCCTCTGTGCCCTATGGACCCGGTCAGGATCCAAGACGGCGACAGGGTGCGGTCAGCGTGTTCTTATATCGGGTGGCGAGAGACGAGCCTATCGAGATTTGGGGCGATGGGTCGGTAGTTCGGGATTACTTCTATATCGACGATCTTACCTCGGCCACTGTGTCGGCCGCTACGGCGCGGGTGAGTAAACGCGTGTTTAACCTGGGAGGAGGGCAAGGGTATTCGTTGAAAGAGCTGGTTCAAGCTATCGAGCAGGTGACTGGGCGGGCGGTGGGCGTTGAATACCAGCCTGCCCGTCTCATCGATGTGCCGTTCTTGCTTCTCGACACCTCGCGTGCTGCTGAATGCCTGGGATGGACGGCCGAGGTTAAACTGGCCGAGGGCATGGCGCGAACTTGGGATTGGATTCTCGAGGCGACAAGGACAATGGAGCCACTGTCTGCTGAAAGATGACGACCGGGCAGTCACGAAGCTTGATCAAGGGCATGGGCCCGGGGGATAGCGCGTTCTGCCAATAGAGTCGGCCGATACTTGTGGATTTATATGAGGATCGTTATTACTGTCAATGCTTTCTTCCCGCGTTCCAGTGGAGGGACGGAGGTCTATACGCTGTCCCTGGCTCAGCATCTGAAGGCGCTGGGGCACGATGTTGTCGTTGTAACGTGCGAGTCCCACGTGTCGAGTGACTCGCCGGAGGTCACCGCGTCCGAGGATGTGTGGCAGGGGATATCAGTCCAGCGACTCTATTTCAACGTGCTTCGGGCCCCAAATCCCGTCTCGTATGCCTACCATAACCCGTGCGTTGAGGCATACCTTCGAGAGTTCTATCGTGATTTCGGGGCGAACCTGGTCTACGTGTGCCACCCTGGCAATGTGTCCACGGCTGCGATCACAGCTGCCAGGGAATTGCGCTTGCCCGTCGTGACGGCAGCTATGGATTTTTGGTACATCTGTCCGGTCTCTCAGTTGCTGCGCCACGATAGGGAGCTATGTTCTGGGCCAGACAATCCTGCCCACTGCCTGGTTTGCTACATCCATCAGCGGAGGACGGCCCGTCGGTATCGCTGGCTGGTCGATCGCCTTCCAATCTGGTTGTTGGAGTGGGGGATGCAGAAATGTCTCTCGCCGTGGATGGCGCATAGCTGGCATGCTCGGATGGTGCAGGCTTTGCTCCGACGCAAGGATTGGATGCTTCGCGTGTTAGAGGAAGTGGATTGCATCGTGTCCCCGAGTCGCTTTCTGCGCGGCCGGCTGGTGGAGAATGGCGTGCCGCCAGATAAGATTGTGGTCTCCGCCCACGGCATTGACGCGGACTGGGCTCGATCCATATCGCAGGTTCGGTGCCCGTCCGACCATGTACGGTTTACCTTCATCGGCATGATCGGCTGGCATAAGGGAGCACACATTGCGGTACAGGCGTTCAACCGCCTCGAGAGACCGTGTGGCGCTACGCTAACACTTTACGGCGACAATCAGCATTTCGCCAGGTACTTCCGCCAATTAAGCCGGCAGATGGACAGGAATCCGCTCATCACGTATGGCGGTCGCTTCCCACACAGTCAGATTGCCGAGGTGTTGTCCGGCGTAGACGTGTTGGTCATGCCTTCTGTGTGGTATGAGAACACACCGATGGTCATGTATGAGGCGTTTGCCGCCAAGATACCAGTCATCGCCACACACGAGGGGGGGATGGTCGAGTTGATTGACGAGTTTGAAGGGGGATGGACGTTTCCCCGAGGTGACGTCGACGCTCTGGCCGTGTTGGTGCAACGTTTGATCGACTGTCCACAGCATGTCTCCGAAGCGAGCGAACGCATCAAACCGGTAAGGACGCTCGATGAGCACCTGGCAGATCTGATGATGATCTACGAGCAGGCCTGCGGAGGACGAGGGGGACAGACGTGAGAATCCTGCACGTCGTTCATCAGTTCCCCCCCGACTGGGTCGGCGGTACCGAGGTCTATACCTTGAATCTGGCAAAGGGGCAGGCTCGCCTGGGGCATCAAGTGGCTGTCTTCCATCGGGCAGCAGGGACACAGAGGTTGGTGCGCGCCGAATGGGAAGGAGTGATGGTGTATCGCGCGCATGCTGGGCGTATGACCCCCTGGTCCGTGTTCCAAGCCACTTTTGGACATCGCGGTCTGAGACGTGCTTTCTCTGAAACACTGGCGGATTTTCAGCCCGAATTGGTTCACTTGCAGCATCTGATGGGGTTGCCGGTCTCTATCGTGATGCAGGCGCAGAGACAGTGCATTCCGTTGGTGTTGACGCTACACGATTACTGGTTTATCTGCAGCGTCTCCCAGTTGGTGTGGCCGGATGCCCGGACATGCCAGGGCAAAGCGCTGGGGTTGAATTGCGCCCGCTGTGTGCTATCGGCTCGTCTTGCTTCTTCAGGGACATGGTTTCTTCGGCCTCTGGCCGCTCCTATTTTGCAGATCCGTGATACCCTGGTGCGACGAGCCGCTCTGCAGGCTGATAGCCTGATTGCTCCTTCGCGCTTTCTCATCGGGCAATACGTTAGAACGGGTTTTCCTGCCGATCGTTTTGTCTATCTCGAGCATGGGATCGACGCAGAGCGCATTCAGCGCTATCCACATCGTCCATTTGCCGATGGTCGACTGCGATTCACCTATCTGGGTTCGCTGGCGTGGCAGAAAGGTGTTCATATTCTGGCAGAAGCATTTCGGGACATGCCGCCCGAGAAGGCAGCGCTGCGAATTTACGGCGACCCTACGGTATTTCCCAGTTATGTGGCACATCTGCGTCATAGCGCCAACCCTGCCAATACATCCTTTGAGGGCACCGTACCGAATACGGAAGTGGGACGCGTTCTTGCTGACACGGATGTACTTGTCGTGCCCTCGTTATGGTATGAGAATTCGCCAGTCGTAATTCAAGAGGCATTTGCGGCAGGGGTTCCGGTTGTCGCATCTCGGATCGGCGCTCTGGCAGAGAAGGTCCAGCATGGCGTGAATGGACTGCTTTGCACGCCAGCGAAAGTGGAGGCTTGGCGCGCGACGCTGGAGCGATTGATGGCCGAGCCGGGTTTGCTGGAGCACCTGCAGGCGAACGTGCTCCCGCCAGTGACGATGGAGGAGCATGTGAGCCAGCTAGAGTCTCTCTACTTGCAGTTCACCGATGACTCCAAGCCAGGGCTTTAGGACTGCTTCAGAGTATAGCACTTGGGTTGAGACTTGGAACAAGCTCGCGAAATCGGAGACTGAGTGGGTGGGGAAAGAACTCCGGTGTATAGTGCAGGAGTTCTGTTTTGTTGGAGGAAGATTGGCAGTGATCGGAAGCCAAGTCAACCCATGGAGAATGTTGGGCGCTTTTTGCTGAGCTGCGGTGATCTTCGCGGGGGAGAGTTTTCCTATATGAACTGTGCCAGGCGCGCTGTGATGGCAATTTGGAGAAGAGCGGATTCCCTGTCACTAATCTGTGGCTTGGCGGTCATTGTACTTCCACTCCTCGTATTCTGGCCTGTCACGTTGGGTAGGCAGACGTGGCGCGGGGGGGATCTCTCTGCATTTAGCTACCCGCTATCCGTGATCAGTTCCAGACAGTGGCTTCAAGGACGCCTTCCATTGTGGAACCGCTACTCCTTTGGTGGCATCCCACTGGCTGCTGCTCAGCAAGCGAGTGTGTTTTACCCTCTCAATATATTGTTGTGGTTGATTCTGCCTCCGTGGATAGTGATGGGGTTCTCGATTCTGATCCATTTAAGCCTGGCTGGATTGAGCGTTTTTCTCTTTATTCGTTCCCTGCGGCTACATCCCATGGCCGCCCTGTTTGGCGGAGTGGCGTTCCAGATGGGAGGCTTTGCGATGTCGCATCTGGGGCACGTGATGATCTTGAGGGCTCTTCCTTGGATTGGGTTCTCTTTGCAGGGATTCACCTTGTGGGCCACCACCGGAAAGAAACGCTATCTTGCCATAGTTTCTCTATCCGTTGGGCAACTGGCTCTCAGTGGGCATCCTCAAACAATCCTATATAGCTTAATTCTTGTCAGCACCTACTTCTTGCTCGCGCGACGCACACGGGCTAGGGTCATCGTCCTTGGCCTACTGGCACTCGGATTGGGGATCGGGCTGAGTGCTATACAGTTGATCCCCGGCGTCTATATGCTGTTCACCAATGAATATTCGTCGATTGACCAAATCTCGTGCTCTTTTCATCCTGCGTACTTGGCTACATTCATATTCCCTCGAATTAGAGGAGGGACCTATGCAGAAATGGTCGGCTATATAGGAATAGCCCCACTGCTTCTGTGTCTACTGGGTCCTTTCTTTCGGCAAAGCGAGGAGAATACGCGAGTCAGAAGGTTCTTCATCATCTGGGCAATTGTCGCCTTACTGCTGAGCGTTGGACACTTCATCCCATTTCTAAGCAATTGGTTATCACTTGTCCCAGTTTACGGCAGGGTCAGTCGAGTCCCGTCAAGACATCTGCTGGAACTTGGCTTCAGCATAACTGTGCTGACAGCCTTCGGGCTGGATGGGGTACTGCATCGTTCCAGGTTTATTAATCTCAGGTGGTCGATCGTCCTAGCGTTGGTACTTGTCCTTGGAGGATGGGTGTTATTCGCCTTTCTGGCTCCCTTTGGCTCAGAGACCCCGCCACTGAATTGGGAAGCTTCATTCAGGAACGTGGGGCAACCCATCTTTCTGTTGCTCCTAAGCACCATCCTACTGTTGGCGATATGGTACGTTCCTCGGAATAGTAGATACCGTCAAGTGCTGATCTGTTCACTTCTGTTGCTTGGCATCGCCGACGTGGCAGACTTTGGATCCCAAATCTACGCTCGAGCATTGACCTCATCGAGCTACTATCGAACTTTACCAGCTACTGTAGACGCGCTGAGAAGACTGTCGCCAGAGAACCCTTTTCGCATCATATCCCTTGGAGCAACTAGAGATGATAGAGAATTGTTGGCGTCCAACCACCACGCGGTCTATGACATCGAAAGCTTGACAGGGTATGATGCACTGATGCTGCATCAATTCGAGTCCGGCTTTGATGGGGTGATCTTGACATGGGGCTATGTCGATCCATGTGCAGTGGAACAGGCGCAATTCCGTGCTCTATTGGATCTTTACGGTGTGAAATACTTGTTGGTAAACTCGGAAGATGCAGAGTGTCTGGATAGGTATTATACTTGGGTTGAGACGCTAGGAAGTGTCGACATTTACTACAATGAGGGGGCACGAGAGCGTTTGTTTCTTGCAGGGTATGTACAGGACCTCCAGACATTTGGAAAGGCCCTCTCAATGACGGGGTACTCTTTGCAGGACGTGCGGCCTTCGGATAGCAGCTCGCCTGAATACGTGCTCTTTACTCAGTGGTACTGTGAGCACCCAATAGTAGAGGGATACACGCTCTACGTGCATTATGTGGATGACTCAGGTGCGACGGGGGCACAAGATGATCACCTGCTGGGTCGGCGGTTCACGGGAGAGGTGGTGCCAACTAACCATTGGACGTGTCCAGGCTACTATAGAGACGTGTCCTATGTGCCAAGTGAACTGGTGGAAGGCGGAGAGCTTCGCGTGGCGTTGGGGCTCTGGATCCCCGAAACCGGTGAGCGTCTTGTCCCTTCAGGAGGATTGCCCATCGATCAGCTTGGAAGGACCTGCTTGGAAGTCGGTGAACTGGACCAGGTGAAGCCGGTGGCTGATGTTGCATTGACGGATGAGGGGGAGAGAATGTGGATAGACTCCCAAGACCTTTCTGCTTCCTCGGAGACAGTTAGGCTGCTTCACTATGAGGGTGACCGCATTGAGGCAGACGTTGCCTTTGATCGAGATGGCCTCCTGGTTCACGGCACCAACTACGTCTCTGGGTGGAGAGCTACCGTTGATGGTGTGCCTGTGCCGGTCTTCCGGGTTGCTGATGTACTGCAAGGCATTATCGTGCCTCAAGGGCGGCATCAAGTTGAGTTCCGGTACAGACCTGACAGTTTCAGGTGGGGAGCCGCTATTAGCATGGCCTCATTAGGCATGACTCTTGGGTTGTTCTTGTGGCCGCAGCGAAGGCGGCCTGTCTTGAAGTAACCGTTTGCGCATGATGAGAGAGGTTCGTAGGAGTTCCGAATCTATGACTGTCACTGAGGTAGCCTGGTGGGCTTTGGCAACGGTGCTGACGGTGTGGAGTCTGCTTGCCGTTGGGCTGGCTCAGGCTGGCCTCTTTCGGGGCTGGGCGTTGTTAGTGGCAGGACTGCTCGCCTGCATGGTGGGTTGGGGTGTCGTGCGGATCATGAAGCCGTTCCTCCGACTTCAATCTTCGCGACGGGAGTCTCTGTTTCTTGCTGTGATCCTGGCCGCGGGTTTTCTGCTCTTCGGCTGGCCCGCGGAGCATTTCCCGATGCTCGGGGATTCGTCCATCTATCCCAATACGGCTGCAATGCTGATCCGCTCCGGCGGTCTTGAATACCACTACGATCCTTTGGACGGTTTGACCTTGGAGCAAAAGCAGTTGTTCTACGTTCCATCTGATCGGCAGATACCTGGTGTCGAGATACAATCCTACCAGGGTCTTCTGTACGGTGCCTACTACGTCACGGATGTCGATCAAAACGCGGTCGTCTCCTCGCGTCCTCCCGTGGCGATTACCTGGATGGGATTGTTCGGTATGCTGTTTGGCGAGCGAGGGATGCTGTACGTCACGCCCTTGTTCGGTGCGATGAGCCTGGCTGCGCTCTACTTCCTTGGAAAACGGGTCTTCGATCCGGGCACCGGGGCACTGGCTGCTGTTTTGCTTCTGGTGAGCTTCCCGCAGTTGCATTTCTCGCGCACGCCGTATGCAGAAGTGGTGGGACAGTTCTTTGTGCTGGTCACCCTGTACACCTGGACAGCTTACCTACAGCGGCGCCGGCCAATGTACATCCTGGCAGGTCTCGGTGCCCTGACAGCAGCCTTTGCCACTCGCATTGATACAATTCTTATGCTTCCCACGCTGGGTTTGTTCACCCTTCTCTTGTTTCTTCGAAGGGATTGGAAAGGATTGCTGTTCGTTGGGGTAGGACTGGTTGTAGCGGTAGGCCTTACCCTATGGACGGTCAATCGGCCCTACACAGAAGCTACAGCGGAGTTGCTCCTGATCGGGCAATTGCGATTTCTGCGCCAACTGGGGCCAGGCGCAACACTGGCCTTAATAGCGCTCCTAGGGCTGACTCTGGCGCTGGCACCACTATTGAAACGACGCCTACCTTGGGCTCGCCTGTCGCGGTTTGCCCGGTGGGGACTTTCAGCCGCCGTGGTGCTGGCCATTGCCTATGCACTGTATATTCGGCCCCTGAGGCCAGAGTACGTCACGCTGAACGGAACCCAATTCTATACCCATAACGAGGAGTTGATGGCCCTCGCCGCCCAGTACCTGGGCCATCCCACCGTGTGGCTAGGAGCCCTTGGAATGATCCTCGTTATTCGACAGCATCGCATCCCCCTCGAGCAGATCCTGGTGCTGTTTTTCGTCACGTTTTTTGCCGTGTCGTTCTTCTGGAAGTACACGACCGCACGGGTTTACCCGGTGGCGCTGCGCCGGTTGGTATCTGAGGTGCTGCCTGGATTCTTTCTCCTGGGAGCCTTTGCCCTCCAGCGGGTGAAGCAACGTCGAGCCTGGCGATGGGCCGCCCTTGGTTTGGCAGGGTTAACTATGGCTCTGCTGATGCGCGTCTCCGTGCCTTATTGGTTCTACCGCGAAGCTGAGGGAGCGGGAGATTTGCTGGATGCACTGGCAAAGCGCCTGCCGTCCGATGCCGTGATCCTTTTCGAACCGGGACGGGAAGGTTCCATCGCTGGCTGGTTCGCAACTCCTCTATGGTCCTTCCACCAGCGGCAGGCGCTACTGTTCAATGAAGGCGAACTGGACCACTCTACAGTCGACGAAGTGCTATGCCTCTGGCAAGGCCAGGGCAAGGCAGTCTACGCCGTTTCCTGGCACGATCCGGCGGAGTGGTGGCCTGGAGACTTCCAGGGGCGGTTGGAGGAGGAAGTGATTTGGGACTCTGGCATCATCGGCCAATCCTTGCACTTCCCACCTCTTATGTGGCGCTTCGCTTTTACCTTCTCTATCTACCGATTGGAAGAGATCGACTGTGCTCCATCAAGCGGGGGCTATTCTCCTCCCTACGCCCAACCGTTTGACGCACCCAGACAACAGTGTTACAATACCCACGGATTGTCGAGGGTGGACAAAGTGCCCTGAGCGATGGAGTAACATCTGTCTGGTGAAACTAGTCATCCAAATCCCCTGTTACAACGAAGAAGCCACCCTGCCCCAGACCATACGCGATCTTCCCCGTGCATTGCCAGGCATAGACGAGATCGAGTACCTGGTGGTAGACGACGGCTGCACAGATCGCACCGCTGAAGTGGCGCAGGAATTGGGCGCTCACCACATCGTCCATCTGAAGCAGAACCTGGGCCTGGCCTCTGCCTTTTCGGCGGGGATGGACGCCGCCCTGCAGGCCGGTGCCGACATCATCGTCAACACGGATGCGGACAACCAGTATCGCGGCGAGGACGTCGCCAGGCTAGTCCAGCCCATCCTCGAAGGCCGGGCGGATATCGTCGTCGGCGACCGAGGCATAGCGGCGGCGCAGCACTTTTCGCCGGTCAAGCGACTGCTGCAGCGGCTGGGGAGTTGGGTGGTGGAGCGGGCGGCCGGCATCTCGATCCCTGATGCTGTCAGCGGGTTCCGGGCTTTCTCCCGCGAGGCAGCGCTACGGCTCACCATCCTTGGCGATTACACCTACACCCTGGAGACACTCATCCAGGCCGGCGCCCGGCAGATGACGGTGGTCTTTGTGCCAATACGCACCAACCCCCCTACCCGCCAATCACGCCTGATGCGGAATGTGCCCTCTTTCCTGACACTATCGGCCATAGCGATCGTTCGCTTCTACACGATGTACCGTCCTTTAAGAGTTTTTTTGGCCATAGGCAGCGTATTCCTTGCCGGCAGCACCGCCTTGGGCCTGCGGTTTCTGTATTACTATCTGCAGGGGACGGGAACGGGAAAGGTGCAATCGCTGATCCTGGCCGCCATCCTGGCGATTGTCGGCTTTCAGGTCTGCCTCGTCGGACTGATCGCCGAGATGGTGCGGCTGAACAGGAAGATGCTAGAGGAGGCGCTATACCGAGTGCGGCAGATGGAGTTTGAAAACCAGGCGGGAGGCAACGAGCAAAGTCAATGAGAGTAGCTTTGATTGGCCCGGTGTACCCCTATCGCGGTGGTATTGCACATTACACGACAATGCTCTGCCGGGCGCTGCGCGAGCGGGGTAACCACGTACTCCTCGTCTCTTTCAAGCGCCAGTATCCGCAGTGGCTTTTCCCAGGGCGAAGCGATAAGGACCCCAGCAAGCAGCCGCTAGAAGTGGAAGACGTTCAATACTGGATCGATTCTCTGAATCCATTTACTTGGCTAGCGACCTTCTGGCGCATCCGTCAATATCGGCCTGATGTGCTGATTCTGCAATGGTGGACAACCTTTCTGTCGCCGGTGTGGTCGGTTTTGGGGGTGCTAAACCGCATCTTCTTGCAGAAGCCCTTGGTTTACATTTGCCACAACGTACTGCCTCACGAGGTACGATGGTGGGATTCTTTATTGGCAAAAGGCGTGCTGCGGTGGGGTACCCATTTCATTGTGCAGTCGGAAGAGGAAGAAAGACGATTGCTCTCACTGTCATCAAGGGCGCAGACGGTCGTTGCTCCTCTACCTATCTTCGACATGTTTGCTAATGGGCGAGTGACCAAAGTAGAGGCTCGTGCACGATTGGGATTGCCACCAGCTGTTCCGGTATTGCTTTTCTTCGGTATTGTGAGAGAATACAAGGGGTTGCAGGATCTCCTGGCAGCACTGCCGGAGATCCGGGCACAGTTGGGAAAGATGGTGCTCTTGGTGGCCGGAGAGTTCTGGGAGGATAAACGGCCTTATCAGGAGATGATCGAGCGATTGGCGATTGATGACTCGGTAATCATTGATGATCGTTACATACCAAATGAGGAAGTTCCTATCTACTTTTCGGCGGCAGATGTGTTGGTAGCGCCGTATCGACGGGCGACCGGGAGTGCTGTGATACAGATGGCTGTGGGCAATGGCTGCCCGGTGATCGCTACATGTGTAGGAAACCTGGCTGAGGTCATCCAATCTAATGCGTCCGGCCTTCTGGTTCAACCATCAGACAGCCATGCGTTAGCCGAAGTCATCACCACATATTTCAGAGACCCAGCCCGCCCTTCTGGGAAGAAGGGCTCTGGTGACGATAAGCTTTCGCGGTGGGAGCAATTGGTAACATCTATTGAGAGCGTAGGCCCAGGATGCGAATAGCGCTTCTTTTGACCCAAGATTTGGAAAGCCCCTCTGGCCTGGGACGTTATTGGCCACTTGGGAAAGCGTTGGCACAATTGGGTCACCAGATCACAATCCTTGCGCTGCACTCTGATTTTGATTCCTTGGAACCCAAGGATAGTGACTTTGTTCATGAGGGGGTACATGTTCGCTATGTAGGGCAGATGCACGTGCGCAAGGTCGGTTCCCACAAATTCTACTTTACACCAGCCCGCTTGTTGGTGATCGCTCTGGTGGGTACATGGAAGCTGGCGCGTTCAGCGCTGCGCACCCCCGTCGATGCCTATCACGTGTGTAAGCCCCACCCAATGAATGGACTTGCCGGCCTCATCGCCAGCAAATTGCGCCGCACACCGTTGTTTCTTGACTGCGACGATTATGAGGCCACGTCCAATCGGTTTAGCAGGAACTGGCAAAGGCGAATAGTATCTCTATTTGAGCGTCTACTGCCACGCTTTTCAGAAGGAGTCACAGTCAACACAGGCTTTATGCGCCACACACTGTTGGCATCTGGCATATCGGAGGGACGGGTCATATACGTTCCCAACGGCGTGGACCGTTCTCGGTTTTCCTCCATCTATGATGGTGATGTGGATGGCCTCCGTTCGCAACTTGAATTAGAGGGCAAGAAAGTTGTGCTCTATTTGGGCAGTATGAGCCTAGCGAGCCACGCAGTGGACCTGTTGCTGGAAACCTTTACAGTTGTCCAGCAAGCTGAGCCTGATGCGGTGTTACTGCTGGTGGGCGGTGGAGAAGATTATAGCGCTTTGCGTACCCAAGCGAAGGCCTTAGGGCTGGATGGCACCACCCGTTTTGTGGGACGGGTGGTGCCTGAAAGAGCACCACTGTATTACTGTCTAGCGGATGTCTCCGTGGATCCGGTCTATGAGTCCCCCACAGCTCAGGCGCGTTTTCCTCTCAAGATCGTGGAGAGCTTGGCCGCAGGCACACCCGTGGTGACCGGCGACGTGGGTAATCGGAGGGCAATTCTCGGGAGCGGGAAGGCAGGAATACTGGTGCCTCCAGGGGATAAGCAAGCCCTGGCTGCCGGTATCTTGCGTGTGCTACAGGACACCGAGATGGCAGATCGTATGCGTGGGGCCGCTAGTGAGCTTTGCCATACGTATTACTGGGATGCGCTGGCCCCCGGGTTTTTGAATGTCTATAGGCCAAGGTGGAACGATGACTCAAAATAACCATCAGCCCCTCGTGGCGATTGCGATTGTGAACTGGAATCGCCCGTTGGACACCATTGAGTGTTTGGAAAGCCTGGACGCTATCACATACAAGAATCACAAAACCATTGTGGTAGACAATGGGTCCGACGATGGGTCTCCGGAACGGATCCACGCAGCAGCACCCGGGGTAGAGATGTTGGTCAATCCGAGTAATTTGGGTTTCGCAGCCGGTATCAACGTCGGAATCGTCAGGGCCTTGGAGCTGGGTGCGGCATACGTCTTGCTCCTCAACAACGATACGGTGGTAGACCCTGGCTTTCTGGAACCGCTGGTGGCGGTCTGTGAGGAATGTCGTCAAATCAGTATCGTCGGCCCTCGAGTGTACTGCTTCGGGACGCGGAGGCTCTTCTCCAGCGGTGGATGGCCTCGGCGTTTTCTGCCGTTGCTGGTGAGGCAGGTTCACCCAATGGCGCATGAGGAGGATGTGCCATTGGGTTCCCCTCAGGAGGTAGTGTACGTCTGGGGACAAGCTATGTTGATTCGAGGGGAGGTATTCGAGCGCATCGGTGTGTTTGATTGTGGCTTCTTCATGTACTACGAGGATTGCGACTTCTGTCTTCGCGCATTACGAGCCGGATTCCGGGTGTTTTATGTTCCCCAATCACGTATCTGGCACAAGGTGGAACACAGCACTCGCGGGAACGAGTGGATGCGTTGGCGGTACAAGATTGCCAGCATGCTTCGCTTTCACTGCAAATACGCTCGCTGGGGAATGGTCCAGGCTGCATTGCAAACTACTCTGACCTTGCTTGGAGTTGGGCTACGCGAACTCGAACGTGGGAATAGGAGGTGGGTAATCTACCCCCTGGCTGAGTTGTGGCGGAAGACGCTTGGCATGAGGCGAGGCTCGTCGATCAAATGAGTTCCGTGCATTTCGCTTCGCGCTATCGTTGGATCGTTGCAACCCATTACTGGGAGCTGCCTCAACAGTTTGATGAATCCGTACTTGATGTTGGTGCCGATGACGGCTATTTCCTATCTCAGATACAAGCCCCCTTTAAGGTTGGGGTGGATATCCTGGTGAGAGAGTCACGCCTTGCACCGTTGATTGGAGCCGATGCCCGGAGGTTACCCTTTGCTGACAATGCTTTTGGCTATGTCTTTGCCTTCGATTTGCTGGAGCATGTCTCTGATGACCGAGGGCTTCTGGCCGACGTAGAACGTGTATTGAGGCCTGGGGGCACCTTGTGGCTTAGTACACCCGCCTCCCGCTTTATGGTCTTCCCTGGCGGCCCGTTGCAGAAGCGTTTACACAGGAGTTGGGGACACGTACGCCGGGGATATTCAGCTGACGATCTCGTGGCCCGACTATCTGGGAATATGGAGGCTGATTTCTTCTATTGGAACGAACCCTTCTACCGCCTGCTCTATGTGCTCCTTAAGGCTATGACCCATGTTTCTTCTACCTGGACCTTATGGCTTGTGCGCTGGCTGGCAGCAGTGGATGCTTGTTTCCGGAAAGGTGAATCAGGACATCTTTTCGCCCAGTTGAAGTCTAGGAGTGATGCATGAAGTCGAAAGTTACAGTGAAAGAGGTTGCCGATTACCTATCTACGGTTTCTATTGAAGACGACCAGGTAGACGGAGATGTTTTCAAGAGCAGCCAGGAAGAACTAGATGCCTATCGTACTAGCCACGCTCGCCGCTTCTGCCGAAGTCTCCAGTTGATTCAACAGTGGGCGCCTCCAGTGCATCCTCTTCGCATACTGGAACTCGGCGCTGCGCCATATTACTTCACGACGTTGCTGCGCCGTTATATAGATTGCGAAGTCGTCGGGGTAAACATTGAGGCCACCATCTGGCCGGGTGCGGATTCTGGGAAGGCACCTAAACGCGAGGTGAGTATGCGCCAGGGAGAGGCAGGCGAGATGATGAAGATTCCCATCCATGTGTTCAATATTGAGAAAGATCCTTTTCCCTTTCCCACTGCTGCCTTCGACATGGCGCTCTTTATGGAAGTGGTCGAGCATCTGGCCTATTCTCCCACGCACACGCTGGCAGAAGTTCATCGAGTGCTGAAGCCTGGCGGGCGTTTGTTTCTCTCTACGCCTAATGCCGTGGATATGCGTAGGACGTTGGCACCGTTGATCAATCGGTCTAGCGGTTTCCACTATTCAGGCTATGGGATTTACGGGCGGCACAACCGGGAATTCACGGTGAAGGAGCTCAGCCTGCTGACCACGGCATGCGGTTACCGTGTACTGGATTCACGCTTGGAGAACGTCTTCATCCGTACTCACTACAGTCTAGCCAAGAGATTGCCATTCCAGATACTGAACCTGCTGAGCGGATTGCCCTTGCCCTACCTGCGTGCTAAACGGGAGTACATCTTCTTGATAGCCGAGAGTACAGGGCAGCCTCGGTGGGCCTATCCGGAAAGCCTCTACTTTTATCCTCATCTTTATCCCAGTGGGGAACAGCATGGGTAGGGATTGTTCTCTCCTGTTAGACAAAGCGATAAGGCGATGCTTGGGACGCATAGGGGGATACCTGAACCGCTATGGAAAGATCATCGGTTATACCATGGCGGTCCTTGTGGGAGGCTTGCTTCTACTGGGTTTGATCCTAAACTGGAAACACATAAACTGGAGTGACTATCGGCTGGACGCGCGCTATCTGCTACTCTCCTTGATCCCTCACGCCCTTGGATTGGGGTTGGGGGGATTGGGTTGGGCGCTGATTGTGCAGAGGATGGATTCGAGGCAGGATCTCTGGCGCAGTTTTCATATCTACTTTCTCTCCAATGTTGGCCGAAATCTACCTGGCGGCGTTTGGCATATTGCAGGGCGCATCTATCTTCACAAGCGTGCGGGGGCGTCCAGAGCAGTCACCGCATTTGCCACGGGTGTAGAACTGGTCTTGGCGGCTTTAGCAGGAGCGGTGGTCTATGTGATAGGATTGCTTGTGAGACCCAGCGCTCCTCTCGTCCCACGAGGAGTGCTAATCGCCCTCCTGTTCTCAGGGGGGGTGATCTTGTATCCCCCCGTTTTCAACAAGCTGACAAATTGGTTCGTCCGCCGATCGGTCGATGAGAACAGGGCACCGGTGGCAGTAAAGGTAAGCATTGTTCTGGGATGGGTAGCACTGTATACCGTCATCATATTCATAGGTGGTGTAGTGTTGTTCCTGCTTGGAAACGCCATCTATCCTTTGGATTGGCGAGAACTGCCTAATGTGGCCGGAGCTTGGGGTATCTCAATGGCGGTGAGCGGATTGACCTTTTGGATTCCGATCCGAATCGGTATTCGAGATGGCGTTCTAGTGATGGCATTGTCAGCGCAGATGCCTTTTTCTGCAGCCTTGGTCATAACAGCAGTATGGAGAATTTGGATTCCTATGTCCGAGATGTTTTGGGCATTTATTGCCGCTTGCATAGGGCGTTTGAGGTCGGGGCGAGTAAATGGAGACGGTGGGCTGTCTGTTTGAGCATAAGGATACCCAAGAACCAGCCTATGTGGTCGGTGATCGTCTAGGTGATGGCAGTGACGCCTTCCAAATCATGCGTTGCCGTGAATGTGGGTTGCTTTTCCTTAACCCGAGGCCGACCCTGGCCGAGATCGGCCGGTACTATTGCTATGGGGCATACCGGCAGGAGTTTGCCCCCGCTGTCGAGGATGAACCCTCCTGGCTGCGCCGCTGGAACCGGCGGTATAGCCTGAACAAGCTTTGCCGTTTTGTAGAGAAGGTCAAGCCGGAGGGAGGAAGGCTGCTCGATGTAGGGTGTGGAACAGGAAACTTCCTGGCCCAGATGCAGAAGCGTGGGGCGTGGGAAGTCTATGGACTTGATACTAGCCAGAAGGCCGTCGAGTATGCCAAACGCCGGTTGCAACTCCCGGTTTTTTGTGGCGTTCTAGAGAATGCCAACCACTCCTCGGCATCCTTTGATGCGGTGACATTATGGAATGTTCTGGAGCACTTGCACAATCCTCTGCAGACCCTATCGGAAGTGCGGCGCATACTGCGCCCAGACGGCGTCTTGGCCCTTAGCGTTCCAAATGGTGGCTGCCTAGACGCGTGCCTCTTTGGCTCTCATTGGATTGGCCTGGACCCCCCTCGCCATTTGTACACGTTTACTAGAAAGACGCTGGCACAACTACTTGAGCGGACCGGTTTTAGGTTGTTCGAAGTACGATACATTACCGGCAGTTATCATTCTTTCGTTACCAGTGTCCAATTGTGCATTCAAAACAGCAGGTTGATCCCCAATGAAACAATGCGGCGAGCCCTTTGTCGTCTAGTGTCGTCGTTACCAGTCCATATGCTGATCCTTCCTTATCTCAGGGCGACCGAAATAGTTGGACGAGGAGCTATCCTTTGTGCATTGGCAAGACCTGTGCCAAGCTGTTTTAGGTAGTACCTGATATTCTGAGAACAGAAAAGACCACAATAACCCAGAGGGATTATTGACCGGGGTTAAGGAAGTGGCTATAATTAGCATATACAAATCATCCTAATAGGAGGTGTTCAAGTGAAGAAAGTAGGAATTACACTTAGTGTGGTGGTAGTTATATCCCTGGCATTGGTTTCAACCCTTTGGGCTCAGGGAGCATGGCCAACATCATCTGGCACTTCGGGTGTCACAGTAGCTAATATAGATGATTCATCGGGTGTGGTCGTGCCACTCTACGTCGCTGAGGATGGAACGCAGTATGTCCTCCCAAGTCAGTCCCTTGATCCAGGGGGATCGTATACTTGGTACGCTGAGCCGAGCTCGGTGGGCTCCTTCCGTGGTGCAGTACAGCTTTCGAGCAATGTGCGTATTGCTGCCATTGGGCGGACGGAGTGGCCGGTTGGCGGCTCGAGTGGTGCCGCTTCCTACGGTGGCAAGGAGGCGGGCGCGACGACTGTGTCGCTGCCCCAGTTGGTCATAGAACACTATGGTACAACTTCGGCCCTCACCGTGCAGAATACAGATATGAGTAACAGCATCACCGCAGAACTAGAGTTCTCGCCTCAGGGAGGCACCCCCTTCACAAAGACTATGAGTATTGAGGCGGGGGCTTCCACCACGTGGGATATGGCTTTCGATGCGGATTTCGTTGATCCGCAGCCCGCAAGCTCCTGGGGATGGCTGGGATCATGCAAGATCACCTCCAGCACACCAGTGGTCGCGGCAGCTCATACGACCAGCCAGTCAGGTGGCTTTGTCTACGCCTACGACGGTTTCACTGACCTGACCCAGCCCACGGCTTACGCGCCATTGGTGCGCCGTAACTTTGCTAGCCTGACCACGGGTATTGGCGTCGCTGACGCCAGCGGGAGCGGGGGCACGCTCGAGGTGGTATACACCGGCTTTGCGGATGCCAACGGAAACTGGGTGGAGGATGTGGGGGAGGCATATGTCTACACCGACACCACTACTCTACCGGCAGGTGGGTCAGTGAACTTCTACCAGGGCTCACCCTATTACAACAACCCGAGTCAGTCTATGCCGCAGCGATTCCTTGGTTCCGCAGTGATCAGAGTCACTGGAAGCGGCGCAGCGATTGCAGTGGTCGTTAACGACCAGTCCGATCCTTCATACACAGGAAAGCAGACAGCTTCGGCATACAGTGGTTTTTTCACCAGTCAGGCCTCAGACGTCAGCATCAGCCCGCTGAAGCGGAACGGCTTTTACAACTTCACCACCGGCACTAGTGTCCAGAACGTCGGCGGTGACGCTGTAGACATTGAGATTGCCTATACTACTTCTAGTAACTCGCTTAACACGTCCACACCACCTGCCAAGACGGTCTCGTTGGATCCTGGAGAATCTACCACTTTCTATCTACCCTCAGATTGGGGAACTTCATCTACCCACCTAAACTGGCTGGGTTCAGCTGAGATTACAGCAACTGGCTCTGGAGACACAATGATCGTGGCCATCACCAACGATCAGGATGTTTCACCTCCGATCTCAGGTGATACTGCCCTCTTCAACTGCTTCGCCAAGTAGTCTGGCTGTATAAGAACCTTAAACCGGGGTACAAACAGAGGCTCACTGGCAAAACGCCAGTGAGCCTCCCTTATGCGAGGAGAGAAACAGAGATGAGAAGAGACTTCACTTTCTTGCTCATGATGATCGTCGGGATCCTCCTGATAAGCTGCTGCAGCGGCAGCAAGACTGGAGAGAGCCCCTTAGCAACACCGGGGGGCAGCCCCCTCGAAAATCAGAGCCCCGTCTCAACGCCACTTCCAGCGATCGTACTCAATGAGCCCGTCCGCGCTGGCGACACTCAGGTCTCTGGATCCGGTCCTCCCAGCCTACCGATCCGCTTGTACGACGTCGGACTGACGGGCGACGAGCTAGGAAGCGAGGTCATTGGTAAGAACGGAACTTTCAAGGTTAAACTGGCGAGCCCACTGCGCGCAGGACAGCGGGTTGGACTGGCTTTGGGTGATATGACAGGAACAGATTTCAGTTACGATGCGCTTAAGGAGCAGGCCACCATTAACTTGCCGGTCATCGGGTTGCTATTCGCTGATGTAGAGGTGCAGCCCTGACTGTGACGCAGGGCTGTTGTTTCACGGCTCCGGCTTGCCCCCAGGATATGTTTGTCCGTACATGTGCCAGCAAGCAGCACGTGGGAATACATTCATCAAGGTCATAGAACACATGGACAGTCCCTGCCAACTTGGACAGGGGCCGTGCGTTTGAGCGATTTTTGAGGCGACCTCTGAGTTTTCTCCTTTGGCCTATCTGACAATCGTTGTCGATGAGTCTCTTCCTCAGTTACTGGCATGTCCACTCCCCCCGTGTACAATAGAGTCCAGGGTAAAAGAATGTTCACCTACACATCCCTCTTCCTCCTCTCCGCCGCCACGCTGGCGTTCGAGATCACCCTCACGCGCATCTTTTCCGTCGCCCAGTTCTACCACTTTGCCTTCATGGTCGTCAGCCTGGCGCTGCTGGGATTCGGCGCCAGCGGCACCCTCCTGGCCCTCTTCCCCCACCTGAAGGAGCACGATCCTGCTCGCACGTTGCCCCTCCTGAGCTGGGGATTCGCCCTCGGCGCCATCGGCTCCTACGCCCTCACCCTCGCCGTCCCCTTCGACTCCTTCCGCATCGCCCTCGACTGGCGGCAGGGAGTCGTGTTGGCCCTGCACTACGTCGCGCTGGCCATCCCCTTCTTCTGCAGTGGCCTCGCCACGGGATCATTGCTGGCCGCCCGTCCCGAAAAAGCCAACCGCACCTACGCCGCCAACCTGACCGGCTCGGCCGTCGGCTGCCTGCTGGCCGTCGTCGCCCCAACGCTGGTGGGCGGCGAAGGCACCATTCTCCTCGCCGCTGCCCTGGCCGCCATCGCCGCCATCACCTTCCAACGCCGTACAATCTCCAGTCTCCAATCTCTACTCTCCCGCCTCGCACAACTCGCACTCATAGCCACCCTCATCCTTGCAGCCGTGAACACTCCCCAGTGGCTTCAAATCCGCCTCTCCCCCTACAAGAGCCTCAGCTACGCCCTTCTGCTGCCCGACGCCGAACGCGTCTCCCGGCGCTGGAACGGCTTCTCGCGGGTCGACGTCGTGCGCTCCCAGTCGATTCGCAGCCTGCCGGGGCGCGGGTTCCGCTGCCCCGACCAGCCGCCGCCCCAACTGGGCCTCACTGTCGACGGTGACGACCTAAGCCCCATCAGCCACGTCGCGCCTGGCGTAACTGACCTACCGTTCACTGACTGCCTGCTCAGTGCGCTCCCATACCGTCTGCGGCCAGATGCCCGCGCGTTGGTGCTGGAGCCTCGCGGCGGATTCGACGTGCTGGTGGCGTTGGCGGAGGACGCGCGGCGGGTCACTGCCGTGGAGGCGAATCCTCTCATCATCAAAGCTGTGCGAGAGCAGGGAGCGTGGGCTGGTGACCTGTACGACGATCCACAGGTGACAGTCGTAGTGGAAGAAGGCCGGGCCTACGCCCACCGCACACAGGAGCAGTACGACGTGGTGGTGCTCTCGCTGACCGCGCCGCAGCGGACGGTCACCTCCGGCGCGTACAGCCTGGCCGAGGACTATCGCTACACGGTGGAGGCCTTTGCCGACTATCTGGCACGGCTGGACAAAAACGGCCTATTGGCAGTGACGCGCTGGCTGCAGGTGCCCCCTTCCGAATCGATCCGCACCTTTGCATTGGCAGTGGCGGCGGTCAAGCGGAATGGGGGCGACCCCGCAACCGATATCGTCGCGCTGCGCAGCTACCAGCAGATGCTAATCCTGGCACGGCGAGGCCCGTTCACCGGCGAGGAACTAGAGGCCGTCCGCGCCTTTGCCGCCCCGCGCGCCTTCGACCTGGTCTACCTCCCCGGCATCCGCCCGAACGAGGTGAATCAGTACAACGTTATGCAAGCACCCGATTACTATCGCGCATGTACCGGGCTGCTGGAAGCAGAGGATCGGGCCGCCTGGTACCGCGCCTACCCCTTCGACGTCGAGCCGCCGACCGACGACCGGCCCTTCTTTGGCCACTTTTTCAAGTGGGGGCAGGCGCCGGAGGTGCTGGCGATGGCGGGCCACACCTGGCAGCCCTTTGGCGGTGCAGGCTACTTTGTGCTGCTGGCCCTGCTGGCGCTGGCGATGTCTGCGGCCGGCGCGCTGATTCTGCTGCCGCTGGCGGCGCGCAGGCGACAGGGGCTGAGGCCGGAAAACCGGACCGGAATTATGCTGGGATACTTTGCGCTGCTGGGGCTGGGATACCTGAGCGTCGAGATTCCTCTTTTGCAACGATTCATCCTCTTCCTCGGCCACCCGGCCTATGCGATGGCGACGGTGCTCTTCGCTCTACTGCTGTTTTCAGGCCTAGGCAGTCTCCTCTCGCGCCGCGTACCGCTGGGACCTGTGTTGCTCCTGCTCCCGGCGCTGGTCGCCGGCTACGCCATGGGCCTGCCGCTCCTCTTCCAGGCGACGCTGTCTACGCCGCTGGCAGTGCGGCTGATCGTCGCCGTGGTCGCCCTGGTGCCACTTGGTCTCCTGATGGGTATGCCTTTTCCCAAGGGCCTGACGCTGCTGGAGCAGAGGGCGCCCACCCTCGTCGCCTGGGCCTGGGGTGTCAACGGCGCTACGTCGGTCGTGGCATCGATCCTGGCCACGTTACTGGCGCTCTCCTTCGGGTTCTCGACCGCATTGGCACTGGGAGCAGCCTGCTATATTGGAACCTGGATACTTGCACATCTATTATTACCAAATTGACTTTTAGATTACTTATGGTAAAATGTAACCAAATGAATTTCAAGTAAGGAAATAGATCGTGAGTATAACTACAATTACCTCGAAAGGCCAAATAACCATCCCTAAGGATGTGCGCCAGGCATTGGGCTTGAAGGCACACGATCAGGCCATCTTCACAGTTGAAGGCAATCGTGCCATTCTCACCCCCGTGCGAAAGCGCTCGATCATGGAGTTACACGGGGCACTCCCGACCACTGTCCCCTTCCCCGGCCACCAAGAGATCCGTGAAGAGGTTCGCCGCCGACGAGGTGAGGCGTTGTCTCAGGAGACAGACAAGTGAGCGGCGATTACGTGGATACTAACGTCATTCTGCGCTTTCTCACCGGCGACCCACCCGATATGGCGCAAAGCGCTACCCGCCTGTTCCAAGCTGTAGAGGATGGGCACGTTACCCTGATCGTGGATGACATCGTCATTGCCGAGGCGGTGTGGGTCCTCGAGTCGTTCTATAACCACCCGGTGACAGACATTGCCACGGTGTTGCGAGACTTCCTACTGCAGGATGGAATTCAGGCAGAGGACAAGGTTACCCTGCTTCAAGCACTGACATTGTATGAGACCAAGCACATCGACTTTACCGACGCCCTGATCGCAGCTCGGATGCAGGAACGAGGCGTGGAACGCATCTTTAGTTTCGATGCTCATTTCGATCGTGTGTCGGGAATTCAAAGGGTTGCACCGGGAGAACTCTCCCCTTTCACCGAGTAGACATCCGCCAATCAATGTTCACCAGTGAGGGGCACAAAGGCCACGCCGCCCATGTTGAAGGCCTTCAGTTCCCCATCAGGCTGCTTGACAAACTTCCACAGCGTCTGGTAGCCGCCTGGCGGCCCCACCGGAACTACCAGCCGCCCGCCCTCTGCCAGTTGATCCGCCAAGGGCTGCGGCACGTGGTCGGGCGCGGCGGTGACGATGATGGCGTCGAAGGGGGCGTGCTCCGGCCAGCCAAAGTAGCCATCCCCCTGCTTGCAGTGGACCTCGGCGTAGCCCAAACCCACCAGTCGCTCTTGAGCGCTCGCAGCCAACTCGGGGATGATCTCGATCGTATAGACCTTGATGCCGGGGATCTGGCCCAAGATGGCCGCCTGATAGCCGGAACCGGTACCAACTTCCAGCATCTTGTCCCCCTCCTTCAACTCCAGCAACTCGGTCATCAGGGCAACGATGTAGGGCTGGGAGATCGTCTGGCCGTAGCCGATGGGCAGGGGATGGTCGCCGTAAGCATGGTCCTGATCGCCCTCGGGTACAAAGAGATGGCGTGGGACGGCCCGCATAGCGCTCAGGACGTCCTCGTCGGTGATACCCCGTCTCTCAATCGTCTCGATCACCATGCGCTCCCGTTGCTGTGCAAAGGTCTCCTCAACACGCGACGCCAACGGCGTGAACGTGGGCACTGGCGTGGCCAGAGTCGAAAGAGGCAGAACAGAAGCAGATGCAGACGAAGGCGAAGGCACTGTAGACGGTGTGGGGCAGGACGTGGTACACGCAGCGAGCAGGACGAGCGCCGTAGCTAGAACCAGTTTGATTCCGCGCATTGCTCAATCCTTTCTTTCGCACTTTCATTGACAATCACTCTCAGAATAAGGCCGGCAGGAACGACCTACATTGGCATCCTCAACTGTATCGTGCCCGTTTCGATATAAGCCTTGAGCCCCTGCAAGGCCGCCTGGTATATCTTGTGCACGCGGCGGTTGAGGAAAAAAACGCGGGTCAGAAACGCCGGGAAGCCATAAAACTCGTGCCGGCTGAGCACCTCGGTGCCGCCCACGGTGGCATCGAACCGGTAGCCGTGAACAGCCTCCATCCCCGCTATGGTCCACTTCCAAGCCACATAGGGAGAGGGACTAATCTCGACGATGGTAGCGGTCGGCGTCAGCCTGCCCAAGGGGAAACCAAATTTGAGGGTCTGGCGAAACTGCGCACCTATCGTCCAAGGGGAGCCAGAGATCCACCCCGCCTCGATCAACGCGGGGAACCAGGCCGGCCACTTGCCCAGGTCGACAAAACACGTCCACAGCACTTCGGGCGAAGCAGCCAGCTCGATTCGATCTTCCACCACGGCCAGTGGCTTGCGTTCCTCGCTCATCCTATCATCCTCCTAGCCACTAAAGACATTGTACTTCAAATATCGCCGCTTGCCAAACCCCCCGAGAGTTAGAGTTATCGCATTTGGGTCAAGAACCAGTGTGTTGCCGTCATTCTGAGGAGCGAAGCGACGAAGAATCTCGCGGTGCTGACTAAGAGCGAGATTCTTCGCTCCCTATGGTCGCTCAGAATGACGAATCCGCGAGACGCCAAGCCAAATGCGACAGCCCTACCCGGAGGGTAGATTCTTAATAGAGTTCTTAATACTTGTATGCTATCATTTTTGTGATGGTCAACAGCAACAAAGTAAAGCAAAATTGGTTCATCGGCACGATCGAGATGGATGGTTACAGCATCCCCATCATAGGACGTGGCGTAACCAAGCAGGAAGCCGAAAAAGAGGCCTTCCAAAGAGTGGCCCAGGTTTGGGTTGAGTACCTTGAACTCGAGGAGAGATTCGGTCCAGATCCGCTGAGATGGTGGCCAACATCGACTAGCGATTGAGTGACATCGAGCTCAATTCTGCTCTCTTAACACCCAGATTTCCTCCCCCAGATTCAGAAGACCGTCCCGGCAGCAACTCGGGACGGTTTGCCGTCTCATGGGCCACTGGCTACCTGGCCCCTTTATGGTACAATACCTCCTATCTATATTGAGGAGATTATTATGCACAAGCGTCTGTTGCTTTTTCTTGTTCTTTTGACAGGACTCGCCGCTGGGTGCTGTAAACCAGAGCCAACGCCGGAACCAGTGCCAACACCAGAACCAGAGCCTACCGCACGCCCATCGCCCCAGCCCACTACCGAGACTGCACTCGATCCACAAGAGGCTTTTTGCGCGGCCGAACCGCTCAACCTGCCGGTCGAGCCGCGTATCCCGCCGATAACGGAAGCGGATCACGTCCACGGGCCTGCCGACGCTCCCATCACCGTCATCGAATACGCCGATTTCCAGTGACCATACTGCGCAGTGGTTGCCACACTGCGAACGCATCTGGAAGATGCATACGGCGACAAAGTTCGCATGGCTTACCGTCACCTGCCCCTCATCGGCCTCCACGACAAGGCCGTCATCACCGCCGAGGCCGCCGAGGCCGCGGGGGCCCAAGGCCAGTTCTTTGAAATGCACGATCTGCTCTACGAACGTCAAGCGGATTGGACTGGTCTCTCAGGAGAGGACGAGATCATCATTCCCAAGATGGTCGAATACGCAGCAGAACTGGGGCTCGACACAGAGCGCTTCCAGCAGGAGCTGGACGACCACATCTATCGGGACAATATCCTGGCCGATTACGAGGCATACGGCCAGTTTGGGCGACTGGCCACTCCCACCTACGCGGTCAACAACGTCTTTGTCTCAGCAAACGAAGTCAGTACAGTGATTGACCTGATCCTCCTGCAAGACCGAATGTACACAGAAGCTCCATCTCAAGTCATTGACCCGGAAAAGGACTATACCGCGACGATTCGCACCGAGCGCGGCGACATCGTCATCGAACTGTATGCCGACAAGGCGCCCGTCACCGTCAACAGCTTGGTCTTCCTGGCACAGGATGGCTGGTACGACGACGTGACCTTCCACCGTGTCATGCCCGGCTTTGTGGCCCAGTCCGGCGACCCGACCGGCGGCGGCGGCGGGTACCCTGGTTACCGCTGCTCGGATGAGATCTATCCCACACTCAAGTTCGACGGGCCGGGCGTAGTAGGCATGGCCAGCAGTGGGCCGGGTACGGATACCGTCGGCAGCCAGTTCTTTATCACCTACGACGCCGCTCCAGAGCTCGACGGCAATTACACCATCATCGGCAAAGTCATCGAGGGTATGGATGTGGCCGAGAGCCTGACGCCCCGCGAGCCAAGCCAGGGTGCAGGCTTACCGCCGGGCGACGTCATCCAGACGATCATCATAGAGGAAAAATAACCACGAAAGGATACGCAATATGCAACACCGCCGTGCCCTGTGGCTGATCGCTGGCATCCTGGGCGTCAGCGCTGCCGTCCTGCTGGTTTGTCTCGGCGGGCTGTTGGCCCTGTTGTTAGCCCTCTCCACCCTTGCTCTCAAGCAACCACTGGAAGTGAGCAGCGCGCTCCAGGCAGCCGGCTTGATCGTCGTGGGGCTGGCGATAGGTATTCCACTGGCACTGGAAGGCTGGATGGGATTGCAAGAGCGGTCATCCCAACCCTTCAATCCCTCCCGCACCCTGTGGTTATGGCTTGCACTGGTACCCGCCTTCGTGATCCTGATCTTGCTGGGCGCCGCAGTCGGCTACCTGCCCCAGGCAATCGACCTGCAGCTGCCCGCTGACTCTGTCCTCTGGGCCCAGACACTCTTGCTGCCTCCCATACACGTCCTGGCAATGAGCATCCCCCCGCTGCTCGTGCTCGGACTGGTGGGCTGGGGACTGCAGGGGACAGGGGGGACGCGGCGCGACATCGTCGCCGGAATGGCAGGTGGGGGCTGCCTGGGTTTGGCGATTGCCATCGTGTTCGAATTAGCGATCATCATCGCGGTGATCATCGCCGTGACGGTGGGCGTGATACTGACCCCCGGCGGAGTGGAAAAGCTTTACGCGTTGGCGCAGAATATGGAGGACCCAGCCTGGCAAGCGGACGCGTCAAACGTCACAGACTTGCTCCTCTCGCCCATAATCGTCGTCTCCCTGTTCGGCCTGCTCTGCGGTGTCGTGCCCCTGATAGAGGAGACCTTCAAGACGCTGGCAGGAGGCCTGGCAGGGCGCTGGATTCGCCCACAGCCAGGGCGCACTTTCCTTTGGGGAGTGGCCGCTGGCGCCGGATTTGCCCTGGCAGAGAACTTGCTCAACGGCGCTGCAGGAGGCGCGGAAAGCTGGGCCGCTGTAGCTGTGGCCCGCGTGGGAGCCACAGCGATGCACTGTCTAGCCAGCGGACTGCTGAGCTGGGGCTGGGGCCAGCTTTGGACGGCGCGCCGCCCACTGCGTCTTTTAGGGACTTTTGGCATCGCCGTGGTCCTCCACGGCCTGTGGAATGGAGGTGCTGTGGGCATGGCGTACGCAGGTATGCTGGCGATGGCCCAAGGAGAAGGAGCCATGCGCTGGATCAGCATCCCAGGACTCGCGGCGATTGCGATTGTAGCAACGATGGGTCTACTGACTATCTCATTCCTGATCGCGCTGTTCCTCATCGCACGGAGACTGGCAAATCAGGAGCAAGATCGTCTCCGGTATGGCGCTGCTATCGCCGAGGCTGCTCCATATCCCACACCGACCCTATGAGCGTCGTTTGGTTGGGCGTCGGCAAGTATCGCGAGCGACTCATCGACTTCTTTGAACAAAACTAGGCAGCGACAACGGACGGATAAAACGGATAATCGATTGCTTGACAATTTGCATTCTGTGTGATACCTATGTATAATTAGGTCGCGTTCAAAGACACGTTTGCGGTTTATGGTCAGAATCACTTCGGTATATGCGATTGAGAAAACACCAAGTAATTCTTGAACGCTTCCTTAATCCAGAAAAACACCGCCGTAGGGGGTAAACGTCAAGGAGGCAGCAATGGCAGAAAGATCTCGTACTGAACGCTTGGTGAGACGGC
>CAZKDJ010000021.1:0-33985 GCA_964551295.1 uncultured Anaerolineales bacterium | reverse complement strand
TGGCACGTAGCTTTGCCGGCACCATCGCTATATGGCCTCCCCGGCCAGGATCATCCGCAGCCGCGCCCGCTCGAAGGGGGCCAGGTCTCCTGCTCTACGTAGTACGTAGAGTTGATACGCCGCCTCGACATCCGCGTCCACCGTGTACAGCAACTCCCCCCGAACCACGTCCAAAGCCAGATATGGAGGAGCCTCCGGCAAGATTACCAGGTCCACCCGCGCTACGCCGAACAGATCCTCCAACGCCTGCATCAGACCCACGCGCTCCTCCACCGGGAGGGCGCGCCCCAGCAGCACGCCGATGTCGACGTCGGATTCGGGGAAATCCGCTTCCACGTCCTTGCCCGCAACTCGCGCAGCCAATTCTTCCGCCCGGCTGCCAAAGGCATACACGGCCACCAGGTCGTACTCTTGGGCCAGCGCGCAAAGCGCGTCTCGAATTTCCGTCCCGTTCTGCCCCATAGGTCCGCTCTGCTACTCTTCTTTAACCACAGATTTCACAGATTATCACCGATTTCTTGTTTTTTCTGTGTCAATCTGTGCAATCTGTGGTTCCACCGTACCCTCTTATTCGACCACAGATTTCACCGATTTTCACTGATTTTTATTTCTTTCTGTGTCAATCCGTGCAATCTGTGGTTTACCCATCAAACAATCCGCCGCGTGAATTTGAGCGATGGCTCGCCAAAGTTAAACAACAGCCCCAGCCGAATATGCGTGCTCTTCAGGTAGTTGATCAACTGTGCTTTATGCACCTCAGTCAGCTTTTTCACTGCCTTGAGTTCCACGATTACCTTGTCGTCGACAATAAAATCGGCCACGTAATTGCCAGCCACGTGCTTCTTATAGCTCACTACGAGTTGTCTTTGACGCTCGTAGGGAATCCCCCGATCGTCAAACTCGATGGCTAGCGCCTGCTCGTACACCGCTTCCAGAAAACCGTGACCCAAGACCCGATGTACTTCCATCGCCGCACCGATGATATCGCGCGTCAGATCGCCATGCAGAAACCCACCCTCGCTCATCTCCCTCCTCCACTTATTACCACAGATTTCACCGATTATCACTGATTCTTCCTTTTTCTGTGCTAATCCGTGTAATCTGTGGTTTAACCCGCCCCCGGCGAATGGCCCACGAACCCCTGCTCCGCCAGGTAGTTCAAGGTCTGGCGCGCGTTTGCCTCGGGCATCGTTCCCACCGTCTGCACGATCACCTCGGCGGTCGAGGGCTCCTCGTATGGGTCGTCGATCCCCGTGAAGCCCTTGATCTCGCCCCGGCGCGCCTTGGCGTACAAGCCCTTCACGTCCCGCTGCTCGCACACCTCCAGCGGCGTGTCCACGAACACCTCGACGAAGTGATCCGTCCCCACCATTCTGCGCGCCTCGTTGCGCGTGGCGCGATAGGGGCTGATCGCCGCGCAGATCACCGTGCCGTGATGGCGCACGATCTCCCCGGCCACGAACCCGATGCGCAGGATGTTGGTGTCGCGGTCCTCCTTGCTAAAGCTCAATCCCTTGGAGAGGTGCGTGCGCACCACGTCGCCATCCAACACGGTGGCCTGGCGCCCGTGCTCCAGCAGCATCGCCGTCAGCGCCTGGGCGATGGTCGATTTGCCGGCGCCGCTCAACCCCGTGAACCAGATGCACAATCCCTGCTTGTTGCGCGGCGGGTGCGTGTCCTGCAAAATCTGCGCCGTCTCCGGACGCGTGAACCATCCCGGCAGCGCCCGGCCCTTGGCCAGGTACTCCTCGCGCACCTGTGTGCCGGAGATGTAGGCGGTCTCTGCCCCGTCGGGCGCGTCCTCCCGCGCCACGTACCGATCCTCCGCCGAAAGATAGACCAACTCGTTGAACAGCACCGCTTCCACGCCCAATTCCCCGCTGTATTGCTTGATCATCTCCTGCGCCTCGTAGGGGCCGTAGAAGGGCTTGCCCGTGCTATCTTGGCCCGGCCCGGCGTGGTCGCGCCCCACCACGAAATGGGAGGCGCCATAGTTGCGGCGGATGATGGCGTGCAGCAGGGCCTCCCGGGGGCCGCCCATGCGCATGGCCAACGGCAGCAGGCTCAACACCGCGTCGTAATCGTCATAGTACTTTTCCATCAATGCCTTGTAGACGCGCACGCGGGTATAGTGATCCACGTCACCGGGCTTGGTCAAGCCGACCACCGGGTGGATGAGCAGGCTGCCGCCCACGCGCTCGGCGGCGCGCTTGGTCAGATCCTCGTGTACGCGGTGCATGGGATTGCGCGTCTGGAAAGCCACCACCTTGGGGTTGCCCATCTCCTCCAATAGTGCCCTGGTCTGGACCGGGGTGCGACGAATGTCCACAAAATCGTAATACTTGGGCAGGTTGAGCACCTTCAGCTCGCCAGAGATGCACAGGTCGTTCCAATGCTCCATCTCCGAGACCATGGGGTGCTTGGCGTCCGTGGTCCCATAGACCAGGCGCGCCTCGCGGTCGGGATCCCAACGGAAAACCTCCTCGATGCGCATCACGGCGATGATATCGTTGCGCACGTCGCGCAGCGTGAGCCACTCGGCCCGCGTAGGCAGATCGTCCTTGTCGATCGTCAACGTGATCGGGATGGGAAACAACGTCCCATCGCTCAGGTGCATCTCGGTGAGCACGCGCTGATAATCCGCCTGCCCCATGAAACGATCCAGCGGCGAGAACCCACCCACGGCCAGCAGCTCCAGATCGCACAGATTCCGATCCGTCAACTGCACCGATGTATCCCAATCAGCCTCGGCCAGCAATGCCTCTCGTTCATCATCGTCAACGACTAGATCAACCAGCTTTCCTCCGTAAGGTGTAATCAATATTGACGGCTTTTTTTCACTCGATTCAACAGACACGCTTATCAATCTCCTTATTTATTTTGTTGGTAGCACTCCATTAACAACATTGTCGGTGAAACCGCCTCCGTGCCCCGGACTGAAGATACCGAGCTAATAAAGAGCAAAGCCCAGTAGGCTAGATTCAGCCCGTAGGGTTCATTTCAGCGATCTGCCATCTCCCCCGTCACCTCAGCGGCTCTGCGCGTATACACATTACCTACGCCCACACTCACTCCAGGCGCATCCCCTCCCGCGATACTGCCGCGGCAACACCACGGCCGTCGCGCCGGTCCCGCCTCATCTGCCTCGACGTGAGGACGAACAGATCCACCGGCACGGGCGCTTTTAGGAACGCGTCAAAGGCCGCGTCCCACACCTTTTGGCGCATCTCTGCGCCTCCGCCATCATCGTCGTCGGCCACCTCCACCACCACGTCGGCGTCGCTGTGGGGTGTGGCCACCCCGGTGGCGAAGGAGCCAAAGAGATATACCGTCACAACGCCCTTTTGCTCGGCCTTTAGCCGTCGCGCACACGCACGCAACCTTTCGATGACCGCCTCCCGGTCAACGAAGCGACTGCTGGCAAAAGTCGTAAATACGCTCCGCATCCTCGACCGCCTGCCGAGCCTCGTCGGCTGTGTAATAGTCCTTAGGGGCACCCAGGTCAAAGCCATTGGGATAGCGCGTAGGGATATAGTGCTTGTCCAGCCGCCGCGCGGCCTGTACCAACTCCTCCGGAATCGTCAATCGATTTTCAAGGTCCAGGAGAAGGCGCGTGACCACGTGCCCCCATCCGTCTCCCCCCAGCGACAGAAACAGCGCCTTGACCGATTTCTCGGCCGCCTGCTGAGCAGCAAAGCACGCCCAATCATAGTCCCCATCCTCTGAAGCGTGTCTAGCGTGCTCCAGGTCGTGGATTGCCTGGGCCAGCCAATCTAGTGCCCGATTGCTCATCCTTTGCCCTCGTGCTTGGGAACCTGATACCGGTCTCGCATCCTGCGCTTTCGCCTCTTGCCGCCATCCCCATAGTACTCTTGATAGTAGTAATAGTACCCGCCCTTGCCCGTCGGCACCCGATTCAGCACCACGCCGATCACGTTGGCTCCCACCTGCCTCAGGCTCTCGACCGCGTGCTGGGCGATGCCGCGCCGGGTTTCCCCCGCGTCTATCACCAGGAGCACGCCGTCCACGCTCTGCGCCAGCACCGCCGCATCCGTCACCGGCAGCACGGGAGGACTATCTATGACGACCATGTCCACGTGCTGGGTCAAAAGCCCCAGCAACTCCCGCAGTCGCCGCGATCCCAGCAGTTCGGATGGGTTGGGAGGGCGATCTCCGGCGGGCAGCACCGCCAACCCTTCCACCTGTGAGGGCTGCAAGCGGCCGTCCATGCTTCCCTCCAACAGCGATCCCGTCAGGCCTCCCCGCGGATGAATGCCGAATACGCGGTGCAGCCGTGGACGGCGCAAATCAGCGTCCACCACGATCGCCTTGAGCCCGGCCTGCGCCATCACCGCCGCCAGGTTGGCCGCCGTGGTAGACTTGCCCTCGGTGGGGCCGGCGCTGGTCACTAGCAGCGTGCAGATGGGCTTGTCGACGCTGGAGAAGCGGATGTTGGTCCGCAGCACCCGAAACGCCTCCGAGATCGGCGACAGGGGCTTGCCAACCGTGATCAGCTCCCCTGCTCCCTTGTTGAACTTGCCAATGACGCCCAAGGTGTCCAGGCCCAGTGCGCGACTGACGTCTTCGGGCGTCTTGATCGTGTCGTCCATGTATTCCACCAGAAAGGCCACGCCCACTGCCAGCATGCTTCCCACCGCCCCCGCCAGCAAGGTGTTCATCACCCTGCGCGGCCGGACGGGCTGGTCCAGGTCCGGCACATCGGCCCTCCGAAAGACAGAGACGTTGTCTGCCGTCTGGGCCGCCGTCAGGCGCATCTGCTCGTAGCTTTGCAAGAGTCCCACGTAGCTGGTGCGGTATCCGGCCAGGATCGTCTCCAGCCGCGACAGCTCGGCCTCCTCCTGGGCCGTCTCCGGCACGCCCAAATTGTCTATCGCCGCCTGCGTCTCTTCGATCAGCGCCGATAGCTCGTCCATCTGCTGCCGCACGCTGTTCAATGATTCGGCATACCGTTCCTGCAGCAGCGCCTTATTCTGGGCGATGAACGCATCGGCGATGGCGTTGGCCGCCTGGGCCGCCCGGGCGTTATCCGTATCCTCTACGCTCAAACGAATCAACTGGGTATCTCGGACCAACTCCACATCAACTCTGCTGGCCAAGCGCTGCCAATCCATATCGAACCCTGGCTGCGCGACCACCGCCGCCAGCACCGGCTGCTCGGTCAGCATCTCGGCGTAGGTGCGCGCCTGCCGCTCGCTGGTGAGAATAGCGGCATAATCACTCGTGCCGCTGGTAGACGCCTGGTGAACGAGCAAGGTCACAGAGGCCTGGTACACCTTGGTCATCTGCGTGCTGACCACGTACGCGCTGACCGCCGCCAGCAGCGCACAGCCGATAATCAGCCACCACCAGCGGCGCAGTACCGCCAGGTAACGTCGGAGATCCAGTCCCTCTTCCAAAAAAGACCTACCTCATTCGTTGGGTCGCGCCATTACCCGTTCTGCTTTCTCGCTTTCCGAAAAACCGTGCTGCACAGGCACCACCACTCCCTTCGCACGCCTGCGCTTGCGTCGCTTCTGCTCCCCATGCCCGTCGCCATAGTACTCTTTGTATTTGTAATAATAGTTACCGCCTCGCCTGGCGGACACCCTGTTGAGCACGACGCCGATCAGGTGGGCGCCTACCTGCTGCAAGCTCTCGGCCGCCCGCTGTGCGGTGTCATGGGTCGTCTCGCCGGCATCGACCACCAACAACACGCCGTCCACCGCCTGCGCCAGGATAGCCGCGTCGGTCACCAGCAGCACGGGTGGGCTGTCCACGATCACGACATCGGCTTTACTAGCCAGGTTGTCCAGGATATCTCGCAGTCGCCGCGAGCCGAGCAATTGCGGCGGGTTGGGGGTTTGTTCCCCGGCCGGAAGTATCGACAGCCGCTCCACCTGGGAAGGCTGTAGTCGTCCATTCATGGTACCCTCCACCAGCGACTGGGTTAGCCCGCTCTGGGCACCGAGGCCGAAAAGCCGGTGCTGCCTGGGACAGCGCAGGTCGGCGTCGACCAGGGTCACCGTGAGGCCCGCCTGGGCCATCGCTATCGCCAAGTTGGCCGCCGTGGCCGTCTTGCCGGCGGCGGAATCGACGCCGGTCACCAGCAGCGTGCGGATGGGACCGCCCGCGCCGGCATAGCGCACGTTGGTGCTTAACATGCGAAACGCCTCAGAGGCCGGCGAAAGGGGCTCGGCCAGGGTGACCGGCGCACCGTCGTCCGCCAGCCGCCCGACGGTGCCCAGCGTCTTGATCCCCAAATAACGCTCGACGTCGTCGGGCACGCGGATCGTGTCGTCCAGGTACTCGAACAAGAACACCCCACCCCCGGCCAGCATCGCCCCCACCATGCCGGCGAGGGCGGTGTTCATCAACCTGTGCGGGCCGGCCGGCTCCACCGGCACGGCGGCGTGACTGCCCACCTGGAGCACGCCCTCTTTCCCTTGCGCCGTGATGCGGGCCTCCTCCAATTTGCGGGCCAGCGCCATGTAGGTCTCGTGTGCCAGGGTGCGCGCTCGCCCCAGGCGATCGCGCTCGAGCTGGATCTCTTGGATCTGCTCCTGCAGGGCCAGGATCTCGGGCTCCAGCGCTGCCGCCTGCAACTCAACCTCCTCCACCTTGGCCTCCAGCGTGTCCGCCAGGTCGTCCAGGAAGGTGATCTGCTCGGACAGGCTCTTGCTCGAGAGAGACTCGGCGCTGTTGACCTGGAGCTGGATCGGGGCGGAGGCGGAGGCGTTGAACGCCTTGATCTGCAGGAAGAGCATGGTCAGATCGTCGGTCAGGGAGGAGGGCTGATCGGCGGGTTGGCGGGCCAACTGGCCGCGCAGCGCCTGGATGTCCTGAAGCAGGTACGTGATGGCCCGCTGGTTGGCCAAGTAATCGGATTGGAAGCTCAACAGGGAGTCCAGCTCTGCCTGGAGGATGTTGGCCTGGTTCTGCCCCTCGAACGCCACCAGCGCCACGTCGGCGCTGGTCAGCGCATCTTTGGCCTGCGCCACCTGGGTCTCGAAAAATGCCACGTCGTCCTCGCTCACCGCATAGACCCCATTTCCCTGCTCGACCAGCGCGTTCGCCCAGGTGCTGGCGATCCCGGCGGCGTCCTCCGGCGAGTGGGAGCTCACCGTCAGCACCACCAGGCTGGGATCCCCTTGCGAGCTGGCCTCGGCCATCTCGGAGAGCGTCTGGATCGACCAGTCTTCGATGCGGGCAGCGGAGGATGGGGTGTAGGTCTCGACCACCCGCTGCAGCACGCCATCCGACTCGGCCAGCGTGGGAAATGCCTCGTAGGCTGGCGCCCACCCCTCCACCACCGGGAAGCGGGAATCGAACTGTGTCTGGTACTGGGGTTCGGCGATGATGACCACGGCCGAAGCCTCGTATGTAGGCGGCAGGAGCGAGCTGATCGCGAATGCGCTGACCGCCGCCAGCACCGTACACACCACGATGAGGCGCCACCAACGGCCGATCATCGTGACGTACTTTCGAATGTCCAGTTGTTCTTCCATGATTACTTACTCCCTCTTGCAAGATGATAACGGGGACTGGCCAAGGGGACCCTCGCTGCCCTCCCTAAGAACAGAGCAACAGCAACCTCACGAATGGAGGCTACCGAACTGCCAAGATTGGCGCAACCCCTCCCCTCCCCTCCTCTACCCTCCCGGCGACTTGCCTTGTGCAAAGATATGACCGGATGGCTCTTCGTAAGGTACGTCGAGAGTGCCAAGCCGGTCCTCAAAGACACAAAAGCCATTTGACTGGACTCGCCGCGACCCTTTCAACAAGCTAGACCGCGGCCGAATTACTAGTACCCAAGTACCAATTATACAAGAATCCGCGTTCTTGGCAAATATACAACGCCAAATGGTAGGGCAATCGCATTTGGCAAAGCAAGCCTTTCGGCGATTGAAATCGTTCCGCTCGCCCCTCCCCCTCGATAGGGGAGCCCAGGTGGGGTGCCGGCCTTTCCCCTTCGCACGTATTCGCGCGCTCCCTCCCACGATAGGAAGGGGGATTCAGCCCGGCGGGCTTTTTCCTCAGCCCCGAGCAGGTGGGCGATTTCGCCAGCAGTGTCGTTTAGTACAATCCTACCGACAGCAATTCCCGTTATGGGAAAAAACGCCGGGCTGTAGCCGCGATTTCGCAATCGCGCAGGGTGTTTTTCGTGGCAAGATGCGCGCGATTTGGAAATCGCGGCTACAAAACGGGAATTGCTGTCCTACCGAGGAGGTATCGCCTTGCATGAACGCGTGGTCGGCGTTATAATGCAGCCCAGCATGGGGGGAAGTGTCGGAACTGGCAGACGAGCGTGACTTAGGATCACGTGGGGCAACCCGTGCGGGTTCAAATCCCGCCTTCCCCATTATCGCAGGGCAGATCGCCACAACCCAGCCCAAGCTATGGTGAAAATGCAACAAAAACTACAACGAGTTTCCCAAGGTCTATCCAAAAACTGACAGGAGGCACGCTCACTTGAATATCACGACCGAATCTCTAGAGAACCGGCAGTTGCGCCTGATCATCGAGATGGATGAGGAAGAGACCCAAGAGGCAATGCAGCGCGCTGCGCGTCGAATTTCCAAGCAGGTGAATATCCCCGGCTTCCGCAAAGGCAAAGCGCCCTACGACCTCATCCTCCAGCGCTTTGGTGAGGACACTGTCCGCAAGGAGGCTGCCGAGGCGCTGATCGAAAAAGTCTACGACGAGGCCCTGGAAAAGGAAGAGATCGAGCCCTACGCGCCCGCGTCGTTGGAGGAACTCGAGTTGGATACCATCGCCTTCACGTTTACCATTCCCCTATCCCCGACGGTGGACCTGGGTGACTATCGCGACTACCGGCTCAAGTACAAACAACCCAAGGTGAGCAAGAAGCAGGTACAAGAGGCCCTGGAAGACATCCGCATGCAGAACGCGATCCTCGAACTCGTCGAGCGGCCGGTCGAAATGGGCGATGGAGCAGTCGTCGGACTCTTGGCGACGGACGACGGAGAGGAGCTGCTCAGGGGGGATCAGATTCACGTCATGGTGGAGGCCGGCAGCACCTCCCCCGCACCGGGTTTCTCCGAGGCAATCGTGGGCATGGCCGTCGGCGATGAGCGCACGTTCACGCTGGCGCTGCCGGACGATTTCCCGCGAGAGTATCTGCGGGGCCGGGAAGCCGAGTTTTCCGTCAAGATGGTGGAGGTCTATGATCAGACGATTCCCGAACTGGACGACGACCTGGCGCGCACCGTGGGCAACTTTGACTCGCTCAAGGAGTTGGAAAAACAGATCCGGGAGCAACTGCGACAATCTGCTCGACAGGAGGCCGACCAGGCGTATGCCGAGCAGGTGATAGAAGATATCCTCGAAAACACTCAGATCGAGTATCCACCCGCGTTGCTCGAGGAAGAGCTAGACGACACGGTCGAGGAATTCGAGCGTATGGTAAAGCGCGATGCCAAGCTCTCGCTGGATGACTACCTGCGCCTCCAGGACAAGACGATGGAAGATCTGCGCGACGAGCTAGAGCCCAGTGCGGAGACGCGGCTCAGGCACGCACTTTTGCTGGGCGAGGTCGCGCAGTTGGAGGAGCTCGATGTGGACGAGGAAGAAATCCACGCCCAGATCGAGGCGATGAGCGCGCAGTGGGGCGTCCGATCCGAGGAGGTGCGCACGTCCCTCAGTTCCGACTCGGGGCAACGAGCGGTGCGCAGCCGCCTGCTGGCCAACAGGGCAGTGCAGCGGCTGGTCGCCATCGCCAAGGGAGAGGCTGAGGAGATCAAAGACGAAGAAACTGGGGAGGAGGAGTGATGGCTGGTATACTACCTGCGGCGCTAATCCCAATGGTGATCGAGACGACGGCGCGGGGCGAGCGCGCTTACGATATTTATTCGCTGTTGCTCAAAGGGCGCATCATTTTTGTAGGGATGCCGATCACCGACCAGACGGCCAACCTGATCGTGGCCCAATTGCTGTATCTATCGAACGAGGATCCAGACAAGCCGATCCGCATGTACATCAACTGCCCCGGCGGCGTGGTCTACCACGGGCTGGCGGTCTATGACACGATGCAGCAGTTGCCCTGCCCCGTCGAGACCTACGCCGTGGGCGTGACGGCCAGCATGGGCACGGTGCTGCTGGCCGCGGGCACCAAGGGCCGCCGCTACGCGCTGCCTCACGCGACGGTGCACATGCACCCCGCCGGCGGCAGCGCCCAAGGGTACGCCCCCGACGTCGAGATCCAGTACAAGGAACTTCAGCGCGTCGAGAACTTGATCCACCAGTTGCTGGCGCACCACACCAGCCAGACGGAGAAGCAGATCGCGGCCGATTTCGACCGCGACCGCTTTATGACCGCCGAAGAAGCGGTCGAGTATGGGTTGGTGGATGAGGTGTTGCGGACGCCGACGGAAGAGTAGCCCATTCCTCCCCTCGCTGTGGAGTTCGTCCTGAGCGCGAGCCAGAGGCTCGTAGCCGAAGGAGGAGGTTGGGTGGGGGGTATTTTCGAGGCAGTCGCCATGTCCCGATTGGGCGCCCTCAATGATGGAAATCTCACGCTAAGGCGCAAAGTCGCAAAGAAACAAACCCTTGGCGTTCTTGGCGGCTTTGCGTGAGGCTTTTTCGGAGCAGACTCGGAGCCAAAGTTGGTTTCGTCTGCCAAGACGCGCTCAATCCCCATCCTCTTCCCTCGTCATTCGCACCAATGTCGTACCCCTGGTCGTGCTGAACTGGTAGACCTCCCCCTCGGGCACGATGGTGAAATCGCCCGGATGCAGGTGCAGCATGCTCTCGGTCGTGCGCACGGTGGCCGTGCCATTCAGGACGAAGAGGAACAAGTGATCGGGCGACGGCACCTCCACCGGCCAGGTGCCCTCGCCCCACGCGACTTGGAGAACAGAATCCTCGACCCGGGCGACGGTCTGGAGCTGAAATGGCAGGGCAACCGACTGTGCTTCCCTGTGAAGACTGACGCGCTTCAGGCATGCTTCGCCGGGGATGGCGTAGAGGCGACGGCGGCCATTTTTTCGCTCCGGGATGGCGCCACAGCGCAGGAGCAACACGCTGGCCCGCTGCTCCGATCCAGAGCGGTGCCCTACGCTTTTTGGAACGACGGCCAACTCGCCCGCCCGCAGTCGCACCTCCCCCCACTCACTTTCCAGCAGGATCGCCCCCTCAAGGACCCAGAACAGCTCGTCGATATCCAGATGCCGGTGCCACTCGAGCATCCCGTGGCAGCTATAGATGCTGATGAGGATATCGCCCACCAGGGCCACGTCCACCATCGAGAACGGTCGCTCGAGCCGGGCGGCAATTTCAGAGGTGCTGCGCTTTTCCAGTTTGACCATCGCCGCCATTATACTTTGTCGGAGGACGTAGGACAAGTTGGCAACTTGTCCCGCGCAATTTGCCAGCGCCCATCGACTTGGGTATAATGGCCCCGGAATACAAACGGGACGCAAACCAGGGGAGATCGGAGTGACGCTCGAACTGAGCAGACTGGCGGAACAAATGCGGGAGATGGGCCAGGAGTTGGCCACCCGCGAAGAGGAGTACGCCAAGCTGATCGCACAGGCGAGACAGTGGCTGGCCCAATACGCCGATCGGGGCGAGCAGTTGCGCCATCCCGCCCGCGCGTTTCACGCCGCCATTCCCACCGATGACCCCCTCGACGCCCAGCATTCCCTGCCCGGGGTCCCGGAACGCTTTACCTTCATCGCCGCCGATGGCGCCGAGATCCAGCCCGACAGCCACGAGATGGCCTACTACTACCTGATCAACGTCGGCGCCTTGGTCTATCGCCACGGCAGCGGCCAGACGCCGGAGGCCCACAGCCAGCCGACCATCGGCTACACGGAGAGCGACCTCTACGATCACGACCAGCTCGTGTCCGGCAACCTGCTGGATATCAAACGCGACCTGACCGAGATCACGCGCCTGGCCGATCTGTGCGCCGCCGAGCCGGCCGAGGCGACCACCATCGCCGTCGTGGATGGCACGCTCATCCTGTGGACGCTGCGGGATACCCCCCCGGCATACCAACGGGCCAAGGCCCTGGATTACGTCCGCCAATTGGATCGCATCCGCGAGACCGGCGCTGTGGTGGCCGCTTTCATCAGCCGCCCCCGGCGCGGCGAGGTGATGCGCCTGCTGCATCTGGCCAACGAGGGCAGCGAGGTGAAGCAGGCCAACGAAAAGCCCAATCCCTTGCGGCATCTGCCCGACTATGCCGTCTTTGAGATGCTGCCACCCGGCGCCCGCTCGGCCCTGTTCGTCAGCCCAGCGTCGATCAACCACGACCACTATGCGCCCGTTCACACAATCCACTTCTTCTATCTCAACGTTGCTGCAGAGGGCGTTCCGCCCGCCATCGCGCGCGTCGAGGTGCCCGCCTGGGTCGCCGACGATGCCGAGCGGTTGGCCCTCGTCCACGGCGCCATCGTCGCGCAGGCGCGCATCACGGGCGACTATCCCTACGCGCTGGTCCGCGCCGACGAACTGGCCTTTATCAGCAGCCCGGAGCGAGAGGCGTTTGACGATATGGTGGTCTCGTCACTGGTGCGTGCGGGCGTGCCCACCGCGCTTTCGCCCAAGAAATTCTTCAAGACGCTGACCCGTCAAGGAAAGAGGAAATTTCGATGAGTGACAAGAGATTGAGCGTCGGTCGCGTGTTGCGCGCAGGCACGCAGGGTTTCGTCTTTGGCTGCGAGGCGCTGCAGCCCGAGATCCCCAAGTTCGGCACGTTCGTGCGGGCCGACGGCGTCGCGCCGGGCAGCGCCATTTATGGCCTGATCTACGACGTCAGCCTGGAGGACGACCTCTTTGCGCGCCACTTTATCGGCGCCGATACCCCCGAGGAGGTCGTGCGCGATCAACGCGTGAACCGCCAGGTGCCCATCGAGGTCAGCGTGCTGGCGGTCGGCTGCGGCGACCGCGAGACGATCCTGCACTGCCTGCCGCCCCAGCCCCCGGTGACGCTCGACTGGCTCTACCAATGCACCGACGAGGAGGTGCGGACTTTTACCTCCCGCCTCGACTATTTCCAGTTGATCCTGGGAGCGCGCCAGGTGCCGACCGACGAGCTACTGGTCGCCAGCATCCGCAACGCCGCCGAGGCCCGGACCGAGCGCGAGGGAGAGATGTTCCTGGTCGACGCCGGGCGCGAGCTGGCGCGGATGCTGGCCGGAGACCCGCTGCGGCTGGAAGGATTGCTGCGGCGGCTGAGGGCGGCTTGAGATAGGCAAATGACCACACAGAAACATAGCGACCTGGCGGAAACGCTCGTGCGGGCGTTGGGATATTTCGACGACGACCGCGTGCGAGCCGTCTTCCTCGTCGGCTCCAGCGCCAGCGGACAGGACGACGAGTACTCCGACGTGGACGTGATGGTAGCCATCAGCGATCCCATCGCCGATGACGAGCGGCTACGGCGACTGCGGGCTATCGGATGTCGGAACATCATGCTGTCCATCGCCGGGATGGATAACCCTGCTTTGCCGGTCCAGTCGCAGGTGATCGACAAGTTCGTCTTTCGAGACGTATGGTTCGACGTCAGCTACCACCTGCCCGATCAGCTCGAGTTCTGCTTCGACTTTGTGACGCTGTTGGATCGGGATGATCTGACACCGCACCTGTGTGCAACCGATCAGCGCTACAGCGAGGAAGAACTCAAGGCCCGCGCCCAGGCCGACCTGCGCCTGCTGCACGCGCGCGTCCACCGGCACGAAAAATACGCTCGGCGCAAAGAGTGGGTGGGACTCGATCTCTCCGCTATCAAGAACCTGGTCGTGGATATTCTGATGGTGCTGAACGACCGACCCAACTACAACCGCCATTTTTCTCGCATCAGCCAGCTATTGCACGAGCTGCCGCTCAAACCAGACCACTTTGAACCGGACTTTGTGGACATTCTGCGGCTGGACGACCGGGAGACCTGGCAGCGCAAGGTCGAGATGATGCACCGCTTGCAGGACGATCTGACCGCGCTGTGCGAGGCGCGCTGGGGATCGATCGCCATGTTCGACGATGGGTGAGGAAAACGTGTGATCGACTATGACCGTCTGCAGGCCGCATACGACCGCGAGGGTTTCTACGCGCTGCAGCTTGAGATCGGGGACGAGTGCCAGCAGGGATGCGTCTACTGCTACATGAACGCCGTGGAGAACGGCAAGAACACCCTCTCTGACGCGCAGATCGAAGAGATCCTGCGAGACGCGCGCGCCCTGGGCATCACGGCCATCGAGTGGCTCGGCGGGGAGCCGCTGCTGCGAGAGTCGGTATTCGCGCACATGGCGCTCGCCGCCGAGTTAAGCCTGCGGAACAACGTGTGGACCGGCGGGCTTCCCCTCGCCGACGGCGAAGTGTTGAGCGAGACGGTCGCGCGGGCCAGGCACGGCCTGATCTCTGTCCACGTCTCGACAGTAGACCCCGACGTGTACCAGACGCTTCATCCGACGCGATCCCCCCAAGACCTGACGGCCATTCTCGACGGCGTGCGCTGGGTGTTGGAAGCCGGCTATCCTCCCTCCCAGATGCTCAATTCGGTCACCTTTACCGGCCTCCAGACCGCCGGCGACATGATCCAGACGATCGACTATTTCGAGAAGGAATTCGGTATCAAGACGTCCCTCAACGTCTATCATACCTATCTGCGACCGGAGACACCGGTGGGCGAGTTGGAGCGCTTCGTTCCGCCGCTGGACGACGTGGCCAAGGTGTATGCCCGCTACACCAAGCAGTGGGGGCTCAAGCGGCTGCCGATGAACTGCGTCAACAAGCAATACTGCGCTACTACGCTGGCCGTGCTGTGCGATGGCAGCGTCACGCCCTGCGCGACGATCAGGGAGAAGGACGCGCCTACCATTCACACCGATGGCACGTTGTTCGACATCGCCACACGGATCAAGGATCATCTCACGCTAAAGCCTTTCAGGGACAGGGAGAACCTGCCCGAGGACTGCCAGACCTGCAAGATCTCGGATCAATGCTTCGGCTGCAGGTCGAGGAGCTATGCCGCCGGGCGGGGATTGTACGGCAAGGACCCCATGTGTTTCAGGTGACGCGGGCTTTTTCCCGATTCTGCAACATGCGCGTGCGGCGGGTCTGGCCCGCCGCCGTCGTCGTATTGACCTTTGCCGTGCTGACGCTCGCGGTCACGTGGCCGCTGGTCACGCAGCTCGACACCAACCTGGCGCAGAATCCCCGCTGGAGTCGCGACGCCTACCAGCAGGCCTACGAGATGTGGTGGTTCAAGAAGGCGCTGCTGGAGCTGGGCGAGAGTCCCGGCTTCCTGCGCTGGATCTATTTTCCCGACGGTGCCCACTATCCGCTGCTGCTGACCTACTTTACCACCTACGTGGTCGGCGTTCCCCTCCTCCTCTTCCTCTCGCCGGTCGCGGCGTACAACGTCGTCTTCCTGCTGACCTTTTTCCTCAGCGGGCTGACCGCGTATGGGCTATGTACCTATCTGACGCAGAACCGCTGGGCCGGGCTCTTGGGCGGGATCGTGTACGCGTTCTTCCCCGGACGGGTGGCCCACGCGCTGGCCGGTCACATGGAGCTGATCGCCACCTACCTGTTCCCCCTGTACCTGCTGCTGCTGATCAAGACGGTGCGCCGGCCTCGGATGGTAACAGCACTGCTGTGCGGGTTGACGCTGGGCGCATCGCTGCTGGTGCAGCCGCTGTTCATCCCGTTCCTGCTCGCGCCCTTCACGGCGATCTGGCTGCTGTGTGAGGTGTTCCTGCGCCAGCACAAGATCGAGCAGAGGGCGTGTCTGGCGCTGGCGGGCGCGCTGGGCCTGGGCGCGATCATTGCAGCGCCCTTCCTCTGGCCGGTGCTGAGCCAGCAGGCGACGGGACAGGCCGGCTACCTAGCGGGCATCGGCACGGTCAGCTTTTCCGCCGACCTGCTGGGCATCGTCACGCCGTCGCCCGTGCATCCCGTGTTGGACCGGTTGGGGATCGTGCCCCCGTACGTGCACCGCGTCGCGCCGGACGACTGGCGCATCGCCGAACTGCTGACCTACGCCGGGCTGACGCCGCTGGCGCTGGGGATGCTTGCGACTGTAACTTGTCGCCGCCGGGTGGCCGCCTGGGCGCTGGTCGCCGTGCTCGCGGCAGTGCTCTCGCTGGGACCCGCACTCAAGGTCAACGGCGAGGTCGTCTCCTTCACCACCAACGAAGTCGGCGGCAGCCGGGAGATTACCGTGGCACTGCCCTACGCGCTGCTGGCCAACCTGCCGCTGCTCTCTCTCAACCGCGCCCCGGCGCGTATCAACACCACGCTGATGCTGGCCCTGGCCGTGCTCTGTGCCTACGGGCTGGCCTGGCTGCTGAAGCGCATTCGGCGGCGGTGGAAGGCCACGCTGGCTGCATCGCTATGCGCGTTCACCCTGGTCGAGCTTGCCGTCATCTGGCCCTTCCCCACCATGCCCGTGCAGACGCCCGCCTACCTTGCCGAGATCGCCGAGAGCGACAATGAGGGCGCCATACTGAACCTGCCCATCGCCGCCGGGCACGTCAAGCAGCTCTCGATCTTTCAGCAGACGATTCACCAGCGCCCGGTGTTCGACAGTTGGTTCCAGCGCGACCTGCCCGTGTTCCCGAACGTGGCCGATTGCCTCGATGGCCTGCTGACGCCGGAAACGAGCGCGGACGTCGTGCCCAGCCCGAGTCCAGGCGACCGCGCCGCCGTCGCCCGCACCGAGGGGGTGGGCCACGTCTTTTTGCACACGCCTTATGTAGGCGACGCCGAGGCCAAGATGCAGTTGTTGGAGACCGAGTTCGGACCGCCGCGCTCCACCGAGGAGGACATCGCCATTTACGAGGTCACGCCGGGGCAGGCTAGCGTAAGCAACCTGGTGTACGCGGTGCCGAACAACGACCGGCGCTCCCCCGAGCGCGGCTGGCACGACGCGGAGGAATGGAACGGGCAGCCAGCGCGCTGGATGGCGGGTTCGGCGGAGCTGTACATCTATTCGCCCGACCGGCGCGAGGGCGCGCTCCAGTTCCGCGCGCTGCCCTTTGCCGCCCCCCAGCGGCTGCAGATCGAGGTCAACCAGGAGCCGCTGCCGCCGCTGGTGATCGGCGAGTGGATCACGTACACCACGCCGAGCGTCACCCTGCAGCCGGGCCTGAACCAGATCAGCCTGCGCGCCCTCGACGGCTGCACGTTCTACGTCGGCGACCCGCGCTGCGGTGGGGTCACGCGCGGCGTGGCGGGCGCGGATGCCGAATGCTCGCACTACATCCAGGGAGAGCGCTGCCTCGGCGTGCTGTTCCAAGACGTGCGCTTCACGGGAACCGCCGGTGAACCCTTACCCTTGGACGTGGACCTGGGCGACCAGATCCGCCTGCTGGCCTACAACCTCATCCCCCCCCCTTCCAGGGGGGGGCTAGGGGGGGGTATTTCCCTCACCCTCCACTGGCAAGCGCTGCGCCCACCGGCAGATGATTACACCGTCTTTGTCCACCTGCTGGGCTCGGACGGCAACCTGGTGGCCCAGCACGACGCGCCGCCGCTGGATGGCATCTATCCTACGTCGGAGTGGATCGTGGGAGATGTCTTCACACAGCGGATCGAACTTGAGGTTTCACCAGACGCCCCGCCGGGGATGTACGACCTGGTGGCGGGGATGTACACGTACCCCGACATTGTGCGCCTGCCCGTCGCGGGCGACCGCCCCTACGCCCGAGACGGCCTGGTGTGGCTGCAGAATGTGGAGACAAGTCCTTAAAATGCCGTCACACTGAGGTATGCGGCAGGAGGACTTCCAGCCGGTCGTCGGCCAGCGCCCACGAGGTGCCAGCTTGATCGGAGCGACTAGATAGACACCTCACCGTGCCCCCCAAGGACCTACAGCGCAAGTTTCCACCTATGTGGAAGGTGAGGCCGTCGCCTATGTAGGTAGGCGACCGGCGCGCAGCGCCCTAGAGCCGCAGATTTCAATCTGACTTAAGTTCGCGCATATGCTGGTCCCTCCCCCCGAGGTGGGGGAGGTTAGGTGGGGGGCAGGAGATGTTTCGCAACCTTCGCAAGGTCAAGCCCGGATTTTCAAATAGGCTCTCAATTCTAAAAACCCAAAGGGCCTTTTCACGTCAGGGCGTCGCGGTGGGCTCCGGCGTGTTGGTCGACGTTGGTTCCGTTGGCTCGGGCGTTGCGGTCGGCTCCGGCGTGGACGTCGGCTCAGGTGTGGATGTAGGCTCCTCCGTCGGTTCCTCGGTCGGCAGCGGCGTGAACGTCGGCACCGGAGGCGGCGTTGCCGTTGGCGTGGACGTCGGCGGCGTGGTAGGGATGGCCGTAGGCGTGACGGTCGGCTTTGTGGGCACAGGCGTGGGCGGCGAGGTCGGCGGTACGGTCGGTGTAGCAGTGGGCGGCGCTGTCAAAGTCGGCAGCACCGTCGAGGTAGCCGTCGGCAGGAAAGGCGTCGTAGGGACAGGCGTTCCCGTCGGCTTGAGCGTCGGCACGGGCGAGGGCGTCTCGGTGGGCACAGGCGTCGGCGAAGGCTTCTCGGTCGGGTGAAAGACGTCCACGTGCACGCGCACCTCGACGCTGTGCATCTCTTTGTCGAACGCGTTGACGCGCAACGTGTAAGGACCGGCAGCCAGGTGACCGGTATCCCACTCGGTCAACAAGCCATCGCGCACCTGGGTCTTGTGCGGGCCGCTGACGAACCCCCAACCGATGGGATCGTCGCTGACGCCGTATAATACCTCGTAGTGGCTAAAGTTGGGCACCTGGACGGTGCCAAAGACCGGCACCACCCCGTGCACCTCGCTTCCCTCACCGGGCTGGGTGATGGCGAGCTCCGGCCGGTTGGTCGCGTCGGTGCAGAACTCGGTCGGGGCCAGCGGTAGCTCGTCGAAATACTCTGGGTGAGCCTGCGCCCAGCCCTGCCCCCGCTCGTCGTCGATGACGACCATCAGTTCCTCGACCACCTGATCCTGGCACAGCTCGTTCGCCCGCAGCCTGGTAAAGTTGTCCATCTGGACCATCTGGTACCAATCGTGTTCCTCATCCAGCGGCGGCTGACCCTCGACAAAGATCTCCACCTTGCGCTCGGGACAGTATTCGGAGGGACGCGCGCCGGAATTGGTGCAGATTTCGTACTCGACGACCCCCGGTGGGCGCACAAAGTCGCGCACGGGAAGGCCCTCGTGGGCCGACTCCATAAAGCTATGCCAGATCGGCCCGGCACCGGCCGCGCCGGGCAGGTCGATCATCGACGAGTTGTCCGAGTTGCCCACCCACACGCCGACCACCAGATCGGGCGTGTAGCCGATCGTCCAGGCGTCGCGAAAGTCATTGGTGGTACCGGTCTTGGCGACTGCCGGCCGGCTGAGCTCCAGGATGCTGGGGCAGCTAAAGGCGCGGCAGCGGGCCGGGTTATCGGAGAGGATGTCGGTGATCAGGTAGGCGTGCTGCGGAGAGACGACCTGCTCGCCCTCGCGGGCCGCGTTATCTTCCAGCACGTTGCCCTCGCTGTCCTCGATGCGCAGGATGGGCGTAGGCGGCAAGCGCTCGCCGTTGTTGGCCAGGACGGCGAACCCGCCTGTCATCTCCAACAGCTTGACCTCGCCGCCGCCCAGCGTGAGCGCCAGGCCGTACGCCGGTGGGTATTCGGAGGGATAATCGGGGCAGTAGAGCTCGGGATGCACCAGCGAATCGACGCCCAACCGCCCGGCCATCTCCAGCAGGCCATCGACCCCCACGAACTGGAGCGTCTCCACCGCCGGGATGTTGTAAGAGTTGGCCAGCGCATCGCGCACGAGCATCGGGCCGTGGTACTTTTCGTCATAGTTGACCGGAACGTACGGCGGCCGGCCCGCTCCGTCGGGATACTCGGTCTCCAGGTCCCACAGCAGCGTGGACGGCGTCCAGCCCTGCTCGAAGGCAGCCAGGTAGGTAAAGGGCTTGATGGAGGAGCCGGGCTGGCGGCAGCGCAGGGCGACGTTCACCTGTCCGTCGATCGCCTCGTTGTTGAAACCCGCCGACCCAACCATGGCCAGGATGTGGCCGGTCTCGGGATCGATGGCCACCAGCGCGCCGTTGGTGGCGTTGCGGTCGGCCAACCCGGCCACGCCATCGCGCACGGCCTGCTCGGCCATCCGCTGCAACTGGGGATCGAGCGTGGTATAGATGCGCAGGCTCTTGCCCTCCTCGTTCCGGTAGAGCACATCTGGACCATAATCGGCCTCCACCACCTGCCGGGTGTAGACGACAAAGTGCGGCGCGATGGATAGATCGATCTTGGGCGTCTGGAACTCGTAATTGCGTATCTCGGCCGCCGCCAGCGCCGCCTCCGCCTCGCTAATGTAGCCACCCTCGACCATCAGCCCCAGCACAGCCTGGTGGCGGGCCAGCGCCGCGTCATGCCCCCCGCCGAAGGGATCGTAGGTGGCGGGCGACTGGGGCAGGCCGGCCAGGAAGGAAGCCTGCGCCAACGTGAGATCCGCCGCGTCGACGCCGAAATAGGTCTCGGAAGCGGCCTGGATGCCGTAGGCGAGATTGCCATAGTAGGACTCGTTGAGATAGATCTCGAGGATTTCTTCCTTGGTGTAGGTACGGTTGAGCTCGGCGGCCAGGATGGCCTCTTTGATCTTGCGCTCGGCCGTCTGCTGCACCCGCTCCTCGGGCGTCATGAGCACGTTGCGGGCCAACTGCTGGGTGATGGTGCTGGCGCCGGACACGATCTCTCCTTCCGAGAGGTTGTAATAGAATGCGCGCAGGATGGCCACCGGATCGAACCCGGGGTGATGCCAAAACTCGCGGTCCTCGGTGGCCACGGTGGCGTCGATCAGGTACGGCGAGATCTTGTCGAAATTGACGTAGGTGCGCCTGCCGCCCTGGGGATCGGTCACCTCGTACAGCAAGTTGCCCTCGCTATCGAGGATCTTGCTGCTGACGAAAGCGGTCTGGTTGTCCCGCAACTGCTCTGGTGAAGGAAGCTGGGCGGCGACGGAGGCATAGGCGATCAACAAACCGCCGAGGCTCAAAAGGAAAACGAGCACCACCACCACGACGACGACAAAGAATATGTTGGCCATGATTCTACCCCAATTGCGAGGCGCACGACTGGCCGCCCCCTTCCCGCTTCCCAGCGGCGGAGAGGAGCGGGGAGGGACGTAGCCCCCTCGACTCGGCGGAGGAACCGAACGGGATGGCGCTTTGCGCGCGGCGGCTCTCGCCGACGGCGGAGGAGGGATGGGGAGTGATGACTTTTCGATGCGCTTGGTTCCGGTGCGCGGGCGCGGCGGCTCGCGATTGACCGGCCGCTGCCGGGGGATGGCGCGGGGCAGCTCGGCGGTCGGCGTCGCGCCGGTGGGCGTCCGTTCCACGGCAATGGTCGGCTCGCCCAGCACACCCGGAATCTCGCCGGTATCTATGTCGTCTTCCGACAGCGCATCATCTCTCGATGGCGTGCCACCGGGCAACATCTCTGACCACACAGTGGCGACCGGCACGGCTTCAGAATCAGGCGATGGCGCCGATGATTCGTCCGCAGACGACGCGCCATCGGAAGATGGCGCTTCAGCGAGTGGTGCACGGTCCGCACCACCTGCCGGCGCGCCACCGGACGGTGGCGCATCATCGGGCAGCGCGGCATCCGGCAGCAAGGATGTGTCCACCGGGCACGTGTCGATCGATGGCGTCTCTTCCGCCGGCCCTACATCAGGCGGCGCGCCCTTCTCCTCCGGCTGGTCGACTGGCAGAGATCGAGGCCTGAAGGGTTGGATGTACTCATCCTTGCCCTCACCCTCGTCCCGAGGCTCGTGAATCTTGTAGACGTGTACGCGCGGCTCTTCTGGCATACGCTCGCTGCTTTATGGACGCTGTCCAAACGCATCCGGTTCCGTCAGGTGCACGCATTATAACAGGCGAATTGCAGATTGCAACCCGCTGGGTTTCGCTTCGGGCCTTTGGCTCGCGGCCTCCGGCCCGCCTCTACTCAACCTACGAACTTTGAAATGCAGAGGTCAGGCTACGAGTCACACCTGTGGGTTCGAAGACAGGGAGGGATTTGAGTCTAGCGGGAAGGCTACCCGCTTTTTGTACTGATTCCCCCGATAGGTGGGAATGGATGAGAGTACCATTCAGGGGGAATAGCACACACTTTTTCACTCTACTGGGCTAGATTTTGTGTACGCAAAGGTCTACGAAACCGACAGTTGGGCGTTCTAGTCGCCCCGGGCGCGCCAAGATTCCTCTGGGGGTGGGTGGTGGCTCAACAATTCCCGTTATGGGAAAAAACGCCGGGCTGTAGCCGCGATTTCGCAATCGCGCAGGGTGTTTTTCGTGGCAAGATGCGCGCGATTTGGAAATCGCGGCTACAAAACGGGAATTGCTGATCGCCCGACAGTGTTTATGATGGAATCACGAACACCTGCGACGTCGAGTTTATCAAGTGTCTGCAAAACCCTGAACAGGTCAGTTGTTGATATGACAACACCGTTGTTTTTAGAAAACACTTCGATGTCTTCTTCTGCGGATGCAAGTGGTTCTTGGCGATGGGAGGGATTGCGAATATCGAGTTGACCATTGACCACGTATATCTGCTTGTCAGGTGGGCGTCCCTTCTCTTGCTGAAACAGGTTAGCAAACCGTCCAAGACGATACAGATCGCTGGTCTTTCCTGCACTCTTGCCATAGCCCCGGACTTCGATCGCTTCCCAGCTTATGTCGTTTGGCAGCCTCAGTCTGAGATATTCTCTCTTGGGGAGGCTGGCGTCCAGAAGTTCATCGACTACCTCGACTGTGAACCCGATTTCAGCAAATACTGACTTGACTTCCTCCACAAGCTCATCGTTTTGGGCCGTTAGTAATCTTCTCGGTCCCTGGTTAGCTGCCAATGCAGCGTGAGTGAAGTCCTGCGATAACCGATGTATTTGTTGATCGATCTCTTCGCTGGTTGAGAGCTTCTGTTGTTGCAAGGTGTTTATCCTCTCAAGAAGAGTCGTTTCTTCAGAGAGCATCCACTCTGGTGATTTGGTCCAGTCACCAAAGGGCGGGAAGCTTTCTCGGTCCGATTGTGACCAGTGTAGGCTTAGGAGCTCGACCCATTCGTACTGGCTGAACATAGAGTGCGGTAGAGAGGCAACTGCGAGGTTTGTATGCTCTCGCCAGTAAATCACGGCGAGGGGGGAAGGGCTGTTTTCTTGTCCCTTCTCCCTTTCCTTGGGCCGGCTTGATTGATCACTGGTAGCCGGAGGGCTCTCAGAACACTGCCAGAGGATCACAACAAAAACATCTCCAAGTGGTACATATTTTGGGGGAAACTCCCGAGAAGCAAACGACGGCACATCCATCCCACGGATGAGACGCGCCGTTTGCACATCGTTCAATCTATCGCCGGTTACGTTGTACACTCTCTTACCCGCGCCCTTTCTACTACTATCACAACCGGGAGTATGTTAGCACATCTCCCCAGCAGCAGCAAATGGCATCGCCCTCGGCTGCTTTCGACCCGAGCCCGGATGGGACAGCCTACCAAAAAAGCAGCGGGGCGGGGTCATATCATACGACCCTGCCCCACTCTCTAACCCGGTTCTTGTTGCCCGTTCGCGTTACTTGCTCTTGACCTTGATGACCTTGGGCTTGACCTCTTCGGCCTTGGGCAGCGTCAGCGTCAGCACGCCATTATCGAAATCGGCCTCGGCCTCTTCGGCCACGACCGCAGCGGGCACGGGCAGGGTGCGGGAGAAGGCGCCGTAGCGCATCTCGCGCCGGGCGTAATTCTCCTCCTTGACCTCTTCCTCGGACTTTGTCTCGCCCTTGATGGTCAGGGTGTCGCCGGTGAGGCTGATGTCGATGTCCTCCGGCTTGACGCCGGGGATGGCCGACTTGACCACGAAGGCGTCCTCCGTCTCGTACACGTCTACCGCCAACATCCCCGCCTCGGTCGGCACAGGCCAGTCGGTCTGCGGACGTACAAAGCTCTCCTCGAACAGCCGGTCCATCGCCTCCCGCAGGCTGACCAGATCACGGAAAGGTTCCCAACGCACTAGGTTTGTCATATCACACCTCCTCCAAGATGATATTTTAAGCATCGCATAACCATCTATATTAATTGCACCCTTGCATTAGACTGGCGTAAGCGAAGCGTTAGAAATCCGCTAGAAAAACAAACACCCCCGCGACCTGCGCGGGGGTGGGGGAGGCGAGAGTAGGGGGAACTAGAGCAGCGCCTTCAGTTCCCGTAGCACGTTGTGCACGCTGGTTTTTTCCCTGGCGACGCAGGGGACGACGGGGACTTTGTCGTTCAACCCCAGCGCTTTTCTGACCTGCTCCACCGACCAGGCGCCCTCCAGGTCCTGCTTGTTCGCCGCCACCAGGTAAGGGGCCTGGCTCTTGCGAGCCAGGCGGCGGAACGTGCGGAGCAGAGGCTTGGCGGCCAGCATCGTGTCGCGATCACAGCTATCCACCAGCACGATGAAGGCGTCCATCTCTGTAGACAGGATATTCCACATAAAATCGAAGCGCGACTGTCCCGGCGTGCCATACAGATGGAACAGGTCGCCGTTCACCTTGACCTGCCCATAGTCCATCGCCACCGTGGTCTCTTCCTTGGTGGATTTGAGATGGTCGGTGATGCGCCGCTCGGTGGAGACGATGGGGATATCAGAGAGGGTGCGCACGAACTCGGTCTTGCCGACGTTGAAAGGACCTGTCACTACGACCTTGATGGTAGCCATATCAAACTTCCTCCTGGTGTGTCTCGGCGGATCCCTCCTCGCGAAAGTTCACGAAACGGTATCCCACCCCGCGTTCGGTGAGGATGTAGCGCGGGTTGGATGGATCGGGCTCGATCTTTTGCCGCAGGTAGGTGATGTACAGGCGCAGGTAGTGTATCTCCTCCTGGTATTCGTATCCCCAGACCTTGGCCAGCAGCATCTCGTGCGGCACCACCCAGCCCGCGTTTTCCACCAGGTGGTACAGCAGGCGGTACTCGGTCGGACGCAAATTGATGCGCTCGCCCTCGACGATGACCTCGCGGCTGTTAAAGTCTATGCTCAGTCGATCGTCGATTTGCAGAACGGCCTCCTCCGGCTTCGCGGGGCTCTCGGTGCGGCGCAGGACTGCCTTGACCCGGCTGACGAGTTCGCGAGCGCCAAAGGGCTTGGTCACGTAATCGTCGGCACCCAGCTCCAGGCCGTGCACCTTGTCCTCCTCGTCGGCTCGGACGGTGAGCATGATCACCGGCACGGTGGATACCTGGCGCAGCACCTCCAGCGTCTCAAAGCCATCCATCTCGGGCATCATCACGTCGAGGATGACCAAATCGGGCAGACTGGTGCGCACCTTGTCGAGCGCCTCGATGCCGTTGTGGGCTTCGATGACCCGAAAGCTCTCCAGTTCCAGGTTCATGCGGATGAACCGCGTCATGCGCGGCTCGTCGTCTACAACCAGGACAAGTTTACGTCGTTCAGACATGATGAGCTAGGTGTGCGCGCTCTGCAACTGCCTCATTCGCGAATGAAGCTGACGATTTCCTTCTCTTCTTCGCTGGGCAAAATCTCTACACAGTGGATGCGTGTCCACGGATAAACGACCGTGTTGGTCTCCGGCAGGATGTAGGAGACGTCGCGGCCATCGCGTCGCCGCACGTTGTTGACGATGATCACTTGATCGTTCGGATCGGGGAGCTCATCCACCTCCCCGACGACGGCATCCTCATTTAACACGTGAATCATCACCGTATAAGGCATGTATATGATCCTCCCGACGGTTACTCTTCTTGCAGGACCACCTGCATTTTGACGGTGCCCAGTTGGAGTTCGTCTTTATCCTTGAGCACGTGTGGCAGGTAGGGGGTCAGGCGCTGGCCGTTGAGAAAGGTGCCGTTAGCACTGCCGACGTCCTCGACGAGATAGGTTGCCCCTCGCTGATGGATTTTGCAATGCCGCCGTGAGACACCGCCCTCGAGACCGCCATCTGTGGTCAGGTCCAGGTCGGGGAAAATACCATGGGCTGCATCGAGGCGGCCGACGTGCACCTCGGTGGAGGAGGGCAGTCGAATCTGGCGGTCGGTTTCCAGTATCTTGAGATATAACGGGGTCGGCGTGGTCTTGTCCTCGTCAACCTGTTCGCTGACCCAGGGGTTGGCGCGCGAGACGGGCAACTCTTCGTCGGGCAATGGCTCGGTTCGCAGCGGCCCGCCAGTGGGCAGATACACGCCACACTCGCTGCAGAACAGCGTGCCTGGACGGTGCTTGCGCCCGCAAGATGGACATTCAATCATGAGACTTTCTCCTTGAAGCAATGGTTAAGCTGCGCGTACCATACTTTAGCTCTTTGCGCCCTTTTTCCGTCGGCGCTCCACCTTTGGCAATGCGCCCGGCTTCCAGCATGGCCGCCCGGGCTAGCTGGGACTCACCAAGGTCAAACAGGCGTGTAGCGATCATCTCCAGTTGCTGGGATGCTTTCTCCACGTTACCCTGCTCGAGCGTATCCCATGCTCGCTCTTGCATTCGATAGACGGTGATCTTGGTCAACGCACTCAGAATGTTCGACTGTACGGCCTCTGTTTCTGTCTCTTCGGGTGTAAAAGTGACCGAGACATCGCGCCGCAACCTTTCTTCTTTGCGGTCCATTGACTGTATGTCAGCCGTAAGTTCGAGCTGCATGAGCCGGTGCTCTCCGGGCGGTCGCTTGGCCACACCCACCTCTAGCATGACGGCTAACGGAGTGTCGGCCTGTAGCGCTCCCAGGTTAAACGCGCCACCCTCCGCCGTGAGACGGTCGAGGTAGGGTGAGACGCGAAACGCGCTTTCCATCCACACACCCTCGGTGCACCGGGGACTCAGCTTCAACCCCTGTGCAAAGATGGTCCCCAGACCACGCACCCTCTGCTGTAGGAGTGAACGCACCTGGCCCGGCGAGGCGATGTAGGCAGAAACACCCCCGCTTTGGGCCGCAACTTGGTCGAGCAATGCATCGTTCCAGTCTTCGCCTATGCCCATTGCCGTGATGCCGATGTGACGTGCCCCCGCTTGTCGAGCCGCGGCGATACAGTCTTTCTCGTCACCATACGTCTGGCCGTCGGTGAGCAGGATCAGGTGACTGGTGACATCCTGGCTGTGTCTCCTATTGACCTGCTCCAGCCCGGTCTGCATCCCTTGCAAAATCTCGGTGCCCCCACTGGCCCAGATCGTGGAAACCTGGGCCTTGGCCCGGGAGCGATTGATACCCGACCGGCTGGGCAGGATGACTTCGGCGCGATCGTTGAATGTGACCACTGCCAGCGTGTCGTCATCGTGCAATTCATCTATGATCTGGTGTGCTGCTGCTTTGACGTTGTTCAACCGCGCACCCTGCATCGAGGTGCTGCGGTCGATCACCAGGCACAGGTTGAGCGGCAGTCGCTCGCCCTCCGCGGTCAGGGCGGGCCTTATCTCTATCAAGAGATAGAGCACCTGCTCCTCGTGGAGCGAACAGAGTTGGTCTTGGCTGGAATAGATCTCCCAGCGCAGCGCCGCTTCCTGACCCAAACCTGCCTCAGCGCGTTGCTGGTCGTACGCGCGCCGTTGAAGCGGATCGCTCAAGACCGCATAGGCGGTCTGAACATCGTGGAACAGCGTCGTCGGTGCGCTTTCCGTCCGGCTGTCAGGATGGTAGCGTCGCGCCAGCGAACGGTAGGCGCGTCGAATCTCCTCGTCCGTCGCGGACTGGGGGATTCCCAGAACGGCGTAATAATCCTTCTCGGTCTCTCTACTCACCTGCCTGAACTCGCTGGTGGCTCCACCAGGATGGCGGTGATATTGTCACGTCCTCCGGCTGCGTTAGCGGCGACGACTAGCCTTTCGCACGCCACCTGGGGTGAAGGGGAGTTCATAACAATCTCGGCCATCTTTGCCTCAGCCACTATACCCCATAATCCATCGCTGCAGAGCAGCAATCGCGCACCTACCCCGATGGTGCGCGTGTAGGTATCCACTTCCAGTTCGCCGCCCTGGCCCACTGCACGATAAAGCACGTTCTTTTGCGGATGGACGGCGGCTTCATCACGTGTTAGCTGTCCCAGCTCGACCAGCCGATCGACCAACGAGTGGTCGTGCGTAATCTGGTCCAGTTCGCCCTCGGCGGTGACGATATAGGCCCGGCTGTCGCCTACGTGGGCGATGTAGGCACGGGATTCGAGCACCAAGGCGCAGGTCAGCGTCGTGCCTCCCCCGGGCACTCGATCCGCGACGCTATCGTTGGCAGCACGAACGGCCTCCACGAGCACGTCTTTCAGATCTGGCCGACTGGTGTCCGGTCCCTGGCTGATGAGGGCCGGCAAGTAAAAGTCACGGGTGATTTGGTGAGCCACGGCGCGTGCGGCCAGAGAGCTGGCAACCTCGCCGGATTGATGCCCTCCCATGCCGTCAGCCAGGACAAAAAGCCCCAGCGGCGGCATGGCGCCATCGCCGTCGTGCGAAGCGGTGATGACCAAGACCGCATCCTCATTGTGGCTGCGTACGATTCCCACGTCGGTAGCCCAACCGGCCTTGAGTCGAGGCAGCGGCCCATCGACCTCTTTGGCAGCTGGAAGCTCTGCATCGGGTTCGCCTTTCTTTAGCCCCAGGAGTTTGTATAGAAATTGCATCATGCCGTCCCTTTCCCGTCCATTATCAGAGCACAGCCAGCATTACGTCTAACTCAGGCAGGAAGTGCGTAGATGTAGCGATCTGTCGAGCCGATATAGACCACGCCGTCTACCACCGTGGGTGATGACGTCACTGGGCCATCGGTCTGAAAACGCCATCGCAGATTCCCAGTCTTGATGTCCAAGCTGTAAACGGCCCCATCTACAGAGCCAAAGTAGACGGCGCCCTCGGCCACGGCCGGCGAGGAGGTGACCTGGCCCTCCGTCTCATACCGCCAAACGAGACGACCATTTTCGGCGTCCAAGGCGTATAGGCGCTTGTCGGTGGACCCGATAAAGACGATATCTTCGCTGACGGCGGGCGACGAAACAATCGGGCCACCGGTACGGTAGCGCCAGACTGACCAGCCCGAGCGAATGTCCAGGCCATAGACGAACCAATCCTGGCAGCCTACGTAAGCCATATCACTGGTGATAGCGGGAGAGGAAGTCACGCCGCGCCGGGCACGGAAGCGCCAGCGCGATTGACCGCTGGTGTCGATGGCATAGACGACTCCGCCCTCGCAACCTATGTAGATGGCCTCGTCGCCGATGGCGGGAGACGAGCGCACCTCTCTCTCCGTTTCGAACGTCCAGACGACACGCCCGCTGTGTATGTTGGCTGCGTATAGATGATGGTCGTCGGAGCCAAAAAACACATGGCCGAACGCGACTTTAGGTGAAGACCATATTCTATCCTGGGTGGGGCACGTCCACGAGATGCGCCCTGTGTCTGTGTTGATGGCATAGAGCAATTTGTCCGACGAGCCCACAAACACACGTCCCTCGTGCACACACGGAGACGAAGCGATGCCCCCCTCGGTGGCGTATTTCCAGAGGAACTTGCCGCTCTTGGCGTTGATGGCGTAGAGGTTGTTGTCGTAGACGCCGGCGTACAGCACGCCATCGTGCACCGCAGGGGAGGAGCGCACCTCATCCTCGCAGGCGAAACGCCACAGCGCCATGACGTCGCCACCGGCGCCAGACCCAAAGGTCGTCGTCCCCCCCAGGCCGCGGGATGCACTGAGGCTCAGTAACGCGCGTTGCATCTCCTCGGCTGATCCGTAACGTTTGTTGATGTCGTATTCCAATGCCCGGTTGACGATGTCGGCCAGTTCGTGGGACACGACCGGATTCGTCTTGTGGATGGGGCGTTCGTGGAAGGAGAACGGTGGCTCCAGACGAGGGTCCTGCTTGCTAAGCAGATGGTGCATCGTAGCCCCTAGCGCATAGATATCCACCCGTGGCTCGGCGACGCCGCGGTACTGCTCCGGCGGCGAATAGCCCTCCGTGCCGATCATGGTGCCCTTCTGCCCGCTCTGGAAGACGCGGGCGATTCCAAAGTCCACCACTCGGACGCGGCTGTGGCTATCCAGCATGATGTTGGAGGGTTTGATGTCGCGGAAGACGATAGGACTTGGCTCGTGGCTGTGTAGATAACTCAACACCTCACAGACCTGGATGGCCCAACTCGCGACTTGAGCTTCGGGCAAAAAGCCCTCGGTCTGTGCCAGGATCGCTTCTAGGTCCCTGCCGTTCACAAACTCCATGACCAGATAGCTGCGATTGTTCTCGCTAAAGTAGTCATAGATCTGGACGATGCCGGGATGGCTGAGGGTGGCCAGGATGTTCGCCTCGCGCTCAAAGTTGCGCTCAATCATCATCCGCACTTGGGGATCGGTTGCGGTGTTCAGCATCTCCTTGGCCACGCACAGGCGGGTGACCTTGGGGAAACGCATATCCTGGGCTTTGTAAACGGCACTCATCCCGCCAAATCCCAATATCCCCAGGATGCGGTAACGGTTCTGGAGCATGTGGCCGTCGGGGAGCTGCCCCTCGCCACTCTCGTATGCCTCGGATTTGGGCGGAATCTCTCCTGCGCGCCCCGCTTCTCCTGGAGGAGTGATACGCCGCGTCCCTAACTCGCCTGCGGGCAATGGGGCGGGAACTTTTTTGTGGGTCTCCGGTGTGTGTGGCTGAGGCTCCTCTGGATGAGTCTCTCCCGAGTGCTGGGGTTTGAATTCTTTCATTTCGTTCTCTTGAACACACGATTCCCACAGTTGGCGGCTCTTGAAATCGCCACAAACTGCGCCGCTTATCTCAACGGCGTCTCTTGCACCATTCTCGCGCGGCGCGAGAGCGCCTCAAACAGATTATAGACCAAACGCACAAACGCGCAATTCTTGCGCAAAGGACTGCCGTATGGTCAAAAGGCCCATTTTACCCCCGCCGACGAACGCTAGTGCGCCGGGTTAAAATAATTGTAGGTCGCCTTGGCAATATCGGCGGCCAGGGCGGAACTTTCCGCCCACTCCAGATATTGCGGACTATCGAGATAGATGACGAGTATAAAGTCGCCGCTGGGACTGAAAACGATCCCTGCATCAGCATGGGGTCCCTCTGTCCCAAATCCATGTTTGTGTGCTACCACCGTTCCTTCTGGTAGTTCGACTTCGATGAGATTATCAAAGCTGTTCTTCGTCATCTGCTCGACCATTGCGCTGCACTCGTCTGTGGTGAAGGCGCCAGGGTAGGCGGCCATCAGTGTGCCACCACCTTGGCGGCATTGGTAGATCATCTCCAACAGCAGGCCCATATCCAATGGCGTGGTCTGCATGCAGATATCGGGGTTGGTGGTGATGTCGGTGCGCGTATTGGCCGGCGTTTGAATGGTGAAGGGACACTCTGCATCGTACGGGGCCACCATAAAGGTGTTGGGTAGCCCGAGATAATGCATCGAGGCAGTCAACTTCTCGGCACCCTGATAGCCATCGCCTTCACCGATAATGTCGCGGAGGAGTAGATTGGCTTTGAAATTGCTGCTGGTGATTCCCAGCGAATCGCTGATCCAGTCCGTTACCTCGAGATCGAGGGGAGCATCCAGGGCGCGATAGGTTTCTTCCAGGATGGCGACTTTGAGCAGGCTCAAGCCGGCGAACGCGACCTCCTTGTTGATTCCCAACTCCTCCCCGGTCTGTAGATCTTTGACAAATATCCCCGGTATGATGTGTGGGTGATCGTCCGCCAGGGACTGGATCATCTGGCCCAGCACCTCTATATCCAAAGGGGGGGCCTCGCTGGACTTGACGGGCAGTTCGGCCTGCCGGTCGGTAGCCGAGACGAGGGCAGCGGCGAGCAGGGTGCGAGACGCTTCGACGTCGAGTTCCTGGCCGGAGCGCCCGGCGCGAAAGACCAATTGATCCGGCAGCGGAACTGCGCTTTGAGGCGGCCTGTCGTACTGCCGCGCGACGCGGGCCAGGAAGCCGTCGAGCCGTTCCTCCGAATAGGTCACTGCCACCGGAACGTCCACCGGCTCGGCAGGGCTGTGCAGCACGTGGGTCACAAAGCCATCAAATCCTCCGCGTGCTACCAGAACAGCCTCTAGGTTAGCCGTCGTTTTCTCGGCGTCAAAGCGCAACTCGACGGTATCGGGGGATAGCGACAATCGCTCGCCCTGGTATATCACTTCGACCGGTGTAGCAAATGCTATCTCAAGCTCGTTGAGTGCCTGTTCGCGCGTTTTTCCCTCGACAGGCAGACCAGCCATCGTCATGCCGGCGGGCAGGGTGCGGCTTGCTGCACGATAGTCGAGGTACTGCCAGGCGAGAAGAAATGCAACCACGGCGGCAGTGACGACGAGCCAGGCAAAAAGTCCGGTTCTACGCCGCAAGGGGTGTCCTCCACGTTAATATTAATGGATTATAACATATCTGTAACCACGCGCCAAGCCCGTGTAGAAAAGCCAAGCCCTGCCAGGATGGCAGGGCTTTTTTGTGCGGGTGTCTTTTCGACCTGTGCTACGCCCGTTCCCGTTCTTCTAGCCAGCGGTAAACCAGGTATCCCGAGACAGCGCCCAGGATCAGGTTCTGTGCTGGCCACACAAAGCACCATAGCCCGATGGTGGCGATGGAGAGCGTCACGCCAATGGCCCAGTCCAGCAGCCAGTAACCGATCAGCAGCGCGATGCCCATCGCTGGTCGCCCGGCATAGATCCAACCCAGGCCCAGGAATCCAAAGAATCCCCCTACAACCTCCAGAACTAACGCGACGAAGGGATCTCGTCCACGCATCACAATTTCACCTCCCGTTCCAAATAGTCACCGATCAGCCAGTAATGTAGATTGCGTCCCTGGTAGACCTGATACGCCGCGTAGAGCCCGTAAACGATCCAGGCAATGACTGCACCGATCAACAGCAGAGTGAGCGAAACCGCAAACGGCATCAGTGCAAATCCAATCAGCACTGCCGTGAGCGTACCGCTGATCGCCCAGGCCACTCCCACCAGTCCGCCCAAGGCCGCCACGATCACAACCCCTGCGATCTGATACACAAAGGCCTGCAACGCGTGAAAGGCGACGAATCGCGATTGCTTCTTGTACCCCAGGACCATGACCAGGGGCACGGCCAGTCCAACCGGTAGGCCGATGCCGCCCACTGTTCCCAGCGTCGCGGTTAGCAGGACGCTCGCGTGAGCCAGCGCCGCCGCCGTCCACTCGTCCGTGGGCACCTGCACTGCCTCGCCGTTTGTCGATTTTTCGTTCGCCGGCTGTTTGTCATCATTTGTTTTCTGCATTTTGCCTCCTGCCTCTTGCCCCTTTCTACTTCACAATACGCACGATCCCGCCTGGGGTTGCAACCCCATTCCAGTGTGCTATAATGCTGGCCTATGGTCACCAAACGCCAACTGGGCATCATCGTGATCGGGGTTACTTTTCTTGGCGTCGCTGGCATCATCGGCGTGGACTTTGTCGGCGCCGGCGAGTGGAGCGGCTTTGGCCCGCTGCAGCGCTTGGGTGTCGGCCTCGGCCTCGTGGGCATCCTCGTCGGCGTCATCCTGGTCCTGCTGGGCAACCGCCCCGCCTAACCAACCAACTACCATGCCCCAAATCCTTTCGCGCATACTCAAAACCATCGGCGCTTTCCTGGCCATCCTCGCTGCTTTGGCTTACGTTGGCTACCTGGTTGTCTATGTCGTCTATGCAGTCGATCTTTTCCAATGGCCCTTCGATTATGACCAGGGGGAGGGGTTCGAGATGTACGACGCCATCCTGTACAGCCGGGGCGAGTGGCCGTACAAGGACAACGGAGTTTACCCGTACTATGCCTCCAACTATCCGCCGCTTTTCCACCTGCTCATCATCCCGCTGCTGCCGATCTTTGGGCCGCACGTGGTCGCCGGGCGGATAGTCTCCTTCGTCGCCACGCTGGTCACCGGCGGGACGATCTTGGCCATCGTGCGTCGCAAGGTGGGGGGCTGGTTCCTGCCCCTCATCTCCGGCTTGGGGTTCCTGGCCTCCAATTACGTTTACCAGACCGGGCCGCTGTGCCGCATGCACATGACGATGGTCATGTTCGAGACGCTGGCCATCGCCTTCATCGCCGAGT
>CAZKDJ010000020.1:0-34193 GCA_964551295.1 uncultured Anaerolineales bacterium | reverse complement strand
ACCTGCCCGGCCATGGGCGCTCGGGTGGGGAAGGGCGGGATGCTATCGAGGATTATGCAGCGGACGTGATCGCGTTTTTCGACGCGATCGGTATTGAGCAGGCCGCCGTCGTCGGCCATTCGATGGGCGGCGCGATAGCCCTGACGATGGCGTTGGATTCTCCCGAGCGGATGACCGGGCTGGTGCTGATCGCGACCGGGGCGCGGCTGCGTGTGGCCCCCTCTATCTTGGAACAGATTTCCGCCGATTTTGAGGCAGCACTGGACACGATAACCCGCTACGCCTGGTCGTCTGATGCACCGACAAATCTGGTCGAACTGGGGCGAGAGCGCCTGCGTGAGACAGGCCCCGACGTGCTTTTGAGCGACCTGCAAGCTTGCGACCGCTTCGATGTGATGGAGCGATTGGGTGAGATCGATGTGCCCACGCTGGTCGTCGCGGGCTCCACCGACCGACTGGCTCCCGTCAAGTACGCGCGCCACCTGTCTGAGTATATCTCCGACGCGCAACTCGCGATTGTCGAGGGTGCGGGCCATATGGTGATCTTGGAGCGACCGGCGAAGGTAGCCGACGCCATCGGCGAGTTCTTGGGACACTTGAAATAAAAAAGCCCTCACCGGGGGTGAGGGCCTGGGCATACCTGGTTCCTCGGTTACGGGCTAGCGTCCCCCTTCTATCTGCGCCATTCTGGCGAACAGGGCCAGAAAATCCTCGTTGGTCTTGGTCTGCTTGAGGACTTGGAGCAGTTCCTGCATCGCGTGCGCGGGAGACTGGGCATCCAGGAAGCGCTGGCGCATCACCCAGATACTTTCTAGCGATTCCTCGTCGATCAGCAGATCCTCCCGCCGCGTCCCCGAGCGCTCGATGTCAAAGGCGGGGAAGACGTGGCGTTCTTGCAGCTTGCGGCTCAGGTGGAGTTCCATGTTGCCCGTGCCCTTGAATTCCTCGTAGATCATGTCGTCCATGCGGCTGCCGGTATCGATCAGGCAGGTGGCGATGATGGTCAGGCTGCCACCCTCCTCGATGTTGCGCGCCGCGCCGAAAAAGTGCTTGGGTGGATAGAGCGCTGCCGGATCGAGGCCGCCGGAGAGAGTGCGGCCGCTGGGCTGCACCACCAGGTTGTAGGCTCGTGAAACGCGCGTGATGCTGTCGAGCAGGATGACGACGTCCCGCTTGCCTTCCACCAGCCGCTTGGCCCGCGCTAGTGCCATCTCTGCTACCTGGGCGTGGCTTTTTACAGGTTCGTCAAAGGTCGAGCTGATGACCTCGGCATCTACCGAGCGATCCATGTCGGTCACCTCCTCGGGTCGCTCCCCGATGAGGACGACCATCAGATGTACCTCGGGATGGCTGGCCGAGATGCCGTTGGCGATGTGCTTGAGCACTGTGGTCTTGCCTGCCTTGGGTGGCGAGACGATGAGGCCGCGCTGCCCCTTCCCGATGGGTGCGACCAGGCTCAACAACCTCGTCGTCGGGTTGCCGGGTGAGGCTTCCAGGATGAAACGCTCGTCGGGAAAGATCGGCGTCTGCGACTCGAAGGACGGCCGCTGCTTGGCGGCCTCCGGGTCCATGCCATTCACTGCCTCCACGCGCAGGAGGCTGAAATACTTTTCGCTCTCCTTTGGCGGGCGCACTTGTCCAACGACCATGTCGCCAGTGCGCATCCCGAAGCGACGGATCTGGGACTGCGAGACGTACACGTCTTCAGGCCCAGGTTTGTAGTGGTCGCAGCGCAGGTAGCCTTTGTTTTCGTCTACGATCTCGAGCACGCCGCCGCCAAACATCAAGCCCTCTCGTTCGGCTTTGGCTCGCAGCAGCCGCAAGATGAGGTCTTCCTTCTTCAGGCGACTGTAGCCGGAAACCTCCCACTCCTTGGCCAGCTCGCGTAGCTCGGCCAGTGTCTTGTCTTCCAAATCAGCCATTTCTAACTTGCTCATGGTGCTTTCTCCTAATTAGAATACTTGCCTCTACTCGGTTAGATTACGAACCATATGATGTAATAATAGCTCATCACTCCGGCCCACAAAAGACTATCCAGCCGGTCCAGGGCTCCGCCGTGTCCTGGTATGACTTTCCCACTATCCTTGGCGCCAACCTGCCGCTTGACCATCGAAACGGCCAAGTCTCCCAACGGGGAAAACACGCCGATCAGCAGTCCCAAGATCAGGCCATGCACGATGTCGATCTCCTTGCCTGTCGTCGCGCGCCACAGCAAAATCAGGGACGGCGTCATCAGCCCGCTTACGACTAGGCCACTGATATATCCTTCCCACGTCTTGCCCGGGCTCAGAGACGGCGTCATTTTGTGCCTTCCCCAAGCCCGCCCGACAAAGTAGGCGGCTGTGTCAGCGCATATAACTGTGCACAGAACGATCAACATCCACCAGAGGCCGCCGTCGTCTAGGTCTCGTAGCCGGACCATACTGGCTCCGCACGTTCCCAGGTAAAGACCGCCGGTCAGTGTCAACGCCCAATCGGCCACTGGAGAGCCTTGCCGACGGCGCATTTGCCAGGCTAGCGATGCTAGCAGAATCAGGGCCAAGCTGGGTTTCAGCAAGTCCAGCTTTGGAATCTGAGCGTCTAGCAGCGACAGCCACACCAAGCCGAGTCCAAAGGCCAGGGTGGGGTGGAAACTGCCTTGGGTCATCAACCGGCAAAACTCGACCTCGGCCAGAGATAGCATCAGCCCTATCAGGGCCAGAAATGGGAGCCCACCCAGATAAATCAGACCGATGGCGATCGGGATCAGAATAGCAGCAGTTAATACGCGTGTACGTAGCACAGATCGAGAAGCACTAGCTGAGGAAATGTCTGCAAGTCACGCTACCTAGGTACCAGTCCAAAACGGCGCTCGCGTTGTCCGTAAGCGCGCAGGGCCTTGTAGAATTCATCCCTGTCAAAATCTGGCCACATGGCAGGCGTCACATAGTATTCTGCATATGCGCCTTGCCAGATGAGAAAATTACTGACTCGCATCTCGCCGCTGGTGCGAACGATCAGATCAGGATCAGGTAATCCCGCGGTATAGAGATAGCGGCTGACGAGCGCCTCGTCCACTTGATCGGCTGGTACGTTTTCTTTGATGATGTGCCGTATGGCATCTATGATCTCGGCACGTCCGCCGTAGTCAAAGGCCACGTTCAGGATCAACTGCTCGTTGTTTTTGGTTAGGTCAATCGCAGCCCGTATTTTGCGCTGCAATTTCTGGGGCAGACGCTCTATCCGACCGACGTGACGCAGTTGAACGCCTTCCTCGTGCAGTTCCTGTAGCTCGCGATCGATTACCCCTTCAAGGATGGTCAGCAGAGCTTTGACCTCTCCTTCTGGACGGCTCCAATTTTCGGTTGAGAAGGCATAGATGGTCAGGACTGGGACGCCAAACTCTACCGCTGCTCGCAGTACGCGACGCAAATTTTCTGTCCCGGCACGATGGCCGGCTGAACGAGGTAACCCTCGCGCTTGGGCCCAGCGACCGTTGCCGTCCATGATAATGCCAACGTGCTGAGGCACATGCTCCAGAGAAGGGTACTGCTGATCATCCTGTGATTGAGAGGGCATTGTCGTGGGTTACCCAAAGCGACTGGCGGGAGTGTGTACTAGCTTTCAAGAATCTCCCGTTGCTTGCGCTCGCTGATCTCGTCCATCTTTTCGCCATACTCGTCTGTGAGTTCCTGAAGATCGTCTTTGGCGGTGTAAAACTCGTCTTCGGGGACAAGCTTCTCCTTTTCAAAATCACGCAGGTCGTCCAAGGCCTCGCGGCGAATGTTCCGTAGCGCTATCTTTCCCTCCTCAACGCGCTGGCGTACCATCTTGGCCATCTCCTGTCTGCGTTCCTCGGTCAGGCGTGGAATGGGGAGGCGAATGAGTTTGCCGTCGTTGGAGGGTGTCAGGCCTAGCTCAGACTTGAGGATCCCGCGCTCGATGTCTCCCAAGGACCCCGGATCATAGGGTCGGATGGTGAGCAACTGGGGCTCTGGGGCCGATATGACTGCCAATTGCTGGAGTGGCGTGGGCGTGCCATAGTAGTCGACCATGACCTGCTCGACCAGGGCCGGTGAGGCGCGGCCAGTGCGAATTGTGCGCAGCTTGGCTTCCAGCGCCTGGATGGCCTTTTCCATACGGTCTTTTGTCTCGCCGAGCAATTCCTTAATCATGATGGCAATCCTATGTGATTGATTAACGCTATCGAGAGATCAGGGTTCCTATGTCTTCACCCTTCATAGCTCGCTCTAGGCTGTGCGGCTGCCATAGGTTGAGCACGAGAATGGGCATGTCGTTTTCCATACACAGCGAGATGGCTGTGGCGTCCATCACGCCCACGCGTATCTCAAGTGCCCGCATATAAGTCAGATGGTCAAAGCGCTCGGCGTCGGGGTTCTCGTGTGGATCCTCAGAGTAAACGCCGTCTACCTTTGTAGCCTTGATCAAAAGGTCGGCATCAATTTCCATGGCTCTGAGCGCTGCGGCCGTGTCGGTCGTAAAGTACGGGTTGCCTGTGCCACCTCCGATAATGACAACGCGCCCTTTTTCCAGGTGGCGGATTGCCCTCAGCCGGATGTACGGCTCGGCGAAGGCGCGCATCTCGATGGCGGTCTGCACGCGGGTGGTGACCCCCATCCGCTCCAACGCGTCGGCTAGGGCCAGGGCGTTCATCACCGTCGCCAGCATACCCATGTGGTCGGCCGTGGCACGATCCATCCCATGCACCAGGCCGTCTTTGCCCCGCCAGATGTTGCCTGCTCCCAGGACGATGGCAACTTCTATCTCCAGGTCGCGCACTGCCGATACCTTGGCGGCGACTTCCTCCGCCATATGCGGACTGATGCCGTAGCCTCCAGGGCTGGCCAGCGCCTCTCCACCTAGTTTGAGTAGGACGCGCTTGTATTTGGCGACCATTGCGCTACACGGTTTCCCCTACTTGATAGCGTACAAAGCGGCGCAAGACGATGTTTTCGCCCATCTTGGCGATGGCATCGTTGATCAGATCCTGAATGGTTTTATCCTCGTCCTTTATGAAGGGTTGCTCCATAATGCATATGTCTTGGTAGAACTTTTCCAGACGGCCCTCGACGATGCGATCGACGATCTTTTCGGGCTTGCCCTCTTCCAGGGCCTGGGCGCGGTAGTCGGCTTTCTCGCTCTCGACGACTGACTCCGGCACGTCATCGCGGGTGGAATACTGTGGGGCAGCAAAGGAGATGTGGAGTGCCAGATCGTGGGCCAGTTGTTTGAACTCGTCCGTCTTGGCGACGAAATCAGTCTCGCAGTTTAGCTCCAACAGCACGCCTAATCGGCTGCCTGCCATGTCAGAGTGAACGTAGGCCTCTATTGTCCCTTCGGAGGCCTCGCGGCTAGATTTTTTGGCAACTGTGGCCAGGCCCTTTTCACGTAGTCGAGCGGCTGCCTGTTCAAGATCACCCTCACAGGCTTCCAGCGCTTTGCGGCATTCTAGCACGCCGGCGCTCGTCGTCTCTCGTAGCTCTTTGACCATTGCAGTGGTGATTTCCAACGTCCGTTCTCCCCTCTCTGATTCGGTTTTCAAGCGGTGTGTAGGTACGAAGCACCTAATCTGCTTGCTCTTCCTCTACATTTTCTTTGGCGTCTTGCGCGGTCTCTTCGGCTTCCGCGCTGTCCGCCGTCACTTTTTCTTCTGCGGCTTGAGCCTCTTCCGGCGTGTCCTCTCCCTCGGCCTCTTCGGCCTCGGCCTCTTCGGCCGCGGGTTCGGTCCCTTCTTCGAAGGATAGTTCCTTCAAGCGGGCCAGTGTGGCCGCGCTCAGGTATTTTTCATCCTCGATGGCGATTTCTTCGACCTCGGCCTCTTCCGGTTCGTAGGCCTTGCGCTGAGCCATTCCTTCTAGAGCAGCGTCGGCCATTTTGGCGGTGATCAGTTTGATCGCGCGGATCGCGTCGTCGTTGGCGGGAATGATGTGATAGATTGGATCGGGGTCGCAATTCGTGTCGACGACCGCGATAACCGGGATACCCAGCTTGTTAGCTTCTTTGACCGCTGTATCTTCTCGTTTTACGTCGATGACAAAGACCAAGTCAGGGAGGTCGCGCATCTCGCGGATGCCTCCCAGCCGAACGTTCAGCTTCTCAATCTGACGCTGCAGACCCAGGGCCTCCTTCTTTTTCAGGAGATCGAAATCTCCCCTGTCGCGGCGGGCTTCCAGGTTGAGTAGGTAGTCGATGCGCTTCCGAATGGTGCGCCAGTTGGTCAAGGTGCCCCCCAGCCAACGCTCGCTGACGTAGGGCATGCCGCAGCGCTCTGCTTCTTGTGCGATTGTTTCTTGTGCTTGCCGCTTTGTGCCTACAAAGAGCACTGTGCCTCCCTGGGCAACAGTATCCCTGATTAGCTTGTAGGCACCTTCAATTGCTGTGATTGTCTGCTGCAGATCTATGATATGCACTCCGTTGCGCTCGGTGAAGATGTAAGGTTTCATCTTCGGGTTCCAGCGCTGAGTGCGATGACCGAAGTGCACGCCTGTCTCCAGGAGTGCTTTCATGGAAACGACAGCCATAGAGGACCTCCTATATTGTTTTAACCTCCGTCTCCATCATTCCGCCGAGAGACCGGGGTGGCTGTGGCCCGGCACGCTCACGTTGGTCAAGAGACGTGTGTTATTAGTGCTAGATTTTACCACAAAGTGTGATTTCGACAAGCTCAGTTCAGGGATAGATGCAAGCGCCAGAGTCTGAGGTGCTTTTTACTGCCCCTTTTTCTTCTCTGGGGCATCGAAACGGTACCCCACACGGCGGACTGTGCGCAAAAGCGTTGGCGCCCCAGCGTCTTCTTCGATCGCCTTGCGCAACCAATGGATGTGGACTTCGAGGGTTCGCGTATCGCCCACGTAATCGGTGTCCCATACCTGTTTCATCAGGAATCCACGAGTCAGAACCTCTCCCGGGTGTCGCATAAAGATCTCAAGAAGAGCTGCCTGCTTGGGCGTGAGGTTGCTCTCGCGCTTGCCGCAGACGACGCACCGCTGCTTGAGGTTGAGGATGATATTGCCCACCTTGAGCACTTTGTCGTCCGGGACGGGCAATAGCCGGGTTATACGATTGGTCAGCTTCTTGGCGGAAAAGGGATGTCGCAGGTGTGCGCGCGCGCCGTCGCTGCGGTCTATCTTGGCTCCCTCCGGCAACAGCATCAACACCGGGACTTCGAGGTATATATCCTGAAGCGCTTTGCAAAAGCGCCGGCCAGCAAAGCGCAGCGAAGGAGCATCCAACACGATCACGGCAGGGAGCACTTTTTGAGCTGTAGCCAGGGAATCTCTGCGCGTGCTGGTCGTGATGACGTTATATCCCTGGCCTTTAAGAATGGGGGTCAGGTGCTCTGTGGAGGGCTTTCTGCCTTCTATGAGCAAGATCGTGGGGGTTGATGCCACTTACTGGATTCTCCCTTTTCTCGCCGCTTGTGGTATTTCACGAGGCAACTCCCATTATACTCTAACCCTGCACCGAGGGCAAATTGGGGTTTGGGCGAGTTCGTCGTCGTCGGGCTGATTTTTGTAGTAAATTCATGTTGAGATAGAAAATGTGGAAAATGGCCATGTCTCAGTTCTTGAAACCGATCGTCAGTGTCAGCCTGTCGAACAGCAGCCGGGGATCATTGGGGCTACTTTCGATATATCCCACCAGGGCTTGAATGCCCGCTTCGTACGCTTCCTGTGAGATCAGAGTCAGGACAGAGGTGTTCTTGAATTTGATGGCGTTCAGCCGATCGATGCCTGCCTGATAAGATTGCTGTACCACTTCTTCCGACGTGACGCCCGCGAAGCCGGCCCCTCTCAGCCATGTCTCTACCAGCTTGATAGTCGGCGTTCTGGCTTCGTCGATAGCAAGTGCCTCGGGGAAGAGTGCGTGCACGACGTCGCCGCGGATTTTCTCGATGTCTCCGTATCGGACGAGTATCGTGCCCGGTGTCTTGAGAACCCGCTTGCACTCTCCAATGGCTTTTGGTGGTGAGGCCAGGTGGTGCAGTAGATGCGACATGAAGACTATGTCGAAGGAACCATCGGAGTATGTCAGCCGTTCGGCTTCCTGGCGATCCCACGCTACCAGTCCGGCGGCATCTTTCTCCCGCGCCTTGGCGAGCATTTCCTCGTAGACATCTACCCCGGTCACGCGAAACCCCAACTGTCGGGCCATCGGCAGCGCGAACCGCCCGGTCCCGCAGCCCAGATCAAGCACCCTGGCACCAACTGTTGCCCCTGGGTGCTTTGCAATTAGCTCTAGCCACAGGTCAATGTTTTGTTGCGATAGCGATGCTCCTTTGTCGTAGGATAGGGCGATCTTGGCATAATCGGCCTTTTTCATGGCTATACCATCATCGCCTGTGCTTCTCTCTGCGCCATCGGCGTGACGGTCATCATCTCGACCGAGCTGCCATCGCGGCGCACCTCGACGTGTATAGCGGGCTCACTCTTGCCGTCGGAGTAGCCGGCGGTGATGCGTGCAGCCTGTTCGATTTCCTCTTGGGAAGGCTCGCCGGGCACGAGCGTCACCGGGCCGGGGTGATTGGGCGTCGTGAGTAGGACGCCCTGCACGCCGCAGGATGCCAAATAGTCGTTCTCCCGCTCGCGCCGCCCGACGACGACCTTGCGTCCCGAGTTCAATCGTAGGTGACGGCCCACTGCCAGGAGTTGTACCTGAGCGGTGGTCAGCGCCTCCTCGCCCTCGTGGTCTAGAAAGTCGCGCAACCGGCGGGAATAGACTCGGTGGATCAGGGTGCAGCAGCCGCCGGAGGGCTGCACATATTCGGTGATGCCGAGCTGTTTTGCCAGCGCTATCTGCACTTTGCGCCCGCGTCCGCTGATGGCGTACAATTTCTCCCGGTCCACCCAACCGCGCTGCTCTGGAATGGTCGGGTCGAGCAGCTTGGCCGAGAGCGGGCGCAGCAGGTAACCCTCCAGGCCGCTTTCTCTTTCGACGGTGCGCAGGGTGGGGCGCATCTGGCTTTTGGGCCGCTGGCCCACGACCTCGCCGGTGAAGACAAAGTGATGGCCGTGCTCTTCCATCCAGACCTTGGCCTGGCGCAGCAAAAAGATGCGGCAGTCTATACAGGGATTCATCCCCGATCCGTAGCCAAAGCGTGGATGCAGCACGACCGAGATATAGTCCTCGGGAACGTCGATGATCTCCAGCGGCACGTCCAGCATCTTTGCAGCTCGTTCGGCATCGGAGGGTAGGCGTTCGCCCGTTTCGCGGTCCCGCCGGGGGTAGGAAAAGCCGGTACGAAAGTTTAGAGCGGTGACTCGGATGCCTTGATCCTTTATCAGGCGTGTGGCAAGTACGCTGTCAAGTCCGCCTGAAAGCATACCCACGGCTTTGATCTGTTCCCTGTCACTCATCAGCCAGGAGGATACCACAGGAGAGGGAGGCCGTCAACCTGTGCTTGACAACCCATCTGGCCTGTAGTATACAGGCATACTGCGATGGACTTTTACGCCGCTGCTTTCGAATTGCAATGTGCTGCGCTGGCCGCCGTCGATCCGGCCAGCGCGATACGCCGGCACGTCTGCCGGGAGGGAGACGTGTTGTGTGTTGCCGATCAATGCTACGATCTGGGCGAGTGTGAGCGCGTATTCGTCGTCGGGGGCGGGAAGGCCGCAGTGCCGATGGCGGATGCTATCGCCGCCATCCTGGGCGAGCGGCTGACCCAGGGCGTGGTGGTGACCAAGTACGGGCACGCTAGCAGCTGGTCGGCCCCCCGGTTTCGGGTGATCGAAGCGGGGCACCCGGTGCCCGACGAGAACTCGGTGTGCGGTGCGCGGGCCGTCGCCGATCTGGCCAGCCGAGCCACGGAGCGCGATTTGGTCATCTGCATCATCTCCGGTGGGGGATCGGCGCTGCTGACGCTGCCCGTGCCGGGGCTCACCTTGACCGACCTTCAGGCCCTCACCGATGCGCTCCTCCGCTGCGGCGCGACGATCAACGAGGTCAACTCCGTGCGCAAGCATTGCTCGGGTGTAAAGGGCGGCAACCTGGCTCGCTTGGCTGCTCCGGCCCGGTTGGTCGCCCTCGTCCTTTCCGACGTGGTCGGCGACCCGCTCGACGTCATCGCCTCCGGCCCCACGGTGCCCGACTCGACACCGTCCGCGGATGCGCAGGAGGTGCTGGCGCGATATGGGATCTCCGAACCACCGTCTCTCCAGGAGACGCCCAAGCCGGGCGATTCGATCTTTGAGAGGGTGCAAAACGTCGTCGTCGGCTCCAATCGGCTGGCGGCACAGGCGGCGGTGGAGAAAGCGCGTGACTTGGGGTTCAACGCGCTGTTATTGAGCACCTATGTCGAGGGAGAGGCGCGGGAAGTGGGGCGGGTCGCGGCGGCATTGGCCAAAGGCATCTGTGCTGACGGTGATCCGCTATCTCCGCCGGCCTGCCTGGTGTGGGGTGGCGAGACGACGGTGACGGTACGTGGAGAGGGAAAGGGCGGGCGCAATCAGGAGCTGGCTCTGGCGGCGGCCCTGGCACTTGACGGCTGGCCAGGTGTGTTGATAATGGCGCTGGCCACCGACGGCACCGATGGCCCCACCGATGCTGCAGGCGCGATCGTCACCGGGGAGACCATGGCCCGCGCCCGCGAACGGGGTCTCGATGCCCGGTCGGCATTGGAGGCCAATGACAGTTGTCGTTTTTTCGATGGACTGGGTGACTTGATCCGCACCGGCCAGACGGGGACGAACGTGAACGACTTGTTGTTTGTGTTGGTGGGGTAGGAGGACTGAAGTCTTGAACAAGCCAATCGCTGATCCGCCGCAACGCTCCCTCGAGGAGGAGACGCTGCACTGCGCCCGTTGTGGCCTGTGCCTGGCAGCTTGCCCTGGCTATCGCGAAAGTCTGAACGAGACCGACTCGCCCCGCGCCCGCGTGGCCCTGGTGCGAGCGCTCAAGGAAGGGCTGCTGGAGGAGCCTTCGGACGGTTACGCTGCGGCCTTCTTTCGCTGTCTGCTTTGCGGGGCATGCACGTTTGTCTGTCCCAGCGGGGTGGCGGTGGACCGCATCCTGGAGCTGACGCGGGGCGAGTTGGCCGGTCTGGGGCTGCTGCCCGACGTGCTGGCCGACCTGGACGCCCACATTGCCCAGTATCGCAACATCTCGGCCGAGGAGAACGCGGGGCGGCTGATCTGGGCCGATAATCTCCCCGCGCCGCCCACCGGTCTGGACAAGGAGCGGGCGGAGGTGGCCTATTTCGTCGGCTGCGTCAGCTCGTTCTATCCGCGCAGCTACAAGGTACCCCAGGCGTTCGCGCAGATACTCGATCGCGCGGAGGTGGATTACGCGCTGCTGGGCGGGGCCGAGTGGTGCTGCGGCTACCCGATGTTCGTCAACGGTGAGTTGGACCGCGCCACTGAGTTGATCCGGCACAACGTCGAGGCCGTGCGGGCGATGGGCGCAAAGAAGGTCGTGACGGCGTGCGCCTCCTGTTTTCATTTTTGGAAACACTCCTACCCCGCTGCACTGGGGGTGGAAAAGCTGCAAGACTTGGGGCTGGAGGTGCAGCACGCTACCGAGTTCCTGGCCGACCTGTTGGAGGCGGGCGTTCTGAAGCTGCACGAGGTAAACGAGACGGTGACGTACCACGATCCGTGCGACCTGGGGCGGCAAGGGCGGCGTTATCGAGGCTCCGCGCCGTGTCCTGGCCCAGATTCCGGGCCTGCGCCTGGTCGAGATGGCTGAGAATCGCGACAGCTCTCACTGTTGTGGGGGCGGCGGCAACCTGGAGAGCTTGGCGCCGGAGGTGAGCCGGGCGGTGGCGCACAACCGCGTCCGCCAGGCGGTCGAGGTGGGGGCCGGGACGCTCGTTTCGGCCTGCCAGCAGTGCGAGCGCACTTTGGCTGCCGCTGCCCGCGTTGAGCGCGTGCGCATGCGGGTCAAGGACATCACCGAGATCGTGCTGGAAGCGGTGCAGGCGGCCGTGCCGGCGGCCATGCCGGAGGCGGAGGAGTAGACAATGACGGAGTGGATTCAAGCGCTGAGAGATGCCGTCGGCGCGGAGAAGGTGCTCGATTCCCCTGTAGACCTGATTGCCTACTCGTTTGACGGCACCTTCGAGCAGGTCTTGCCGGACGTGGCTGTGCTGCCGAAGACGACCGAGGACGTCGCTGCGGTGGTCAAGGTGGCTGCCAAGTACACTGTGCCCGTCGTGCCCCGGGGTATGGCCAGTGGATTGGCGGGAGGCTCACTGCCTGCCCGAGGCGGCATCGCCCTGTCGCTGACCCGTATGAATCGTGTTCTAGAGATCGACCGGGAGAACATGACCGTCGTCGTCGAGGCGGGCGTCGTCACCGCCGATCTGGAGAAAGAGGTGGCCAAGGTGGGGCTCTTTTATCCCCCCGATCCCTCCAGCAATCGCCAATCGACCATCGGCGGGAACATCGCCTGCAACGCCGGCGGCCCGCGCTGCCTCAAGTACGGCGTCACCGGCGACTATGTGCTGGGGCTGACCATCGTCTTGGCCGACGCAAAGATCCTCAAGACCGGCGGCAAGCCGATCAAGAACGTCGTCGGCTACGATCTGACCTCCCTCTTTGTCGGTTCGGAGGGGACGCTGGGGATCTTCACCCAGGCGCTGCTGCGGCTGGTGGCCGCGCCGAAGTTCGTCCGCACGGCCCGCGCCGAGTTTGCCTCGCTGGACGATGCTGCGCGCGCCGTCAACGCTGTGCTCGCCGCCGGCATCGTCCCGGCGACGTTGGAGTTGATGGACGAGACGGCCATCGCCTGCATTGAGGAGGCGATGGGGCTCGGACTGCCGCTGGACGTGGAGGCGATGCTCATCGTCGAGACCGATGGTTCGGACGCAGAGGGGGTGGTGCGGGAGATCGAGGCGGCGGCCCGCATCTGCCGGGAGAGCGGCGCCCGGCAGGTCCGCGTGGCGCGGGACGAGGAGGAGCGGGAGGGCCTGTGGCGTGCCCGGCGCAGCGTCAGCCCTTCGCTGATACGCCAGGCGCCCAACAAGCTGGGGGAGGACATCACACTTCCCCGCAGCGCCATCCCGGAGGCGGTGCGGCGCATCAAGGCGATCAGCGCGCGCTATGACCTGCCCATCGTCGTCTTTGGCCACGCCGGCGATGGCAATCTGCACCCCAACATTCTCTTTGATCGCCGCGATCCGGCGCAGCGGGAGAAGGTGGAGCAGATCGTGGGCGAGATCTTTCAGGCGGCGCTGGATTTGGGCGGCACCCTTAGCGGCGAACACGGCATCGGCACCTTCAAGCTGCCCTTTATGCGGCAGGCTGTGGGTTCAGCGTCCCTCGATGCCCAGCGGGCCATCAAGCGGGCGCTTGATCCACAGAACATTCTGAATCCGGGAAAAGTGTTGCCTGAGCCCTGAAAGCGGCTGGTCTACCCTTTGGTGAACCCCAGTTTGCGCGGCGCGTCCGGCTCCCACAATGGGCTGATGGACGTGCCGTGGTAGATGCCTCTGATGGCGTATTCTAACATCGGCGCGACGCTGACCATTTTTAACTTTGGGTGCTGCTTGGCCGGCGGCACCAGGATCGTGTCGGTGACAACCATCTCGTCGACCCAATCGCTGTCCAGCATCTCCAGCGCTGTGGGCAGCAGCACGGGATGCGTGATGGCCAGGTGTACCTCTTGCTTGGCCCCGCGCTCTAAAAGCACGGGGATTTCTCTGAGCATGCTGCCGCCGGCGATGATGTCGTCGATGAGGATTGGGATTTTGCCCTTCACGTCGCCGACGACGTGGGTGGCCTTGGCCTCGCGGAAGCTCTCACGCCGTTTGTGCATCACGACCAGCGGAACGCCTATGGCTTGCGCGTACCGACCTGCCAGCTTGGCCCGCCCCACGTCGGGTGAGATGACAACGGCGTCTTCCAGAAACGGTTTGTCGCGAAAGTAGTCGGATAGGATTGGGAAGGCCTGCAGCCTGTCCACCGGCACGGTGAAAAAGCCCTGGGTGGCCTCGGCGTGGATGTCGATATAGATGACGCGGTCGACGCCTATTGTTTCCAGCATCGTGGCCACCACCCGCGCGCTGATCGCCTCGCGGCCGCGCGACATACGCTCCTGGCGGGCATAGGGGAAGTAGGGAATGACGGCCGTGATGCTGGCGGCCGACGCGCGGCGGAAGGCGTCGATCATCAGCAGGAGTTCGACCAAGTGGTCGTTGACCGGGGCGGAGCAGGGCTGGACGACGATGACGTTTTTCTGCCGCACTGCCTCGTCGATTTGTATGTGTACCTCGCTATCGGGCAGGGGAGTGATGGAGATGGCGGACAGCGGCAGCCCCAGGCGATGGGCGATTGCCTGGGCCAAGGGGCGATTAGCCCGGCCGGAGAAGATGCACATTCCCTCCTCGACGGCATCTTGGCGGATGTCTTCCAGTCCCAAGACGCGAGCTTCGACGGCGTTAACTGCTGCTGAGACGGGTCCATCGTACTCGTAGATGTGGATCTCGTCCAGCACGCGATAGCGGTCGCTGTGCTTCTCGACTGCGGCTTCGATGCGCTCCAGCGTCAGACAGTGATCGCAGATGCAGCGGGTGATGTCGTGTACCACCCAGGGCTTTTCATCGAGATTGTGGTGGCAAGCGATTGGTGCTTCTCTGCGACTGGCATCGGTCTCGTAGAAAAAGCCCCAGTTCTTCCACTCCCCACCCCTGGCCCAACGGGACTGTAGGATGCGGTAGCGTAGTCTCATGGAATCCTCTGACGGGGATTATAATCCAATCTGGTTGTCCAGCCAAGGGCAAAATCCTTTGGAACCTTAAGTTTTGCCGCTGATCTTTAGGATCGAAAACCGAGCAGGTTCCAATAGTTCAGCCACCAGACGAGGGCCAGTGCGGCCAATGTCACCAGGGTGTAGTGGACTCGGCCCTGGGTGCTCCAGTATCCATTTCGCCAGACCAAGGTGGTAAAGTTGCCGTTGACCACGCCGTTCATCGCCCCGTCGATGATCACGTAGGGCGAGATATAGTTCATCACCACGGGGAACGAGAGTAGCGAGATCAGCAGCAAAGCTTTTCGGACCCTCTACCGTTTTCCTTGTTTCTTGGCCATACAACCCCCATCTTTCCCCTACTTATTGAGCAGACTAGCTACCTGACACTTTTGACAAAAAGCCCATGATCTCGGCGTTTAACCACAGATTCACACAGATTAGCACTGTTTTTTTCCTGTTTCTGTGTCAATCTGTGAAATCTGTGGTTGACCTAGCGCTTCGTTAGGCTTTATCTGCCTGATTCGTGTCATTCGTCGATTCGTGCGATTCGTAATTCAAAACTGTCAGGTGGCTAGTTGAGCAGATACCTTTTGCTACGAAGCGTATACTACGAATACGCACTTCTCACCGAAGGGTTGCACGGCGACGACGGCTCACGGCTCTGCGTTTCCGATGACGTTGCCCTCCTCGTCGGTGACCAGCAGCCCTTTGCTGGCATCCAGCAGAACGAACTCGTTGCCCCACGGGTCCTGGACCACCGTGCAGTGTCCGATCTGGATGTCGAACGGCGGCACGATGACCTTGCCGCCTGCTTCCTCAATCCGTGCAGCGGCAGTGTCGGCGGACTGCACCTTGAAGTCGATCTCGGGTTCCTGCGGCTCTGTGTGGAGCACGATCTCTGCGCCGGTGCCCGGCATACGCAGGCCGACCATTTCGTCGGTGCGCCAGATCAACTCGTGTCCCAGCTGGTCGCGGTAGAACGCCAGACCGGATTCGAGGTCGGTCACGTAAAAGCGCACGCAGTCGAGCTTTCGCATCAGAGGTTTGGGTTTCATCCGATTTTCTCCCAGCGCTGCACCTCGACGATGTTCCCCTCCGGGTCGGTGAGGTAGGCGAAGGTGATTGCCCCCGCGCCGGTCACCTCTACCGAGACGACCTTGCCCAGTTCGCCACCACCCGCCGCCAGCACCGCCTGGCGCGTGGCCTCCACGTCGTCCACGGCGAAGGCGATGTGTCCAAAGCCGGGTCGATTGGCCGCAGGTGTCGGTCCGTTTTCCTCGGGGTTGTATTGAAATACCTCCAGCGTCGGTCCCGCGTCGCCATGGCCGGGCAGTCGCAGGTGGATGCCCTGAATGTGGGCGCCATTGATACCCGTGGCCTCTTCGAGCCATTGACCCGAAAGGTCCCTCTCGGGCGGCACCGGCGTGCAGCCAAAGACCCGCTCGTAGAACTGGGCCAGGCATTGCCAGTCCCGGGCCACCAGGTTGGTGTGGACGAATCTTGCGTTAGTGACCATATTTCACCTCGCGTCATTTTCTTGCCCAACGGCGCGCCAGCCGCATACAGCCGAGGGCCAGCAGGTAGGGCATTGGGGCAAACAGGGCGTATTGGAGGACGTGTCGCAGAAATACATCCGAGATGCTCAAGCCCACTACAAGCCTGTGGAGTCCGTAGGCTAGTGTCAGTGTGGTTCCTACTGTGGTTACCAGGGCCGTCGAGGCTGCCGGAATGGTGCTGCGCCACCACAGGCCAAAACCTACGCCGAGCGCGGTGGCCATAAAGTTAATACCGAGCGCTCCAAGCTCACAGCTCAGGGCGATCGCCGACCACTTGAGTACAACTCCGAGCGTGCCCAGGTCGGTTTGTGCCCACACAGAGTTGTAAATCGCTGAGGGTGAGTACGTCCATCTGGTCAAGATGGGTATCGCTGTCAGCACTGAGGCTGGCGTCAAGCTGATCATCAGGGTCAAGGGACCGCGGCAGTAATGCAAGATGGCGAGCACGTAGCCCTTCACGATTTCGTCGTTGGAGAGGGGCGTCACGCAAAGGGTGGGATACTCCAGGCTGTCTGCGTAGCCCACGGTCAGGTTGGCTGCACGTACGCGATGAATATCGGGAGAGAGAGCGTGCCACCAAAGGTCAGGGCAAGTGCGGGGGTATAGAGCAAGTGGAGCGTTTTGATCCCACGGATTACGAGCCAGCTTGCCAGAAGTCCAAGCGCGGCGCTTAGCGCGATAGCCGTGTTTCCTGCAAGGCATCCTGCGCGTTTTGTAAGGCGCGCGGCCAGTGGATTCGGCCGCCGGCTTTTTCCCCGCGGTATGTCGGATGTCATCACGCGCTCACTTTGCCGCCATGGTCGTAAAGTTCAACCAGTGACGCGATCCCGCAGAGTCGGCTGTGTGGTCGCGGATCGCAAAGCCGCTCTCGACCAGCAGTGCTGTCATCTCCTTTGCGCGGTAGCGCGCAAAAAACGCTCGATGGGCTCGCCGTAATGCGTGGTGTGTTCCCATCCCTAGCAATGATCAATTCTGGAGGCATGTCGGCGTTATCGCTTGCGAATTGCTTTGCGATCTGGTCATACACGGCTTGCATGCGGTTTGTCATCATATCGTTCCCTTGAGTCGTTTGATGCGTTGGTAGGATTTGTCGATGCGCGTCTCGCTGATGGCGCCTTCCTCCACCAGGCGCCTGATGTGGGTTACGGCGCGGCCGACGATGTCTTCCTCATATGCCGAGTTGTTGGCAAAGGTGAGGATATCCACGCCGGCCTGTATGGCTTTTTGTATCGCCGTCTCAAGGTCATAGTGGTTGGTGATAGCGCCCATCTGCATATCGTCGGAGATGACCACGCCATCATAGACCAGTTTCGCACGTAGGAGGCCGATGGTGGCGTAGGAGAGGGTGGCGGGATCGTCGGCATCAAAGCCCGCGTTGAACACATGGGCGGTCATGATGGCGTCGGCCAGGCCTGCCTCCACCACGTGCGCAAAGGGCAGCAGTTCGCCCCACGACCAGGTTTTGGTAACGTCGACCCAGCCCTCGTGCGTGTCGCCGGTCGCGCTGCCGTGGCCGGGAAAGTGCTTGATCGCACACAGCACGCCTTGCTCGTGATGCGCCTCGATGAAGGCAATGGCGTGGCGGGTTACAACTTGGTGATCGGCGGAAAAGCTGCGCTCGTATTTGCCAATGATGGAGTTATCGGGGTTGACGTTGAGGTCGACCACCGGGGCCAGGTTGAGGGTGATGCCCAGTTCCGTCAGCGTCCGGGCCATCGTGGCGGCTTGCTCGCGGGTCAAGTCAACGTCGTCGATTTCCCCCAGGGCCTGGTGGGAGAGGGTGGGGGGAAAGCCGCGCTCCTCCTTCAGGCGGGTGAGCGTGCCGCCCTCGTGGTCGATGGCGATCAGCAGCGGCGTGGTCGAGATCGCCTGCAGCGACGCAGCCAGCGCTTTTACCTGCGACGGGGATTCGATGTTGCGCACCAAGCTTTGGCCGGGCACGTCGTAATCGAAAAGCACCACGCCGCCCAGGTTCCGCTCCCGGATATCGTGCACGATGAAATGGTTGTCGCTCACCTCCAGTCCACGAAAGCCGACCATCAGCATCTGCCCGATCTTGGCTTCCAGGCTGGCATCGGGTATGGGCTCGTGCGTAGGAATCGTCGTTGGTCGCCCAGTTGGTCGCTTGGTTTCTGTCGGGGAGATTATCGGCGGCGCGCTTTCCGGCATCGGACAGCAGCCCGCCAGCGCCAGTACCGCCAATCTCAGAAATGCACGGCGGGAGAGGATGGGCGGTAGGTCACTACACATACGCCTCTGTACCGTGGATTGCCACGACCGCGCCAAAATAGATGCGATGATAGTGCTGGCCGGGGTAGAGTTTGTCGGTTTCGGGATCGAGAAAGTGGGTCGGGTCCATGTCCTGCCAGTATATCTTGCGGCACTCGACGATCAGGTCGGCCTCGGCAAAGCCGGGCGCGGCCACCTGTGTAGAAGCGATGGGCGTGAGGCCCGCCTCGGCGATCTTGTCTCCGTCACGGCCCGACTTGGTGCCCAGGAGTTGCAGCGCCTGGCGGTGCGCTTTGGGGAACGCGCACAGGGTAAAGGTGTCGTATCGCTCCATAAACTGGTACGTATAGCGGATGGGGCGCACGACGACCTGAGCCAAGGGCTGGCCCCACATGATGCCCAGGCTTCCCCAGGCAACAGTCATCGTGTTAAACTCGCCTGCCGCAAAATCGCCGCTGGTCAGCAGCAGCCACTGCCTGTCCCACAGGCGGTGGATGTTAACCTGCAGATCGTAGGATGGAATCGGTTTACGCGTCATTTTGCTTCTACTCGCTTTCCTCGATCTCTGCCACCGCCTCGGCTGGCGATTTGCCGCCATAGATCACGGCCATCAGGCCCGGCAGGTAGCGATCCAGCGTCTGCACGGCGGGGTAGATGGCCAGCTTGATCAACTGCGGCGTCAGCGTCTGGCCCTCGAAATCGAGGCTGCTCTTGTAGCGCACTTCCCCGTCGCCAAAGTCCATCTCCAAGTTGCCGATGCGCAGGCCATAGTTGGCGCGGGTGATGAACTCGGCGGCGGCCACGCGCAGCTCCTCCGGCGCCTTGACTGGCGCCATGGCGTAGAACAGGAACTGCTCCAAGGCGACGCGAATTTGGGCAAAGCAGGTCATCTGTCCATTTTTGCCGGAAAAGCCTATGCGGTAGATGGTCTTGTCCTCAAGTTGCTGCGGGTACCAGTCATCCTCCGTCAGGAACTGGCCCAGGGTTTCAAAGGCCTGCAGGCCATTTTCGTTCGATTCAGCTTCGCTCATCGTGTCACCTCCGTGGTGGGTCGAATGGATTATAACTTAACGATGGTGCTTGCACAAACGGCTGAGGTGCGTTTGGGGATATCTATACGCGTTATGGTGATCTCGTCTTTTAATCTTGTGTGGAGAGATCGCCTTTGCCAAGTACAAACGCACCCGTCAGGCTGTGTTTTCTTCTGCAGGGAGTATAGTCAGTGCCTGTGGATCGAGGGAAAGGGTGATGGCTTCGCCGCAGGCCGGCAGGTCGACGTTGGCCGGCATGTTGAAGGCCAGCTCGACGCCGCTTTCGTGGCGCATGCTTAATCGATAGCGTTCTCCGCGAAACGAGCGCTCGGTCACCACGCCGCGCACGGTGTTTGGACCACCTGTGCTCAACCGGGCTGCTTCCGGTCGTATCAATAATTGGAGATTAGAGATTAGAGATTGGAGATTGGCGACCGATAGTGCCCAATCTCCAATCTCCAATCTCCCAATCTCTGTTTCTATTTCATCTCCTAGGATTTTTGTGTTCAACAAATTGGTCAACCCCAAGAACCGCGCGACCCAGGCTGTGGCTGGTTGTCGGTACACCCCTTCTGGTGTGCCAATCTGCACCACACGCCCGTCGCGCATCAGCACCACCCGGTCGGCGATGGCAAAGGCCTCCTCCTGGTCGTGGGTGACGGTGATGGCGGTTGCGTCGGCCTGGTGGAGGATCTGGGGTAGCTCGTCCAGCAACCGCTCGCGCAGGTTGCGGTCGAGCGCGCCCAGGGGCTCATCCAGCATCAGCAGGCGGGGCTGGGGAGCCAGGCTGCGAGCCAGTGCCACCCGCTGCCGCTCCCCGCCGGAAAGCTGGCTCACGTCGCGGCGCTCAAAGCCCGCCATGCCGACCAGGGTTAGCGCCTGGGTCACACGTTCGGCGACCGCCTCGCGTGCCAGTCCTTCCATCCTCAGGCCAAAGGCCACATTGCCGTAGACGTCCTTGTGGGGAAAGAGGGCGTACTCCTGGAACATCAGCCCAAACCCACGCAGGTGGGGTGGCGTATGGGTCACGTCTTGGCCCTCGATCAGCACTTGCCCGCCGTCGGGCGTCTCCAGCCCGGCGATGAGGCGCAGGAGCGTCGTCTTGCCGCAGCCGGAAGGGCCGAGGAGAGAGACGATCTCGCCGCGCTCGACGGAGAAACTCACGTCGGCAAGGGTCCAGCCGTCGGGGTAGGATTTGGTGATGTTACAGAGTTCGAGCAGGGAGCAAGACGCCCCTGCGTCTTGCCTCTTGCTTCTTGTTTCTTGTGTTCTAGAATTCACCTACTTCTCCCACGCGAAACCGCTCGATCGCCAAGAACCCCACCGCGCACATGAGCATCAGCACCGTCGCCATGGCCATCGCCTGGCCGTAGTTGAGCGCGCCGGGGCGGCCCAGGTAGCGGTAGATGGCCACCGGCAGCGTGGGGCGCTCCGGCCGGGCGATCAGGCTGGTGGCCCCGAACTCGCCCATCGAGATGGTGAAGGCGAACACCGCTCCCACCAGCGCTGCCCGCGCCACGATGGGCAGGTCAATCTCGCGCCAAACGCGCCGGGGCGGGGCGCCCAGAAGCGCCGCCGCCTCGCGCAGGCGCGGGTTGATGGATTGCAGCGCCGGCAGCACGCTGCGCACGACAAAGGGCAGCGCCACCAGCGTGTGGGCTAGCACGACCAGCACGGGCGAGGCGCGCAGGTCGAGCGGCGGCTCGTCCAGCGCGACGATGTAGCCCAGGCCCAGCGTCACCGCCGAGGTGCCCAGCGGCAGCATAAAGATCGGGTCTAGAAACCGGCGTAGAAACCCGATTTTTCCCAAAAATCGGGTTTCTTTCCGTTGAGTCAACGCCGATACCGCCATCAGGCCGAGTATTACCGAGAGCGCCATCGTTGCCAGCGCGAACCCCAGCGAGTTGAGCGCTGCTGCCCCCGGCGGCACGTAAAAGGCCGACTCGCGTGGATTGTAGAACAAGGAGCGGTAAAAGTCCAGCGTGAGGCCACGTTCGGCGGCGAAGGAGCGCGCGGCAAGCGCCCCCAGCGGCGTCACCAGCAGCGCCAGCATCAGCCCGACGTTGGCGCCGACGAACAATCGCTCGCGCCCGGTCTGCGGTCGGCGCTGGGTGGACCGGCGCGAGCGCAGCTCCTGCGGCAGCGCCGTGCGCGCCTGGAGCCGCGTGTAGACCGTCATCAGTGCGAAGGTGAAGATGATCTGAAAGACCGAGAGCGTCGCTGCCAGCGGCAGGTTAAAATAGTTGATCGTCTGACGGTAGATCTCTACCTCCAGCGTGGCAAAGCGCGGCCCGCCGAGGATGAGGATCACGCCAAAACTGGTGAAGCAAAAGATAAACACCAGGAGCGCCGCCGCGCCGATTGCTGGGGCCAGCAAGGGCAGCGTCACCTGCCGAAAGGCGCGCCAGCGGTTGGCGCCCAGCATGCGGGCGGCCTCCGGCAGCCGGGGATCGAGGTTGGCCCAGTAGGTGGACACGATGCGCACCACCAGCGTGTAGTTGTAGAACACGTGCGCCAGCAGGATGATCGCCAGCGTGTGCTGGAGGTTGAGCGGAGGACGGTCAAGCCCCAAAAGCTTCACCAGGGTTGTATTGACCAGGCCGCGAGGTCCCAATAGGGCGCTAAAGGCCATCGCCACGACGATGGTGGGCAGCACGAAGGGGATGGTCGTCAGCGCCTGCACGAGCGACTTGCCTGGGAACTCGTAACGAGCAAAGACGTAGGCCCCGGGCAGCGCCAGTCCCACCGTCAGCAGCGTCGAAACTAGCGCCTGCCAGATGGTGAACCAAAGCGTGCGCAGGTAGTAGGGCGTCTGGATCAGCTTTTCCAGGGCCGAAAGGTCGAGGCGACCGTCGGGGGCGAAGGAGAGTGTCAGAATGGAGGCCAGGGGATAAAAGTAGAAGAGGAGCAAGAAGGCAAGGGACAAGATGCAGGATGCAAGACTCGATAGCTTTCCCGCATCTTGCATCCTGTTTTTTTTGGCTTGCTTGCTACGCTCGGTTGGCACGCGTCCTCACTATCGCACCACCACCTCAGCCCACGCTTCCACCCATGCCTCGCGGTTAGTCTCTATTGCCTCGTAATCCACCTCGGCCGGACGCTCGGGGATGACGGCGTACTCGGCAAAGACATCGGGCAGCGCGGCGTTCTGATTGGCAGGAAACATGAACATGTTCAGCGGGATGTCCTCCTGGAAGGTCGTGTCGAGCATAAAGTCGATCCACTTTTCCGCTAGGTCGCGGTTCTCGGTGCCCTTGAGGATGCCAACGAACTCGATCTGGCGGAAACAACTGCCGTCCCCGACGACGGCCGCCGTGGGGGCCTCGTCGAGCGGCTCCTCCGCGTAGTACACCGCCGCCGGTGGGCTGCTGGCGTAGCTGACGACGATGGGCCGGTTGCCTTCTCCGCCGGAGCCCACGGTAAAGTAGCCATAGTAGGCATTATCCCAGTCGCTGGCTACCATGATGTCATTCTCCCGCAGGTCGGCCCAGTAGTCAAGCCAGGTATAGTCGCCTGTCTCGCCAAAGTGGCCTACGGTGGCCAGCATAAAGGCCAGTCCCGGTGAGGATGAGGCAGCGTCCTCCACCACCGTTAGGCCCTCGTACTTGGGCTCGACCAAGTCTTTCAGGTTGGCAGGCGGAGCTAGACCCTGCTCGTCGAACCAGGCCTTGTCATAGTTGAGGCACACGTCGCCGTAATCCATCGGCAGGGCGCGGTTCTGGGGATCGAGCTTCAGGCGGTCGGGGATCTCGTCCAGCAGCGGCGACGCGTAGGGCTCGAAAATGTCGCCCTCCAACGCCCGGCTGAGGAAGGTATTGTCGACACCGTAGAGCACGTCGGCCTGGGGGTTGTCGGCGCTGAGGATGGCTTGGTTGAGCATCACGCCTCCGTCGCCGGCCTCCAGAATCTCGACCTTGGCGCCTTGCGCCTCCTCAAAGGCGGCGATGACCTCGTCGCTGATAGCAAAGCTGTTGTGTGTCATCAACCGCAACGTTCGCGGGCCGACTGGTGTTGGCGTCACCGGCGCCCGCGCCGGTCCTGTGACTCGGCAGGCCATCAGCACCAGCAATGTCCCTATGAGGGTCAGTATCAGTTTACGTTTCATCTTTATTCCTCCGTTTTCACTTGCCACTTGCGAACTTGCTACTCTCGTGTATCACGATACACAGCAGCGACCCGTGCCGCACGCGCACGTGGGCCTGCTCCTCGGTCAGCACGTTGCTCACGCCCCGCGCCGGCCCGAAGCGCAGGGTGTCTTCACATAACGGCCATTCCATCCCCTTAGCCGTCACTCCCTCTGCGTCGCCTCCCAGTGGAATGAGGGAGATGGTGTCGCCAGGTTGTCCCGTAATCGCCGTTTCATTCTGGATGAGGAACGCCTCTTGTGCGCCGTCGACGATGCGCGTGTCGACGCCTTCCAGTTCGGGCAAATTCAGCAGCAGCACGTTGGCGATGGTCTGGTCAAGCCGCCCACCCAGGGCCGCCAGGATGATGATTTCTGTCGCGCCTTCGCGGGCGGCGTGCAGGAGCGCCAGCTCCAGGTCGGTCTCATCCTTGCGCGGCGAAAAGCTGATGATCTGCGTGCCCGTTGCCTCGATGCGAGCCCGGACGTCTTGGGAGAGCGAGTCCAGGTCGCCGATGACGACGTCGGGCGTCGCGCCGGCGGCCAGAACGTGGCGCGTCCCGCCATTGGCGGCGATCACCAGAGTATCGGGTTTGAGCAGTTCCCTCGTACTCTGTGGATCTGCAAGCTCTCCGTTGGCAAAGATGATAGCACGCATAATCGTCACCTCACAAAGAAAAACGCCCCGGTCAGCGGAGCGTTTTTTGAAATTGGCGTCGTCTTCCTCCGCTGGCATTACCCAGATCAGGTTCAGTGGGTCGGTGTCAGCGTCCACCGCGGGCGGTGGCAGGACACCCTCTCAGCCTGGCTCCCCAAGCTCCCCTTCAGGGTATGATGTTGTAAGTGTGCGTGTACAGACAGAATTATACTACAATCCGGTCAGCCTGGCAAAGACCCTACACCACTGATACGGGCGCTTCAGGGCTGATGCGGTGGAGCTTTTCGATCAACCGCTCGCGCTCGGCCAGATCCGTCGTCTGCTCTATTCGCTGGCGCAGATAGCAGATTTTCTTTTTGCGCGTCTGCTTTCGAATTCGCTTTCGATCGCGCTTGGTGCGCATATTTTCACCACCTTTCTCTAAGGATATACACAGTTTAGCATGCGTGGGAAGGGGATCGTCTCCCGTAGATGGTCGATGCCACAGATCCAGGTCACGGTGCGCTCCACGCCCAGGCCGAAGCCGGAGTGGGCCACCGAGCCGTACTGCTGCAAGTCGATGTACCACTCGAACGCCTCGCGTGGTAGGCCCCACTCGTCGAGCCGCTGCAACAGCAGGTCGGGGTCGGAGATACGCTCCGAGCCACCCGTGATCTCGCCATATCCCTCCGGAGCCAGCAGGTCGACGCTCTTGGAGACTTCGGGCCGGCCGGGCCAGGGCTCCATGTAGAACGCCTTGGCGCGGGTGGGGTAGCCGTAGACAAAGACCGGCTTTTCGAACCGCTTGGTCAGCTCCGTCTCGTGCGGCGAGCCAAAGTCATCGCCCCACTCAATGGCCAGTTGGGCTTTTAGTTCCTCGTCGTCCATCTGCTCGCGGATCTCGACCAGCATCTCCAGCGCCTCGTCGTAAGAGATGCGGGGAAAGGGAGGCGTCACCTTCTCCAGGTGGCCGGTATCCCGCTCCAACAACGCCAGCTCCTGCGCCCGCTCGCGCAGACAGGTCTGGACGATGTGGGAGACGAACTGCTCCTCGATCTCCATCAGCCCATCCATGTCGCAGAAGGCGGCCTCCGGCTCCACCATCCAGAACTCGGTCAGGTGGCGGCGGGTCTTGGATTTCTCGGCGCGGAAGGTGGGGCCGAAGCAGTAGACGCGCCCGAAGGCATAGATGTTGGCCTCGTTGTAGAGTTGGCCGGACTGGGCCAGGAAGGCGGGCTCGCCAAAATAGTCGGTCTCGAACAGCGTGGTCGTGCCCTCGCAGGCGGCGGGGGTGAGGATGGGGGTGTCCATTTGAGTAAAGCCGTTGCCGTCCAGCCACTCGCGGATGGCGCGGATGATGGTCGCCCGCACGCGCAGGGTGGCCCACTGCTGCTGCGAGCGAATCCACAGGTGGCGGTTGTCCATCAGGAACTCGACGCCGTGCTCCTTGGGCTGGATGGGATAGTCCTGCGCCACCTGGTGCACCTGCAAGTCGATCACGCCGATCTCGTAGCCGCCGGGAAGGCCCGGTGCACGGGCGTCCTCGCGCACGCTGCCGGTGATGGTGACGGACGACTCTTGTGTCAGACCGGCTGCTGTATCGAACACCTCCGGGCCGGCCTCCTTCTGAAACACGACGCACTGGACGAACCCGGTGCCGTCGCGCACCTGGAGGAACTGGAGCTTGCCCTTGTCGGTGCGGTGGTAGAGCCAGCCCTGGATGGTGACCTCTTCACCCACGTGCTGGGCAATGTCTTGGATGCGGATAGTCTTGGTCATAGTTGTATCTCCCATTGTGACACTGGGAAATTGTACCCTATAATGGATGAGGTGGCAAGAAATGCAAGCAGCCCCGTCAGGTAGACAGGGCTGCTGCAGGTTATCAGGGACTGATGTCTATTTCTCGGTCGGCGCGCCTACCAGCTCGACGGCATCGATCTCATTCCAGTCCTGGGCCTCCGTCTGGTCGATGGTGATGCGGATACCGGCTACCAGGTAATCGGCGTCCTTCACCGGGATGGAGAGGACGTAGGGACACTGCTCGATTGATTCGGGCTCTCCGGTGTAGATTACGTGGTATTCAGAGGTGCTATCGATCAGTTCGACCTTGACGACCTGGTTAGGGTAGTACGTCTGGTAGATGTTCACCTGCGTGGGATACACGAGGGTCTCGTAGGTCAGCTCGATCCATTCCTCAGTGCCGGCTGTTGCTGAGGCCCACGCCGTGGTCTGGTCGCCGCACTCCGGTGTATCCGGTGCGCCGGTGGCCTGCATGGCCGACCAATCCGATGCGCCGTACTCGGAGCTGGCGGCGGCGGAGGTGGCCCATTGGCTGACGCTGTTCCCTTGCGGGGGTTTGGCCGTGGCTTCGTTCACCTCAGGGGCCGCAATCGTCGTGGCCTCCAACGTTTCCGAGACATCTGTTATGACTTTGCTGGCCTGGCCGCAGGCCAGGGTGACCAGGGTCAGGATGAGTATTGTGGCTGCAACTTGGCGTTTCATTTTGTATTTCCTCCTAACTGTATGTTTTGTCAAAAGACTGTGCAAACGTGTGTGTTTTCGTTACGCCCTACCGCCTCCTTTTTGTGTTCCCCTGCTAGGCGCGTGAGGAGCCCACCAGATAACCGCCCATGCTGCATGGGTTGGTTGGCTCTACAGGGTAACTTTGTGTGAAATTGGGGAGTCAGATTCTTGCGACGCGGTCACCTCTTGGGGAGGTCGTCGCACTCGAGAGTTTAGATGAACGCTATTGTAGTCCTTGCTGCAAAATCGTCAAGTCAGCCGCGAGCGCAGTGGCTCGGGCAGAAGCGGGGACAGCGCCGCCCGTTCCTCCGGTGTGAGGGCACGCAGGAGCAGTAGCGCTGATGGATAGACGATCACTCCAGCCAACAGTGCCAGCACTGGGTGGATGAATGAACCAGCCCACACCGCGCCGCCCATCAGTAGTCCTGCCAGCGCTACGCGCCAGAGCAGCCTACTCCAACCGAGTGATCCCAAGTGACGGCGCAGGTCGGCGGTGAAGAGCACCAGCAGCAGTAGTTCGCCGCTGACGATGATCGCGGCGGAGGCGATGTAGCCGAACTGCCTTACGAACAGCAGGTTTCCCACCACGGCAAAGACCACGCGCGCGGCCGAGGCCAGCATCACCTGCCGCTGGCGGTCGAGTGCCATGAGGACGTAATTGGTCAGGCTGTTGATCCAGCCAAAGAGGATCGACCAGATCAGGATGCGCAGGGCCAGGGCGCCGTGGGGCAGATAGGCGGAGCCGCTGAGCACGCTCACCAGCGGCGTCGCCAGCAAGGTGAAAAGGATCGCCGCCGGCAGCGCCAGCATGATCAGCAGCTTGACCGAGAGGCGGTAGGAGCGCCGCAGCTCCGAGCGATCCTGCGCCGCCTGGCGCGACATGACTGGGAAGACGGCGTAGGTGAACAGGGTGGGGATGACGACGAGCATGTTGAGCCATTTGTAGCCGGCGTCGTACCAGCCGACGGCCGTATCGCCCTGTAGGGGCTTGAGCAGCAGCACGTTGACGATGGGGAACAGGATCTGCAGCAGCGTGGAGGCCATCACCGGCCAGCTGACGACCAGCATCGTGCGCTGCAGGCCCCAGTCGAGCCTGCTGCCTTCGCGGGTCAGGCTGGGCCAGATCAGCCGGTAGGCCAACACGGCCAGGATCAGCAGCGTGGCGGTGTTGGTCACGATCGACGCCCCGGCCAGGCCCACGATGCCCAGCCCGCCCACCAGTGCCAGCGTGCCCAGGATTACCTTGATGATCGTCGTCGCCGTCTGGACGGCGGCGGGGAACTCGTGCTTTTCGTAGGCGCGAAAGAGGGCGGTCAGGTTGTTGGCCAGGGTGAACGGCAGCAGGCCCGCGTAGAGCAGCACGACCGTCCAGACCATTTCGGCCTCCAGCGGGCTGGCCAACACGTTCCATCCCCCCAGAAAGGCGCCCATCACCGGGATCACGGCCACAAAGAGCAGCAGGCGCAGCACCGTCGAGTTGAGGAAAATGCGCCACGCACGGCCGCGGTCACGGGCGGCCTCGCGCATCAGGTACATCTCCAGGCCAAAGTTGGCCACGGTATCCAGCCACAGGTAGACGTTGGCCGCCCAGGCGTAACGCCCGGTGCCCGCCGGACCCAGGATGCGGGCCATGAGCATGGCAAAGGCCATCTCGATGGCGCGCAAAAAGACGTTGAGGATGATGGGCGCGACCGAGTTCTTGGCCACGCGCTTGACGGTGCTGGCGTCGTCCTCCTCGCGGTAGAAAAAACGCCACAGGTAGATGCCGACCAGGAAGAGCACCGTCATCCCGGCGATAAAGCTGACGAACGCGCCCACCTTGACGCTATCGGGGCTGTACTTGAAGCGCACCGTCCACGCGCCCGGCTCCAGCAGCACGCCGCGGAAGGTGCCGTTCACGCGGTGGATGTCGACCTCGGCCTCGTCTCCCTCGCCCGCGCCCTGTGGCCGTACAAAGGCCTTCCAGCCGGGGAAGTAGGAATCGGCCAGGATGAGCCAACTTGGTTCAGAAACGGAGGCGTCTATGAATACCTCGTTGTTGGTGTAGCTGGTCACTGGCTGCGGGACAGCGGTTGCGGGATTGGAGATTGGAGATTGGAGATTAGAGATTGTTGTTTCGACAATGACGTAATTGCGTGGGTCGTGGGATTGAACGGCGGTGGCGAAATCGCCGGTCTGTAGCGTGGCGGAGGTCGGCAGGGTGAAGGCGCGCGGCATGACGCCCAGGTTCTCGTACACGCGCACGGCGTCGTCCTCGTAGACCAGATCGTATTTGGGGCTATCGATCTCCACCTCGGTGACGACGTACTTGACGTTGAGCAGGTCGGTGAGTGGGCTGTAGAGGCTGGACTCTTTGCGGAAGGAGGCGATGCGATTTTCTCGGAGTTGCCCCTGTCGTTCGATGAGGCCCATATAGTCGGCGTACTGGCGGCTGAAGAGCGAGTCGTAGCCGTCGATGGCTTGAAACCTGTAGAACATTCCCACATTGGCATTCATCGTCTTGGTCGTGCCTGGTGGCGTGTAGGTAGCATAGCGCCACAGGCAGGTGTCCTGTTGTAGAAACTGGATCGCCGGTGGCACATAGTCCAGCAGCGTCGGGTCGACGGCTGGTGCAAATCCGGCGCCCCAGGCGACCAGATCCAGCACCAGAACGCCTACGGCCAAGAACTCCCACACGGGGCGCTTTTGTACATAGATTGGGCAGCGGCTGACGCGCAGCACAATGCCAGTCGCCGTCAGCAACAGTCCAAATAGCGCCACCCACTTGAACTCGTAGGAGTAAAAGGCGAGATGATCGGGAAATGCTTCAAAGAGCTTTTCCCGCGACTGGCTAAAGAACTGGAAGAGCCCCTCGACTGCGGGCTCGACCTGCGCGAAAAAGACTCGGCTGAGGATCAGCGCAGCCAGTGTAGCGATGCCGCTCCAGAAGGCCAGTGCGGCGAGAAGTGTCGTAAGTGAGAAGGGGGCTCCGAGCAGGAGGAGATTGGAGATAGCCTCTTGCTTCTTGCCGCCTGCTTCCTGCTTCTTGCCTCTTGCTTCCTGCCTCTTGCCGATGGCTTCGATGCCGAATCCCGCCAGCACGGCGACGCACAGGGTGATGGCAAAGACCCAGCGGAAAGGGGAGTGGGACTGGTTGAAGAAAGGTAGCGCGTACACCAGGGCGTAGAGCGGCGTGCCGAACACACAACCGAGGGAGAAGAGGGCCAGGAGGGTGAAGAAGGGGATGTGGGGATGTTTGAACCAGTTTACCAATTTACCAACTACCAATCTACCAATATGCCGTTTGCCCAGTAGACTGGTAGACTGGTAGGTGGTAAACTGGTGGATGACTGCAATGGCTGCCAAGATCAGCGGCAATAGTCCCAGGTAGGCGGCGCCTTCGACATAGTTCTTGTATCCCCAGTCGGCGATGAAGCGCCCGTTGGCGGATACTTGCGCCTGCTGCCAGCGCCAGGTGAAGAGATCGAAATAGCCGTGGTGAGATGGGTTGCCGTAAAAATGCGGGATGCCGAAAACGATCAGGCGCAGCCTGGGATAACTCCAATTCAGGACCTCTGCGAGGCTTGCCGCCTCCTCGCCACCACGGAAGCTGTCCTTCACCACTTCGTACATCGGTACAAATTGCACGGCACCCAGGGCCAGACCGAGAACGAGCATCAACGTCAACCACACGATTGCGCGGCGAGAGCTAACAAACCGATCAACTAACCAACTAGACCGTTGGTTAGTTGGTTGGTTGGTTATCAGCCGCCAGGCTGCGTATGCCCCGGTCACCAACAGGACAAAGGCCGTGTTTTCACCGTGGCCGACCAGTAGTTGGCACCCCAGGCCGGTGGCTCCCAGCAGCGCCCACGGAAGTGTCGCCGGCCGCTGCCCCAAGGCTGGCCGCTGTTGTATTACCAGTTCGGCCATCGCCAGGATGAAGGGCAGCCACGATGCGCCGGCGATGACCATCGTATGTGCGGCTGCCGATGCGACCATGAACCCACTGAGCTGAAAAGCAACCCCGGCGATCAGGCCGCCGAGCCTGCGGATGCCCAGCACACGGGCAAAGATGTAGGTGAAGACGCCGGCCAGTCCCAATTGCAGCCAGGTAAAGACACCATAGGCTCGCCACAGGGGCAGGATGTAAAAGATGACGCTGAGGGGATAGAGCCCCGAGTGCTGCCCGTTGGCCAGGAAAGGATGTCCGGCAAAGATGTAGGGGTCCCACAGGGGCAGCTCGCGGTTTTGAATCGCCTCTACGAGGAAGCGCTTCCAGGCATAGTTCTCCAGGATCAGGTCGGCGACCAGGTGGTTTTGGGGATAGTCCACGCCCAGGTCGTCGGCATCTGCCCGATAGGGTTCGTGCAGGAACAAGGAGTCGACCGGCAGCAGGGTCTTTGGCCCCAGGGCCACCGGCGCGTACAGCAGGAGGGGCAGGAGCAGCAGGAGGGCGAGAATACCCAGGTCGGGCAAGCGGTCGCTTTGCTTCAGACGCATCATACTGTCAATCGGTCACTTGGCTTTAGATGGCGATGTCTCCATCGTACCTCAAACGTGCGCAGCGCCGCCTCGACCTTGATCGGTAGTGTCATCTTTGATTGGCCGACGCGCCGGTCCTCAAAATAGATGGGGATCTCCAGCACGCGGTAGCCTAGCCGTTTGGTCACGTAGGCCATCTCGACCTGAAAGACATAGCCCTGCGAGTGGATGCGGCTCAGGTCGATGCCTGCGAGCGTCTCGCGGCGCCAGCATTTGAAACCGGCGGTGACGTCCTTGACCTTGCTCTCCAGCAGCACCCGGGTGTAAATACTGTTGGCCCACCAGGAGAGCAGCCAGCGTCCAAAACCCCAGCGCTCGTCTGTCTGTCCGCCTTTGACGTAACGGGAGCCCACTACTACATCGTATTCTTGGATGTGTTCCAGGAATTGGGGGATGTACTCGGGCGAGTGGGAGAAATCACAGTCCATCTGGATAATGAGATCGGCACCGTGCTCCAAGGTCCAGCGAAATCCGGTGACATAGGCCCTGCCCAAACCGCGCGCGCCAGCGCGGTGCATGACGTGGAACCGGCCTGGATGCTCGGCGGCCAATTCGTCGGCGATGGCGCCCGTGCCATCGGGAGATTCGTCGTCTACGACCAGTATCTCCAGCCCGGGGATAGCGAGGGCGAACAGTGCCTCGGCCATAGGCCGGACGTTCTCGGCCTCGTTGTAGGTGGGGATGACGATGAGCAGTTTCATAGAGCCTTCACTGACATAAAAACCCCGGCCACGTGCAGAGGCGCTCTGCAAGAGCGATGCTCTGCCGGCCGGAGTCGGTTCGAAACAAGCATCCGACACAGTCCGCGCCGTGGACTGGTTTGCTTTAGAATCTCCGAAAAATGCAGGCCTAGTCCCTTGTGTGTGGGCGCAAGGCCCAGTGCTACGGGTTTTCTTTCGGATAGGTTCTGGGTATCAGGTTGTCTGTTGAACTTTTAGGCTGGCGCGTTTCAAGGCGGCCAGGTTGGAAAAAGGCTTCTTTGACGGACTGAATACGCCCATGGCGACTTCTAGGCGCGGCAAATTTGCATTAGGGTCTTTTTGTCCGGCCTCCCAATCTGAACGGGGGTAGAAGAAGGCCATCGCCTCTTCCAGCCGCACCGTGAGGGCCTGCTGCACGTGTTGGGCTTTGTCCGGCGCGATGATGACAAAGAAATTAGAGTCGTCCAGGTGACCCACAAACGCATTGGGATCCTGACTCTCATTCGCAACGTGATTCAACATGAGTGCCACTGCGCGCATGACGTCATCCCGCGCCACAAATCCATAGACGTCGGCGAACTTGTCCAATCCGTACAGTCCCACAGAGAGCAGCGCCCAGTCGGACGTGCCCAACAGGTCGCGCAAGCGCTCATCGGACAGGGAGGGGCCTGGCAAGCCGGTGACAAAGTGGGACATCTGCTCTAGGTTGGAGCGGCGCAGGACGTTGCGCACGCGCAAGCGCAACTCTTGGATGTCGAATGGCTTGGTGATATAGTCCACCGCCCCCAGTTTCAGGCCCTGCAGCTTGTCCGAGCGTTCACGTTTCTCGGTCAGAAAGATGATGGGGACCTGAGTGGTACGCCGGTGTGTGCGCAGTTGCCGGCACACTTCATAGCCGTCGATGTCTGGCAGACGGATGTCCAGCACGACAAGGTCTGGGACCGTCTTTTCCACAAAGGCTAGGGCGTCTTTTCCCCAACCAACCGAAGTGACCTCGTACCCCTGCGTCTTGAAATACGAGGTTAGCATTTCGGCCGTGTTGGGTTGGTCTTCTACTACGAGGATGTGAGGAACTCCCGCCACGTTCTTCCTCCCCTTATTTTGCTTGCCTAGGAAACGTTCTTGTTTGGCACTAGCCTATGGGCTCTTTGTAGATTGCAAACGTGCAGGTCTCTCCGCCCATGGCCACACATTCGATTTCCTCTACGCGGAACTTGAGGCCGCCGCTGACCCAGTGCAATCCCTCTTCGATGACTCCTTTGGCGGCGAAACAGATCGGTCGGTCGGCGGTGCGTCCCCAACAGACCGGGCACACGTGGATGATGTAAGCGTAATAGTCGCCTTTGTCCTCGACGGTGCTCTTCTGGTCACTAAATTTGGTAAACACCATCGCCATCGCCGGGAGGCCAGCCTTGAGCTTGGCGTTCAGGGGGAGTACCCTGAACGCCAGGTCGCTGACGCCAACCATGCCGGCCATTTTTTGCACGCCTCGGGTGAAGCCGACGCGCCCGGCTCGGAGCTGGAGCCCGCGTCCCCCGCGTGGCCCATACATTTCCTCCAGGGCGCCCATCAGAGCCGAGAAATCCGAAAACTCGAACTCTTTTTTCAGGTCGTCGGGAGGATAGTTATCAATCAGATGCGAAAGACCGGCCAAGTTCAGGATGGCATTCAACCCGTTCCTGCCCATGACCTCTTCCATCGCTTCGAGGGTGTAACGAACGATTGTGTTATTGTAATATAGTCCGCTTGGTTCAATGCGTGGCACTTTCCGCCTCCTTTCTTGCGTCAGGCCTCCAGGATGGTAGCCAAGTCTTCAGAAGCACGGCGCATATCCAGGAACAGCAAGCCCAGTTTAGTCTGCTGGCGGGCCAGCACAGTCAAGACAGCTTCTTCCCCAACGGCGCGGAGGACGACGTAGCCATTTTCTCCTTTGACATAAACTTCATCGAGCATACCGCGTCCCAGCTCGCTGGCGATTCGCTCACCCAGTGAGAGCATTGCGGCGGACATCGCGGAGACTCGATCCTCTTCGACGCCCGCCGGAAGAAAGGAGGCCATCGTGAGCCCGTCTACACTCACAACGGCCGTGGCCTCGACATCTGGCGTATTCATCTGTAGTTCTTGCAGCCGTCTCACCAAGCGTTCAGTACGAGATCTTTCTGCCATTGCTGCCTCCTTGAC